>JBGAOK010000001.1:0-141396 GCA_044221805.1 Meridianimarinicoccus sp.
GCCCGGGCGGTCCGGCGCCAGTCGCCCCAGCCCCCGCGCGCGGGCGCCAGCGCCGCCAGCGCCGCGGCGAAGGCATTCGGCCCGGCCTGGATTGCCAGATCGGGGCGGTAGATCTTGCCGATCTCGCCATCCGATCCGTGGACATGGACCAGCCTCTGTCGCGGCTGCGGCACCGCCAGAAGGGTGTAGCCGTCGGTCGAGATCTCGTCGAAGCGGGCGTTCAGGGCAAGGATCAGGTCGGCCTCGCCCAGCAGCCGGCGGACCTGGGCAGGCATGCCCACCCCCGCCTCGCCGCAGAACACCGGCGCATGGTTGTCGATCAGGTCCTGGCAGCGGAAGGCGGCGACCACGGGAATGTCCCAGGCCTCGGCAAAGCGGAGCACCGCCGCGGCGCCGGCCGGCGTCCAGTTGCAGCCGCCGTGAAAGATCACCGGACGCTCGGCCGCTTCCAGCAGGCCGCAGAGCCGCGCCATCGCGGCCGGCGACGGCACCGGTTCCTCGACCACCACCGGCCCGCTCAGCGCCGGGGTATCGGTCCGGGCCGCCAGCATGTCCTCGGGCAGGGCGATCACCACCGGGCCGGGGCGTCCTGACAGCGCGGTCATCCAGGCCCGCGACAGGATCTCGGGGATGCGCTCGACCCGGTCGATCTCGACCGCCCATTTCGCCAGCGGGCCGAAGGCCGCACGGTAGTCCAGCTCCTGAAATGCCTCGCGGCCCGTCATGTCGGTGCCCACCTGCCCGACGAACAGGATCATCGGCGCAGAGTCCTGCATCGCCGCATGGACCCCGATCGCCGCGTTGGTGGCGCCGGGACCGCGGGTGACCATGCAGATGCCGGGGCTGCCGGTCAGCTTGCCATGGGCCGCCGCCATGAAGGCCGCGCCGCCCTCGTGCCGGCAGAGCACATAATCCAGCTGCCCCCGGGTGTCGTGCAGCGCGTCCAGCACCGCCAGATAGCTTTCCCCCGGGATGCCAAACGCCTTGCGCGCGCCAAGCGCCACAAGACAATCGACCAGCAGCTGTCCGCCGTTGCGTGCCATTGCCCGTCCCTTCCGTTCGCGTCGCGTTGCCGGGTCATCCAGATTGCCCGCGCCCGGCCTACTGCGCCGGCTCCGCCGCCGGCGGAGTCCAGCGTCCGTCCAGCACCTCGGCCCGGGGCTGGTAGAGCCGCAGCGTATAGTTCCAGCCCGGCGTCACCGGCAGGCAGTTCGGGCTGCCCCCGGTGCAGCCGCCGAACTGGATCGACACGCCGCCCTGCGGGTCGAGATCGGCGGTAACGCTGTTGACCGCGTTCCGGCCCAGGTCGTTCTTCACCATGAAGCCGTCGGCGTCATAGACCGTCACCGACCAGAATCCGTCCACCGGCACGTCGCCCAGGGTCAGGAGGTAGACCGTGCTGCCGTCGTTCTTCTCGGGGAAGGTGATGAAATAGCGCGCCTCGGATTCCGGGTTCAGGCCCCAGCCGGCGGCGGTGGCCAGCAGGTGGGCGACCTCGTCCACCTCGCCGCGCGGGCCCATCCGGGGGCCGAACCCGTCCATCCCCATGGCGCCCAGTTGCAGCAGCAGCGCGCGGGTCTGGTCAAGGCTCGCCGGGTCCCAATCCGGCACCGACCAGGTGCCGCGCTGGGTCTGCTCGATCCGGATCCCGTCCTGGACCGCATGGGCCTCGGCCAGGTCGGCGGGGTCGGCGGCATCGACGAAGACCCGGGCCAGAAGCGCCACATAGCGGGTGCCAATATCCTCCTCGGTGATCATCGAGGTGCCTTCGTGCAGCACGTAGGGGGTGTAGTGGTCGCCCGATACCGGCTGCACCGCCACATAGCGCCCGCCCGACTCGGGGATCGTGACCGAGATCGGCCCCGCCGACAGGTCGTAGACACCGTTGGAATAGAGCGTGTCCATGTTCATCCGGATCACCGGCTGGTCCTCGACGGTGGTCGGCATCCGGCCATGGACCAGGATGCCCAGCCCGTTCCGGACCACGGTCTCGGTCATGTAGCGGTCGGTCTCGGCCCGGGTGAAATTCGCGGCGTTCACCTTCACCGGCTCGGCCACCGCCCAGCCCGGCACTGCGCCGAGCATCACCGCTGCCAGCACCGCCGGTCTCAGCCCTGTCCGTCCTGCCATGTCCCTGCCCCCTTCTCGACACCATCCGGTGGTTGCCCCTTGGGTCGAGTGTCGGGCAAAGCCGCCGCCCTGCCTATGGGGAAGTGCCGGGGACCGGACACAAATGCGACCCGGCGCGGCCGGGATGCCCGGATCTGCGCCGGCCCCGGAACCGGACCCGGGCGCTCAGCCGGCCGGGATCACGCCGGCCAGCCGCAAGCGGCCGCCGTCCCGGGCAAGCCGCAGCATCGGCCCGGCCGTCGCGCCCACGTCGAGGCGGCCGGTCCCGGCGGGCAGGCCGGCGACCTCGGCCGGGATCCGCGTCGCCATCGCCAGCGCCGTGGCCAGGTCCAGCCCGACCTCGGCGACCAGCACGCCGACCGCCGTGGTCAGGTCCAGATCCGCCCCGGCTAGCGTGCCGTCGGCCAGGGTCAGCCGGCCCTCGGACCGGCGGATCACCCGGCCGTTCAGGGTGAAGGATCCCTGATCGGTCCCCGCCGGGGCCATGGCGTCGCTGACCAGGAACACCGCCCCCGGCCCCTGCTTCGCCGCCAGTGCCACCCGCATCGCCGCCGGATGGACGTGGATCGCATCGGCGATCAACCCGGCCGACAGCCGGCCGTGGCTCAGCGCCGCGCCGACCAGCCCGGGCTCGCGGCTGCCCATCTGGCTCATGGCGTTGAACAGGTGGGTTACGCAGCTGGCGCCGGCCTCGGCATAGCTCTGGCAGGTGGCGAAGTCCGCGTCGCTGTGGCCGAGCGAGACGATCACCCCGGCCTCTGCCAGCGCCTCGACCTGATGGCGGGTGGCGTTCTCGGGTGCCAGCGTCACCATCAGCGCCGGCAGGCGCCGCGCCGCCTCGCAGATCAGCGACAGGTCGCGGTCGGTCAGCGGACGGATCAGCCGCGGGTCATGGGCGCCCTTGCGGGCCAAGGACAGATGTGGGCCTTCCAGATGTAGCCCGCCGATTCCCGCCACCCCGGCCGCGATCGCCGCCTCGACCGCGAGGATCGCGGCGGCGGTGCGTTCGGGCGTGTCGGTGATCAGCGTCGGCAGGATCGTGGTGGCGCCCAGCCGGGCATGGGCGGCGGCAATGGTACACAGAGCGGCGACCGACTGGTCGTCGTTGAACATCACCCCGCCGCCACCGTTCACCTGAAGATCCACATAGCCCGGGCACAGGATGTCCCCGGCCAGGTCGATGATCGTGGCGTCGCCCGCCGCAACCGCGACCTCGGCCTCGGGCAGGATCGCGGCCAGCGTGCCGGCCGCGCGCAGCAGCACATGGCCCTCGATCAGGCGGGTGCCGTCGAAGATGGCGCCGCCGCGGAAGATCTCGCGCTGGTTGGTCATAGGGTCTCCGTCACCTTGTTCAGATGGCGCGGCAGGTCGGGGTTGATGCCCCGCTTCGCCGCGACCCGTTCCACCATGGCGTAGAAGGACACGATCAGGGCGATCGGGTCGGTCAGCCAGTGGCCGGTGCGCACATGCTCGATCACCGTCGCGGTCTTCGCCTTGTCCGAGGTGACGAAGACGCTGGCGCCCTTGGCGGCGATGGCATCGGCGATCTCGGCCACCGCGCTTTCGGCGGCATCGGCGGCGGCGAAGGCCAGCACCGGGAACCCCCGGTCGACGATCGAGACCGGCCCGTGCATCACCTCGGCCGAGGAGAAGCTCTCGGCGTGCAGCTGGCAGGTCTCCTTGAACTTCAGCGCGGCCTCGTTCGACATCGCCCAGCCCGGACCGCGGCCAAGGGTGTAGATCGACCCGCTGTCCAGCGCGCCGATCACCGGCGACCAGTCGGCCGAGACGGCGCGCGCCAGCGCCTCGGGCAGGTCGCGGATCGCCGTCAGCAGCGCCGCATCGCCCTTCATCTCGGCCAGCAGCCACAGCCCGGCCACCGCCGAGGTGACGAAGGTCTTGGTCGCCGCCACGCTGATCTCGGGCCCGGCATGGATCCTGAGCGTTGCGTTCGCCGCCTGCGCCAGCGGCGAGTCCGGGTGGTTGGTCACCGCCACCGCATAGGCGCCGCCGTCGCGGGCGCCGCGGGTCATCTCGACGATGTCGGGGCTTTGCCCCGATTGCGAGACGGCGATGCACAGGCTGTCGGCCAGCGCCAGCTTCGCGCCATAGATCGACGCCACCGACGGCCCGACCGAGGCGACCGGCAGGCCCAGGACCAGTTCGCTGACGTATTTCAGATAGGTGCAGGCATGGTCCGACGACCCCCGCGCCACGGTCACCAGGAACCGGGGGTTCAGTGCCTTCGCGGTTGCAGCGATCCGGCTCGTGTCCGCGCCGCCCTCGTCAAGAAGACGGGCAACAGCGGCGGGGATCTCCTCCACCTCTGCGCGCATCAGGCTTTTCTGGGTCATCGTTCGGTGTCCTTTGCGTCCGTGAGGCGGAGTTCGGCCACGAAGTCGTAGGCGTCTCCGCGATAGGTGGATTGGGTGAATTCGGCGACCCGGCCATTGCCCAGGTACGAGGTCCGCTTGATGCTGAGCCCCGCCGCCCCCGGCGCCACGTCGAGAAGCCGCGCCTCGGTCTCGCCAAGATTGACGGCCGAGATCTTCTGGATCGCCCGGACCGGGTGCGTCCCCATGGCTTCGAGCACCTCGTAGAGCGACGCGGTCACCACCAGCGGGTTCGGCAGGATGTCGAGCGGCAGCGCCGCCCGTTCCAGCGCCATCGGCTGCCCCCCGGCCTCGCGCAGGCGATAGAGCCGCGCCACCGATTCCCCCGACGACAGGCCGAGGGCGATCATCTCGTCCGGCGAGGGCACCACGATGCCGCGCTCCAGCCAGGTCGAGGTCGTGTCCATGCCGCGGCGCTGCATGTCCTCCGAGAACGAGGTCAGCCGGGTCAGCGACTGCTCGACCCGCTGCACCCGGTCGCGCACGAAGGTGCCCGAACCCTGCCGCTGGGTCAGCGCGCCGGTCTCGACCAGTTCGTGGATCGCCTTGCGCACGGTGACCCGGGACAGGTCGGTCAGTTCGGCCAGTTCCCGTTCCGGCGGCAGCGAAGCGTTCGGGGCGAGGATGCCCTGCTCGATCGCCGCCTCGATGCGGCGGCGGAGCTGGACATAGCGCGGCCCCGCGCCCTTGCCGAGCCAGCCTTCCGGGCGCAGGAAATCGGTCACGCTCATGCCCGCCCGTCCCCTTCGGCCGCCATCAGGCGGGCCAGCGCCAGCGCACCGTCCAGCGCGGTGCCCTTGGGCGGCTGGATCGCCGCCTGCATCGCCGTGGGCAGATACTCGCGATAGGCCGCGGACAGGCCGCCAAGGACGCAGATCGGTTCGCCCCGGCGCCAGCCGATCGCCTCGAACATGTCGCGGAGATAAGCGGCGCCGCGCAGCAGGACCTCGCGCCCGACCGGATCGCCCGCCGCGGCGGCCTCGACGATGATTGGCGCCAGCGCGGCGACCTCCTTCGGGGTGGCGGCGATGCTGAAATGCACGATGCCGCGGGGCTTGCCGCCGAAGCGGTCCATCAGCGCCCGGGTCAGGCCGGTTTCCGGCCGGATCCCGTCGGCGACGTCCAGCGCCAGCACCAGCGCGGTCTTGCCGATCCAGAACCCCGAGGCCTCGTCGCCCAGGCGCGAGCCCCAGCCGCCGGCCAGGCGGATCTGTCCGCCGCTCTGGCGGGCCAGGAAGGATCCGGTGCCGATCCCGGCGACCGAGCCGTCGGCGCTGTCCAGCGCGCCGCGCACCGCCGGGCGGCGGTCGTCGTCGACGAAGACCCGCTCCAGCGGCAGTTCCGCGCCGAACCGGGCGCCATATTCGGCATCCACCACCCCGGCCAGCCCCAGATAGGCCGGCACCCGGCACAGCGCGCCGTAGTCCACGCCGCATTCCGCCGCCATGCGCCCGAGCCCGTCGCGGATCGTCGCCGCGGCAAGGCCCATGTCGGTCGAGACATTGGCCGGTCCCAGCAGGACCACATGGCGTTCCCCCTCCGCCTCAAGCGCGAGGCGGCAGTTGGTTCCGCCGCCATCGACGGCCAGCACGGCTTTGTCCAGATCGGGTTGCATGAGATACCTATATAATACCTATGGACGGCATTAAAGGCCTTTTTACTACCAAACGCAAGGAAAAGTGCCCATTTCCGCCGAGAAACTGACTCGGCCGCCAGAACAAGAATTAAATGGTAGACAAATGGTATTGGAAAGGTATGATCGGCCGCAAGAGGGAGATTCGCATGGCACTGCCCCGGACCGAAATGCTGCATGACGAGGCGAAGGGGCTCGACGCCCGCGAACCGATCGCGATCGCCCAGGCGCTGGCCGCCGGACAGGCCGCCGCCGCGGCCGTGGTCGGCGATGCCGCCGCAGCGATCTGCGCCGGGGCACAGGCGATGGCGGCGACGATCCGGGCCGGGGGCCGGCTGGTCTGTGCCGCCGCCGGGTCGTCCGGGCTGATGGCGGCCTCGGACGCACTGGAACTGGGCGGCACTTTCGCGATTCCGCCGGGCCAGATCCGCATCGTGATGGCTGGCGGCATGCCGACAGGGGTCGAGATGCCCGGCGCCGTCGAGGATGACACCGACAGCCTGGCCCGGGCGCTGGCCGACCTGACCGCCGCAGGTACCGTGATCGCCGTCTCGGCCAGCGGCACCACCCCCTTCACCGTGGAGGCGGCCCGCCAGGCCCAGGCCCGGGGCGCCACCGTCATCGGCATCGCCAACAATGCCGGCTCGGCCCTGCTGGCCATGGCCGACCACCCGATCCTGCTGGCCACCCCGCCCGAAGTGATCGCCGGATCGACCCGGATGGGCGCCGGCACCGCCCAGAAGATCGCGCTCAACATGCTCTCGACGCTGATGGCGGTCGAGCTGGGCCACATCTACGATGGCATGATGGTCAATGTGGTGGCCGACAACGACAAGCTGCGCCGCCGCGCCGCCGGCATCGTCGCCGCGATCACCGGCGTCGCCCCGGAAACCGCCGCGGCCGCCCTGGCCCAGGCCCAGGGCCGGGTGAAGCCCGCCGCCCTGATCGCCGCCGGCCTGCCCGCGTCCCGGGCGGACCGGCTGCTGGAAGACACCGGCGGCAACCTGCGCGCCGCGCTGGCGCGGATCTGACGGCGCCCGCCGTTGCCCGCCGCCCCCCGTTCAACAAGGAGGAACTGCATGTCCCGTACTCTCCCGCTGGCAGCTCTGCTGACCACGACCATCGCCGCCGCGCTTCCCCTCGGGGGCGCGCTGGCGCAGGATGTCACCCTGACCATCGAAAGCTGGCGCAACGACGACCTGACCCTGTGGCAGGAGCAGATCATCCCGGCCTTCGAAGCCAGCCACCCCGGCGTCAAGGTGAAGTTCGTGCCCTCGGCACCCACCGAATACAACGCGGTGCTGAACTCGAAGCTCGACGCGGGCTCGGCCGGCGACCTGATCTCGTGCCGGCCCTTCGACGCCTCGCTGTCGCTCTACCAGTCGGGCAAGCTTGCCGACCTGACCGGGCTTGCGGCGATGGCCAACTTCTCGGACGTGGCCAAGTCGGCCTGGTCGACCGATGACGGCGCCCACACCTTCTGCGTGCCGATGGCCAGCGTGATCCACGGCTTCATCTACAACAAGGACGCCTTCGCCGAGCTGGGGATCGAGCCGCCCAAGACCATGGACGAATTCTATGCCGTGCTCGAGAAGATCAAGGCCGACGGGTCCTACATCCCGATGGCGATGGGCACCAACGACCAGTGGGAAGCCGCCACCATGGGCTACCAGAACATCGGCCCGAACTACTGGAAGGGCGAGGAAGGCCGGCTGGCGCTGATCAAGGGCGAGCAGAAGCTGACCGATCCGCAATGGATCGCCCCCTTCACCGAGATCGCCAAGTGGGGCCCCTATCTGGGCGACGGGTTCGAGGCGCAGACCTATCCCGACAGCCAGAACCTGTTCACCCTGGGCCGCGCCGCGATCTATCCCGCCGGCTCGTGGGAGATCTCGGGCTTCAACACCCAGGCCGATTTCGCCATGGGCGCCTTCCCGCCGCCGGTGCCCGCCGCGGGCGACGACTGCTTCATCTCGGACCACACCGACATCGCCATGGGCCTCAACGCCGCCTCGCCCAATGCCGAGGCCGCCCGGTCCTTCCTGGAATGGGTGGGCTCGCAGGAATTCGCCGGCATCTATGCCAATGCCCTGCCCGGCTTCTTCCCGCTGGTGAATGCCGAGGTCACGCTTGACGATCCGCTGGCGCAGGAATTCGTCAGCTGGCGCGAGACCTGCAAGCCGACGATCCGCTCGACCTACCAGATCCTGTCGCGCGGCACGCCGAACCTCGAGAACGACACCTGGGGCGCGGCGGCGAACGTCGTCCGCGGCACCGAGACCCCCGAGGCGGCCGCCGAGCGGCTGCAGGGCGGCCTCGCCAGCTGGTACGGGCCGCAGAAGAACTGAGCCTCAGGACTGAGCCTCGGAACTGAGCTTCGCCCCTGCCCTGCTGACCCCCCTCCCGGACGGATCCTCGTCCGGGAGACCTGACCGGAGTCCCCCATGCACAAGCCGCGCATCCGCTGGCACATCGCCGTGTTCCTGGCCCCGGCGGTCCTCGTCTACACGGCGGTGATGATCTATCCGCTGTTCAACACGCTGCGGCTCGCCCTCTTCAACGAGGTGGACCAGACCCGCGTGTTCGTCGGCCTGCAGAACTTCCGCACGCTGTTCCTCGACCCGCTGTGGTCGACGGCGTTCTGGAATGCGCTCGGCAACAACTTCTGGTTCTTCCTTGTGCACATGGTGGTGCAGAACCCGATCGGGGTGGCGCTGGCGGCGCTGCTGTCGCACCCGCGGCTGCGCTTCGCCGCGCTCTACCGCTCGGCGATCTTCGTGCCGACCATCCTCAGCTTCGTGATCGTCGGCTTCGCCTGGAAGCTGATCCTCTCGCCGATCTGGGGCATCGCGCCCGAGATGCTGGATGCGGTCGGGCTGAAGTCCCTGTTCGCGCCCTGGCTGGGCAAGGAGCAATACGCGCTGACCACGCTGGCGCTGATCTCGGTCTGGCAGTTCGTCGGAATCCCGATGATGCTGATCTATGCCGCGCTGCTGTCGATCCCCGAGGAGATCCTCGAGGCCGGCGAGATCGACGGCATCACCGGCATGGCCGCGTTCTGGAAGATCAAGCTGCCGCTGATCCTGCCCTCGATCGGGATCATCTCGATCCTGACCTTCGTCGGCAACTTCAACGCCTTCGACCTGATCTACACGGCACAGGGCGCGCTGGCCGGGCCGGACTTCGCCACCGACATCCTCGGCACCTTCCTCTACCGGACGTTCTTCGGCTTCCAGCTCCAGCTCGGCGATCCCTACATGGGCTCGGCCATCGCCAGCGCGATGTTCGCGATCATCCTGGTGGGCGTCTGCATCTATCTCTTCGGCATCCAGACCCGGATGCGCCGCTATCAGCTCTGAGGCCGGACCGGTGAACAAGGCACGTCGCAACCCCCTGAACGCGGCCGCGATGCATGGCGTCCTGATCCTCTACACGGTGATCGCGCTGTTCCCGGTCTTCGTCATCCTGATCAACAGCCTGAAGACCCGGAAGGCGATCTTCAAGGAACCGCTCGCCCTGCCCACCGGCGACAGTTTCAGCCTGATCGGCTACCAGACCGTGCTGCAGCAGGGCGACTTCTTCCTCTACTTCCAGAACTCGCTGATCGTCACCGTCGCCTCGCTGTCCCTGATCCTGCTGTTCGGCGCCATGGCGGCCTTCGCGCTCAGCGAATACCGCTTCCGCGGCAACACGCTGATGGGCCTCTATCTGGCGCTTGGGATCATGATCCCGATCCGCATCGGCACGGTGGCGATCCTCGAGATGATGGTCTCGGCCGGCCTCGTGAACACGCTGATGGCGCTGATCCTGGTCTATACCGCGCAGGGCCTGCCGCTGGCGGTGTTCATCCTGGGCGAGTTCATGCGCCAGGTCTCGGACGACCTGAAGAACGCCGGCCGGATCGACGGGCTGTCGGAATACACCATCTTCTTCCGGCTGGTGCTGCCGCTGGTCCGCCCCGCCATGGCCACGGTCGCGGTGTTCAACATGATCCCGATCTGGAACGACCTGTGGTTCCCGCTGATCCTTGCTCCGGCCGAGGCGACCAAGACCCTGACGCTCGGCAGCCAGGTCTTCATCGGCCAGTTCGTCACCGACTGGAACGCGGTCCTGTCCGCCCTGTCCATGGCGATCATCCCGGTGCTGGTGCTCTACGTGATCTTCTCGCGGCAACTGATCCGCGGCATCACCTCGGGGGCGGTGAAATGACCGCCCGCAGGACAAGGGTGCTGGTGGTGGGGCTGGGCACCATGGGGATCTCCCATGCCCTTGCCCACCACGCCAACGACGACGCCGAGATCGTCGGCCTCGTCAACCGGTCCGAAGTGGCGCTGCCCGCGGACCTGGCCGGTTATCCAAGGCCGGACAGCTTCGCGGCCGGGCTGGCGCTGGCCCCGGATCTGGTGGTGATCGCCACCTATTCCGACAGCCATGCCGACCTCGCCGTGGCGGCAATGGAAGCCGGCGCCCATGTCTTCGTCGAGAAGCCGCTGGCGACCAGCGTGGCCGATGCGGAACGGGTGGTCGCCACGGCGCGGCGGACCGGGAAGAAGCTGGTGGTCGGCTACATCCTGCGCCATCACCCGTCGTGGCAGCGGCTGATCGCCGAGGCCCGGGCCCTTGGGGGGCCTTGGGTCTTCCGGCTGAACCTGAACCAGCAATCCACTGGCGCGGCGTGGGAGACCCACAAGGCGCTGATGGCGACCACCTCGCCGATCGTCGACTGCGGCGTCCATTATGTGGACGTGATGTGCCAGATCACCGACGCACGGCCCGTCCGGGTCCATGGCATGGGCCTGCGCCTGTCGGACGAGATCGCGCCCGACATGTACAATTACGGCCAGTTCCAGGTCGTCTTCGCCGACGGCTCGGTCGGCTGGTACGAGGCCGGCTGGGGCCCGATGATGTCGGAAACCGCCTTCTTCGTGAAGGACATCGTCTCGCCCAACGGCGCGGTCTCGATCCTTGAGGGCAACTCGGGCGGCTCGGCCGACATCGACGGGCACACGAAGGTGGGCAGCATCCTTGTCCACACCCTGACCGGCGACCGGCGGATCGACCTGCCCGACGAACCCGGCCATCAGGCCCTGTGCGATGCCGAACAGGCCTTCGTGCTGAAGGCCATCGCCGAAGACATCGACCTGACCCGCCACATGGACGACGCCGTCCAGTCCCTGCGCATCTGCCTTGCCGCCGACGACAGCATCCGTCTGGGGCGCGCCATCGACCTTCAGGAGTCCCGCCCATGACCGCCGCGAAAGCCCTCACCCTGACCGGTGTCTCGAAATCCTTCGGCAAGGTCGACGTCCTGAAGGACATCAACCTGACCGTCGAGGACGGCGAGTTCGTCGTCTTCGTCGGCCCCTCGGGCTGCGGCAAGTCCACCCTCTTGCGCACCATCGCCGGGCTGGAAGACGTGTCGTCGGGCGAGATCCGCATCGGCGGCGAGGTGGTGAACCTGACGCCCCCGGCGAAGCGCGGCATCGCCATGGTGTTCCAGAGCTATGCGCTCTACCCGCACCTGACCGTGCGGGACAACATGGCGCTGGCCCTCAAGCAGGCCGGCCAGTCCAGGGAGGTCATCGAGGCGCGCGTCGCCGAGGCCGCACGGATGCTGAACCTGGCGCCCTATCTGGGCCGCCGGCCGTCGGAACTGTCCGGCGGCCAGCGCCAGCGCGTCGCCATCGGCCGCGCCATCGTCCGGCACCCGAAGCTGTTCCTGTTCGACGAACCGCTGTCGAACCTGGACGCCGCGCTGCGGATGAACACCCGGCTGGAGATCGCCAACCTGCACCGCACCCTGGGCGCGGCGATGGTCTATGTCACCCATGACCAGACCGAAGCGATGACCCTGGCCGACAAGATCGTGGTCCTGCGCGACGGACGGGTCGAACAGATCGGCAGCCCGATGAGCCTCTACAACGATCCGGCCAACCAGTTCGTCGCCGGCTTCCTCGGCGCGCCGTCGATGAACTTCCTGCCGGCCGCCCGGATCGGCCGCGATGGCGGGCGCACCGTGGGGATCCGGCCCGAGCACCTGAGCATCGACCCTTCGGGCCCGCTGGCCGGGCAGGTCGTCCATGTGGAGAAGCTGGGCGGCGACACCAACGCCATCGTCGATCTGGGCGAGGGCACGGCAGTGACGCTGCGGCTGTTCGGCCAGCACCCGATCGCGGCCAACGACCGGGTGCGGCTGGGCTTCGATCCGGCGAAGGCCCTCTTCTTCGAGCCCGACGGCCGCCGCGCCCGGGCAGCCTGACCTCTCCGCACGGATCCCGCGCCTAAGGTGCTATTTACTCGCCCCGAGCGGCGTGCATGATTCCCGGCGGAGGACATCGGGGAGGGGACATCCGCGCTTCGGCGGGGGTGCTGGTATCGTTGGGAGGACTGGATCACATCCGCGAGGTCGAGGACGTGGCCATGGGCCGCGCGTCCAACCGTGACCCTTGGGTGGTGGATTCCTGGCTGCGCTGCCTGAACGACTACCGTCTCGACCCGACCCGGGCCTGCGAGGCCTATATCCTGCCCGAGACCGACCTGCGCAGCCACCGCCAGCAATCCGAGGACCTGATCGCCATCGCCCGGTCCGGGCTCGAGGCGCTCTATCACCAGATCGCGGCGCAGAACTATGTTCTGCTGCTGGGCGACCGGTCGGGGGTGGCGGTCGAATTCCTCGGCAACCCGGATTTCGCCCGGCCGCTGCAGAAGGCCGGGCTGTATCTGGGCGCGGAATGGTCCGAGCCGCGTGCCGGCACTTGCGCGATCGGCGCCTGCGTCGCCACCGGCGAGGCGCTGACGATCCACCAGACCGACCATTTCGACGTCACCCACACGCCGCTGTCCTGTACCGCCGCGCCGATCTACGACACGCGCGGCGAGCTGGCAGCGGTGCTGGACATCTCGCTGCTGGCCTCGCCGATCGCGAAGGCCAGCCAGAACCTGGCGCTGCACATGGTCCGCGCGACGGTGCGCCGGATCGAGCTGGCGAACCTGATGGCGCAGACCCGAACCGAATGGGTGCTGCGTTTCTCGACCTCGCCCGATTTCCTCGACGTCGACCCCGAGGCGGCGATCTCGCTGGACGGGTCGGGACGGATCATCGGCATGACCCATGGCGGGGCGCAGATCCTCGCCCGCGCCTCGGGCATCGACTGGCGCCGGCCCGAGCGGATCGTCGGCCAGCCGCTCGGCCAGTTCTTCGATATGGACGTGACCGATCTGGGCGGCCTGACCCGGCAGCGGCCGACCCGCGACCGGCTGGTGATCGCCCGCGACGGCCACCGGCTGTTCGCCCATGCGATCGAGCCCCAGCGCGCCCGCCCGCGCGCGCCCGCCCCTGCCCCGGCGATCCCGGCCGCGCTGCGCTGCCTCGGCCGCGGCGACGCGCGGATCGCCGCGCTGCAGGGCAAGGCGGCGAAGCTCGCCCGCACCGCGCTGCCGATCCTGATCCAGGGCGAGACCGGGACCGGCAAGGAATTCCTCGCCCGCGCGCTGCACGAGGCGAGCGGCCTGGCCGGCGCCTTCGTCGCGGTGAACTGCGCGGCGATCCCCGAAAGCCTGATCGAGGCCGAGCTTTTCGGCCATGCCCCGGGCGCCTTCACCGGCGCCGCGCCCCGCGGCCGCAAGGGTCTGGTCGAGGAAGCCGACGGCGGCACCCTGTTCCTGGACGAGATCGGCGACATGCCGCTGGCGCTTCAGGCCCGGCTCTTGCGGGTGATCGCCGAGGGCGAGGTCACCCCGGTCGGCGCGACCCGACCGCGGCGGGTCGGCGTGCGCATCGTTTCAGCCACGCACCACGACCTTCCCGCCCTGGTGCGGGGCGGCGGGCTGCGCGAGGATCTGTATTACCGCCTGTCCGGGGCGACGCTGACCCTGCCCCCCCTGCGCGAGCGGGCGGATTTCGACTGGCTGGCGGAACGGCTGCTGGGCGGGCGGGCACAGATCGCCCCCGCCGCCTGGGACCGGCTGCGCCACCATGCCTGGCCGGGCAACCTGCGCGAGCTGTCCAACAGCCTCGCCGCCGCCGCGGCGCTGTGCGAGGACGGCGTGATCGAACCCGCCGACCTGCCCGAGATCCTTGCCACCGCCGATACTCCGGGAACTCTGGGAGCCCTGGGCGGCCCCGGGGCCGGCGAGCCCCTGGACCCGCGGGCGACGGAACTGCGCGCGGTGCTGCTGGCCTGCAAGGGCAATGTCTCGGAAGCCGCCCGTCGGCTGGGCGTCGACCGCACCACGGTGCATCGCCAGATGCGCCGCTTCGGCATCTCGCCCCGGCACTGACGCCGGGCCTTTCCCTTCCTTCGCGCCGGACCTGACCCGGCCGCCCGCGCGGGCGGGCCGATGCCGTGCCGTGCCGCCCGTCCTCGCCATCCGTCATCGCCGCCCAGCCGGGCCGCCGCCGCGTGGCGCCTCACCTGTGGCGCCACGCCATGGCCCGGCGCCACACCCGGCCGCGCAACCCCTTGCAAACAAACGCCGCAGAAGTTGGCACGGTCCTTGCTCAGAAGGCGGCAATAACAAACATTCCGGGAGGAACCACATGACAGATCAATTGGGCGGGAGATCCGTCCTTGTTACAGGCGCAGGCCGCGGCATCGGTGCCGCGATGGCGCAGGCCATGGCCGCGGCCGGCGGTCGGCTGACCATCGCCGACATCGACGGTGCTGCCGCCGAAGCGGTGGCGGCCGGGATCCGCGCCGAAGGCGGCAGCGCCATCGCGGTCCACACCGACGTCACCCGCCGCGACAGCGTGACGGCGATGATCGCCGCCGCCGTCGAGGCCCATGGCCGGCTGGACGTGATCTTCAACAACGCCGGCATCGCCCAGACCCGGCCCTTCCTGTCGATCACCGAAGAGGACTGGCACCGGGTGATGGACGTGAACGGCCTTGGCGTGCTGATCGGCATGCAGGAGGCGATCAAGCAGTTCCTGGCCCAGGGCAAGGACGCCACCGGCTTTGCGGGCCGCGTCGTCAACACCGCCTCGATCGCCGGCAAGCAGGGCTATGAGCCGCTGGCGCACTATTGCGCGTCGAAGTTCGGCGTGGTCGCCCTGACCCAGGCCGCGGCCCGGGCCTTCGGCAAGGACGGGATCAGCGCCAACGCGATCTGCCCCGGCGTCGTCGCCACCGAGATGTGGAAGGTGATCGACAAGGGCTTCAAGGACGAAGGCCTGACCAGCCGCGACAACGAGGCGTTCGAGACCTTCTCGGCCGGCATCCTGCTGGGCCGCCCCTCGGCCGCCGAGGATCTGGCCGGCGTCGCGATCTTCCTGGCCTCTCCCGCCTCCGACTACATGACCGGGCAGAGCCTGGTGGTCGATGGCGGCATGGTCTTCGTCTGAACCGCCGCCGCTCCAGCAACGGGTGATCCACATGAACACTTCCGCGATCGAGATCGCGCCGGCGCGCCTGCCCGGTTCGCTCAAGGGACTCGCGCTGATCTACGGGCTTGCCGTCGTCTCCTGCTTCCTGGTCAACGCGATCGTCCGCGCCGCGCCGATCGGGCCCTGGACCGGCGAGCAGATCGACCAGATGTATTGGCTCGACAACGTGTCCTGGCAGCTTCTGGCACTCTGGTGGGCGCTGCTCAGCGTGACCAGCGGCGGCTTTCCGTTCCACCGCATCGACGACACCATGACCCGCGGGCTGGTCACCGTCGCCGCGGCCTGGGTGATGGGCTGGCTGTCGGCCAAGTCGATCTACTGGCTCGGGCTGGACGCCGACTGGCTGTTCCCGCTGATCGGCTGCCTCTACTTCTTCCTCGCCTTCTTCGCCTTCGCCGGCGAGAGCTGGATCGTCGCGGCGATGCCGCCGCACCGGCAGTTCTTCGTGCATCTGGTGCTGATCGCCTTCCTGACCTACGCGATCACCCATTCCTCGATCCGCTGGATCCCGGCATGGTGGTTCCCCTTCATGGAGATGGGCGCCGCTTCGGGTCTGCTCGCCTATCTCACCCGGGGCATGCGCCAGCCGGCCAGGGCGCTGACCCAGATCGCCATCCTGTTCCTGGTGGTGCTGGGCTTCCTCGCCCTCAGCAGCCGGCTCGGGCTCTGGGATCACCAGGCGGCCGGCGTGGGCGGGTTCTGGCAGCTGGGATCCTATACCGATCCGCTCTGGCTCCTGTGGTTCATGGTCGCCTGCTCGGTCTCCTACGGCTTCCTGATCCAGCTTCGGAACTGGCCCTTCACGCTGATCCCGATGCCCTGGGGCGGGATCCTGGCCTGCCTCGCCTGCGCCGCCCTGACCACCCTTGTCACCCTCTTTCTCGCCAGCCTCGTCGGCCCGGTCTTCACCGACATGAACGAGGCGCTCACCTACGGCTACATGGGAACCCACTGGTCGTTCCTCGTCGCCCTCCTGTTCAACTTCGGCCTCGACCGCCCCTACCTCTGGGCCGGTCAGAAAACTCCAGGGAGCTGGGAAGATGTCCACTGACGCACAGACGCTCGACCGCACGCACGCCGCCACAAAGGGGACCACGATGAAGGCTCTGCGCTTCCATGCCGCGAAGGACCTCCGGGTCGAGGAGATCGCCAAGCCCGACCAGCCCGGCCCGGGACAGGTGCTGATCCGCAACCGCTTCGTCGGCATCTGCGGCACCGACCTGCACGAATATTCCTACGGCCCGATCTTCATCCCGAAGGAACCGCACCCCTTCACCGGCGCCTTCGGCACCCAGGTGCTGGGCCATGAATTCGGCGGCGTGGTCGAGGCGGTCGGCCCTGGCGTGACCAGTGTGAAGCCCGGCGACCGGGTCTCGGTCCAGCCGCTGATCATGCCGCGCTCGGGCGACTATTTCGCCGACCGGGGCCTGTTCCACCTCTCGCCGCAACTGGCGCTGGTGGGGCTGTCCTGGGTCTCGGGCGGCATGGCGGAGTATGCCCTGCTGAACGAGTACAACGTGGCGCCGATCCCCGACACGCTCAGCGACGAGGAAGCCGCGCTGGTCGAACCGTCCGCCGTCGCGGTCTATTCCTGCGACCGCGGCGAGGTCACCGCGGGGTCGAGCGTGCTGGTCACTGGCGCCGGCCCGATCGGTGCCCTGACCATCCTGGCCGCCAAGGCGGCGGGGGCGGCGCAGATCTTCGTGTCGGACCCGAACGACGCCCGGCTCGACTTCGCCCGGGGCATCCTGCCCGAGGTGGTGACGCTGAACCCGAAGCGGGACAATGTGGGCGACGTGGTGCGCGCCCGGACCGAAGGCAACGTGGGCTGCGACGTGGCGATCGAATGCGTCGGCAACGAACACGCCCTGAAGACCTGCCTTGACGCGGTGCGCAAGCAGGGCCGCGTGGTGCAGGTCGGGCTGCACCCGCACGAGAACCCGCTCGACTGGTTCGCCGTCACCTTCAAGGACGTCGACGTGCGCGGGTCCTGGGCCTACCCTACCCATTACTGGCCGCGGGTCATCCGGATGATCGCCACCGGCGCGCTGCCCGCGTCGAAGGTGGTGACCAAGCGCATCCGCCTCGACACCGCGATCACCGAAGGCTTCGACGTGCTGCTCGATCCGGCCGGCACCCAGCTGAAGATCCTGATCGACCTGACCTGATCCAAGAACACGACCCCAGAGGAGGACACCGATGCTAGACGAAACCCCCGAGTCGCGGCTGGACACCGTGCTTGCCCGGCTCAACGACGCGCTCGAGAAGGGCGATGCGGAAGCCGCCGCCGCGCTGTTCCAGGCCGACAGCTACTGGCGCGACCTTGTCGCCTTCACCTGGAACCTCAGGACCATGGAAGGCCCGGACCAGATCCGCGGCATGCTGCAGACCCAGCTTCCCGCGATGAAGCCGTCGAACTTCCGGCTCGACCCGGCCGAGGCGACCTCGGGCGCCGGCAACGTGGTCGAGGGCTGGATCCAGTTCGAGACCGAGGTGGGGCGCGGCTATGGCCAGATCCGCCTGAAGGACGGGCTGATCTGGACCCTGCTGACCACCCTGACCGAACTGAAGGGCCACGAGGAACCCAGCGGCACCCGCCGGCCGATGGGCGCCGAGCACGGCCACGACCCGCATCGAAAGACCTGGAAGGAGAAGCGCGAGCAGGAAGCGGCCGAACTGGGCTACGCCACCCAGCCCTATGTGCTGGTGATCGGCGGCGGCCAGGGCGGTATCGGGCTGGGCGCGCGGCTGCGCCAGCTGGGCGTGCCGACGATCATCGTCGACAAGCACCCGCGCCCGGGCGACCAGTGGCGCAACCGCTACAAGTCGCTGTGCCTGCACGATCCGGTCTGGTACGACCACCTGCCCTACCTGCCCTTCCCCGAGAACTGGCCGGTGTTCTCGCCCAAGGACAAGATCGGCGACTGGCTCGAATTCTACACCAAGGTGATGGAGCTGAACTATTGGGGCTCGACGCTGGCGAAATCGGCCAGCTACGACCCGGTGGCCGGGGAATGGACCGTGGTGGTCGACCGCGACGGGCAGGAGGTGGTGCTGAAGCCGAAGCAGCTGGTGCTGGCCACCGGCATGTCGGGCAAGCCGAACATCCCGACCTTCCCGGGTCAGGACATCTTCAAGGGCGAGCAGCAGCATTCCTCGCAGCACCCCGGGCCGGATGCCTATGCCGGCAAGAAGGTGGTGGTGATCGGGTCCAACAACTCGGCCCATGATATCTGCGCCGCGCTGTGGGAGGCGGGCGCCGACGTGACCATGGTGCAGCGGTCCTCGACCCATATCGTCAAGTCGGACACGCTGATGGATATCGGTCTGGGCGGGCTCTATTCCGAACAGGCGCTGGCCAATGGCGTGACCACCCGCAAGGCCGACCTGATCTTCGCCTCGCTGCCCTACCGGATCATGCACGAGTTCCAGATCCCGCTCTACGAGAAGATGAAGGAGCGCGACGCCGAGTTCTACCGCAAGCTGGAAGAGCGCGGCTTCATGCTGGACTGGGGCGCCGACGGGTCGGGCCTGTTCATGAAGTACCTGCGCCGCGGCTCGGGCTACTACATCGACGTCGGCGCCTGCGATCTGGTGATCGACGGGTCGATCAAGCTGGTCTCCGGCAAGGGCATCGAGCGGCTGAGCGAGACCGGCGTGGTGCTGAGCGACGGGACCGAACTGCCGGCGGATCTGGTGGTCTATGCCACCGGCTACGGCTCGATGAACGGCTGGGCGGCGGACCTGATCAGCCAGGAGGTCGCGGACACGGTCGGCAAGGTCTGGGGCCTCGGCTCGGACACGCCGAAGGATCCCGGCCCCTGGGAAGGCGAGCAGCGCAACATGTGGAAGCCGACCCGGCAGGAGGCGCTGTGGTTCCACGGCGGCAACCTGCACCAGTCGCGCCACTATTCGCAGTACCTGTCGCTGCAGCTGAAGGCCCGTCAGGTCGGCATCCCGACCCCGGTCTACGGGTTGCAGGAGGTCCACCACAAGGGCTGAGCCGCGGCGACGGCCAGTCCTTGGCCCCGGGGGCGCCTCCTCGCCCCCGGGGTCCTTTTCTGCCTGCGACGCGGTGGCACGCATCCGGCGCGACGGAATGTTTCCCGAGCGGCGTATCGTCGGGACAGCCAGTCCGAACGGGATGCCACACATGAGCATGGTCAAGATCTCCGCCGCCTACACGCCGCTCCAGAAGGCCCTGCACTGGGTCGTGGTGGGGCTGCTTCTCCTCCAGTACTTCGTCTTCGACGGCATGGGCCGGCCGCTGAAGGACTCGATCGACGCCGGCACGCCGGTCTATACGACGACGGTCTATGTCCACATCCTGATCGGCGCGACGATCTTCGCGCTGGCCGCGTGGCGGCTGGGCCTGCGCGCCCGCTTCGGCGCCCCCGCCGCGCCCGAGGCCGAGCCCGAGATGTTCCGGGTTGCCGCGAAGGCGGCGCATCTGGCGTTCTACGTCCTGCTTCTGGGCCTGCCGATCGGCGGGATGGCGGCATGGTTCCTGCAGTCGGGGACCCTGGCCGAGATGCACGAGATCGGCACCAAGCTGCTGCTGCTGCTCGCCCTCGTCCATGTGGCCGCGGTCCTCGTGCACCAGTTCGTCTGGAAGACCGGCCTGATCCAGCGGATGACCTGACCGACCCGGCGCGCCGCCGGCGGCCCGGCAGCATCGGGCGGCCGGCGGCGGCGTTTCAGTGGGTGATCTCGGTCACCGTGCGCAGCGGCACGTCGTCCCGCGGCGGGATCGTCTGGCGTTCGATCATCCGATGCACCCGCGGCGTCCCCGCGCCTTGGTGCAGTTCCCTGAGCCGTTCGAAACTGTCGGCATCCGCCACGGTCCGGCGCATGTTGTGGCGCTGGTACTCGGTCCAGGTCGCCACGTGATAGCTCTCGGTCCATTGCCGCGGGTTTTCCAGATCCCGCAGCAGCGCCCAGCCGCGGGCCCCGTCGCGCACCCGGATCTGCCGGCGCCGGGCCATGATGGCAAGGAATTCCTCGGTATCCTCGTGGCGGATCTCGTAATCGATCATCACCGCGATGGGGCCGCTGCGGGCGCGCAGGTCCAGCAGCACGTCGGGCGCCCGGAAGCGGTCCAGCGGGCTCAGGTCCAGCATCCCCACCTCGGGCAGCGGGCGGACGAGGCCGGCCAGCAGCCCGACCACCAGGAAGGCCGCCGCCAGCAGCAGCGCGACGGCGATGCCGGCCCCCTCGGCCGCGGCGCCCCAGGCCCAGGACCCGGTCGCCATGCCGCCGAAGACCGCGGTCTGATAGAGCGACAGCGCCCGCCCCACCACCCAGCGCGGCGTCGACATCTGCACGGTCACGTTCAGCAGCGACAGGGTGACCACCCATGACGCCCCCGCCAGCGCCAGCGCCGGCGCGCTGAGCCACAGATGCGGGCTGAAGGCCAGCCAGACCAGCGCGACGGCGAAGGCGCCGAAGCCGACCCGGGCGCGATGCTCGCTGTCGAACATCGCCTTCAGCCGGCCGTTCAGCACGCCGCCCAGAATCGCGCCGATGCCGAAGGCGCCCAGCATCAGCCCGAAGCTGGTGGCGCCAAGGTGCAGGATGTCCCGCGCCACCACCGGCAGCAGCGCCATCAGCGCGATCGCCCCGAAGCCGAACAGGAAGGCGCGCAGCATCACCCGGAGCAGGTTCGGCGACATCGACACATAGGCGATCCCGTCCAGCATCGCCCGGCCGATATCCTCGCGCGGCAGCGCGGCCTTGCGCCGGTCGGGGTGCCAGCCGGCCAGCGCGCCCAGCATGACCAGGAAGGTCGCCGCGTTCAGGGCGAAGGCCGCGGCCGCGCCCATCGCGGCGACCACCACGCCGCCGATCGCCGGGCCGACGCTGCGCGCCAGGTTGAAGCCGATCGAGTTCAGCAGCACCGCCTGCGGCAGTTCCTCGCGCGGGACCAGATCGCCGACCGAGGCCTGCCAGGACGGGTTGTTCAGCGCCTGCCCGCAGCCCAGCACGAAGGTCAGGCCCAGCAGCGTCCAGGGCGTCAGCATCCCGAACCAGGTCAGACCGGCCAGGGCCAGGGCGCCGGTCAGCATGAAGCCCTGCGCCGCCAGCATGAGCCGGCGCCGTTCGATGTTGTCGGCCAGCGCCCCGGCCAGCAGTGCGAAGATCATGATCGGCAGCGTCGCCGCCGACTGCACCAGCGCCACCATGGCCGGCGATCCGGTCAGCCCGGTCATCACCCAGGCCGCGCCCACCTGCTGCAACTGCGAGCCGAGGTTCGACACCACCGCCGCGCCCCAGATCAACGCGAAGGCGCGGTGGCGGAACGGGGAAAGCTGGCTTGCCCGGGGCGCCGCGTCGGCCATGGATCCTCCTGCCGTTTTTCCCCCTGCCTATGCGCCGGCACCGGCCCGGGCAAGCGCCGGGATCAGTAGGGCCGGCATCAGGGGTTCCGGCTCACTCCTTCCGGCGCATGGCGTCCAGCAGGGCCGCCCCCAGCGCCCCGGTGCCGGCCTTGTCCGCGGCGGGCGGGGCCGCCCGGGACGGACCCTTGGCCATGCCCGGCTGTGGCCCCCTGCCCCCGCCGGCCGGCCCGGGCTTCGCCCCGCGCCCCGTGCCGGCCGCGGCGCCGCGCTCCTGCGGGCGGGCATCGGCGGCGCCGGCATCCTTGCGCATGGTCAGGCCGATGCGCTTACGCGCCACGTCCACCTCGACCACCCGGACGCGCACCACGTCGCCGGCCTTCACCACCTCGTGCGGGTCCTTGACGAAGCGGTCGGCCAGCTGGCTCACATGCACCAGCCCGTCCTGATGCACGCCGATATCCACGAAGGCGCCGAAGGCGGCGACATTGGTCACGGTGCCTTCCAACTGCATCCCCGGGCGCAGGTCGGTGATCGTCTCGACCCCGTCGGCGAAACTGGCGGTAACGAAGCCGGGGCGCGGGTCGCGGCCGGGCTTCTCGAGCTCGGCCAGGATGTCGCGCACCGTGGGCAGGCCGAAGCCGCCCTCGACGAAATCCTCGGCCCGCAGCCGCTTCAGGGTCGCCCCGTCGCCCATGATCTGGCGGATGTCCCGGCCGCAGGCGGCGACGATGCGGCGGGCCACGCCATAGGCCTCCGGATGCACGCCCGAAGCATCCAGCGGCTCGTCGCCCTCGCGGATGCGCAGGAAGCCGGCGCATTGCTCGAAGGCCTTCGGCCCCAGCCCCGAGACCTTCAGCAGCGCCTTGCGCGACCGGAAGGCGCCGTTCTGGTCCCGGTGGCCGACGATGGCCTGGGCCAGCGACGGGCCAAGGCCGGCCACATGGGCCAGAAGCGGCGCCGAGGCGGTGTTCAGGTCGACGCCCACCGCGTTCACCGCATCCTCGACCACCGCTTCCAGCGACTTGGCCAGCCGGCGCTGGTCCACGTCATGCTGGTACTGGCCGACGCCGATCGACTGGGGCGTGATCTTCACCAGCTCCGCCAGCGGGTCCTGCAACCGTCGCGCGATCGACACCGCGCCGCGCAGCGACACGTCCAGATCGGGAAACTCCTTCGCGGCCAGTTCCGAGGCGGAATAGACCGAGGCCCCGGCCTCGGACACGATCACCTTGGTCGGCCGCGCCCGGCCTTCCGGCATCAGCTTCAGGGTATCGGCCACGAAACGTTCGGTCTCGCGGCTGGCGGTGCCGTTGCCGATGGCGATCAGGTCGATGCCATGGCGGATGATCAGGCCCAAGAGCGCCGCCTCGGCCCCCTTCACGTCGTTGCGGGGCTGGAACGGATAGAGCGTCGCGGTCGCCAGCACCTTGCCGGTGGCATCGACCGCCGCCGCCTTCACCCCGGTGCGGATGCCCGGGTCCAGCCCCAGCGTCGCCCGCGCCCCGGCCGGCGCGGCCAGCAGCAGATCCTTCAGGTTCCGGGCGAAGACGGCGATCGCCTCGTCATGGGCGCGGCGGCGCAATTCGGTCAAGAGGTCGGCATACATGCTCAGCGCCAGCTTCACCCGCCAGGTCCAGCCCGCCACGCCCCTGAGCCAGTCGTCGCCCGGCCCCCGTCCCGGGATGCCGATCGCCGCGGCGACCATGGCTTCGGCCCGGGCGGTGCCGGTGTCGGGGTCTGGCGCGATCTCGATCGTCACCACCTCTTCCTTCGCCGCGCGCAGGATCGCCAGCGCCCGGTGCGAGGGGATGGTCGCCCAGCTTTCGGCATGGTCGAAATAGTCCGAGAACTTGGCGCCCTCCTGCTCCTTTCCCGGGACGACCTTCGCGGCGATGGTCGCCTCGGCGCGCATGAAGTCCCTGAGACGGCCGAGCAGGTCGGCATTCTCGGCCAGTTCCTCGGCAAGGATGTCGCGGGCGCCCTCCAGCGCCTCCTTCACGCCGGGGACTGCCTCGCCGAGATAGGCCGCCGCAAGCGTCTCGGGCGCCACGGCGCGGTCGGCGAGGATCGCCCGCAGCAGGGGCTCCAGCCCGTTCTCGCGCGCGATCATGGCGCGGGTCCGCCGCTTCGGCTTGTAGGGCAGATAGAGGTCTTCCAGCACCGCCTTGGTCGCCGCACCCGCGATGGCGCGTTCCAGTTCGCCGGTCAGCTTGCCCTGTTCGCGGATCGATTGCAGGATTGTCGCCCGACGCGCTTCCAGTTCGCGCAGATAGACCAGCTTGTCGGCAAGGTCGCGCAACTGGGTGTCGTCCAGACCGCCGGTGACTTCCTTCCGGTAGCGGGCGATGAACGGCACCGTGGCCCCGCCGTCCAGCAGCGCGACCGCGGCATCGACCTGTTCGGGACGCGCGCCGATCTCGGTGGCGATGCTCCGGGCGATCTTGGCGTTGGTTTCCATTCTGCGCGTCTCCTCTGAAGGCTGGAGAACCGTTCTACCCCGCGCCCCGGCCCCCGCCAAGCCGGATGGCGGACCCTCGCCTAGCCCGCCGGGCGCAGCGCCTCGATGGCCGCGCGCAGGTCGGGCTGCAGCCAGACCCGGCGCGCCGCAGCCCCCCTGCCCTTCGCGACCGCGGCGGCGGCGTTCTCGAGCAGATCGCCCGCCAGCGCGTCGCGTTCGGCCAGCGCCCCGGCGCAATCGGCCAGCAGGTCGGCATCGTCCAGCGTGGCCACCAGCGCCACCGCCAGCGCCAGCGTCGCCGCCCCGTCGGTGTCGCCGCCGCCCCCGGCCAGCCCGGCCAGCCGCGCCGCGACCGCGGCGAAGGCCCGGGCCCGGCCCTCGGCCGCCAGAAGCGCGGCCAGATCGGCGGCCTCGTCCGCGGACAGCGCCGGCGGGGCGGCCAGCGCCGCGGCCAGCCGGAACAGCGGATCCGCCGCCTCGGCCTGCCCCGGCAGGCTCCGGCGCACATGGCTGACCAGCAGCCGGTCGGCGAAGGCGGCGTATTTCGCCGCGCTGTGCGGCGCCGGATCCTCGCGCAGCAGGTACTTCCGGCGCATCTCGGAAAACGGCTGCGCCACCGCCGATTGCTGGCGCAGCCCGATCCGCCGGGCCAGTTCCGACTGGGTGATCGGCTCGCCGTTCAGGATCATGTCCTGCATGCAGACCCCGGCGCGCTGGCCCAGATCGTTCAGCATCTCGTCATAGCCTTCGGCGTGATAGCGCAAGAGTTCGCGCAGGACACCGCGGGCATTGCCGGCGCCGTGGCGATCGAGCGCCAGCGCCACCGCATTCGCCGCCCGCGCCGTCCGGTTCGAGGCGAGGAACAGGAACCGCGCCAGCAGCCGTCCGCGCGGGCCCAGCCGGTCCTGGGGCAGCAGCGCGAACAGCGTCTCGGCCGCCGCGACCGGGATCGCGCCCAGCCGGATCGCGTTCAGGAAGCCGAACAGCGGTGCGCCGGGTTCGTTGTCGACCTCGGCCTCGGTGGCGGTGGTGACCAGCATCACCCGGCTTTCCGGCCGGTCGAGCCAGTTCCTCAGCCGGGCCTGGTCGCCATGGGCCGGGAAGGCGCGCCGGATCAGCCCGGTATAGTTCTCGGCCACCACCACCAGAAGCCGCCGGGTCCGTCCCCGGGCCGAGAACAGCGCGTCAAGCTTCGCCGCGGTCTCCTCCCAACTCCGGCCGGCGTCGCCCTTGCCCACCGCGTCATGGATCGCGCGCAGGACATCGTGCGGGGTCTGCAGCAGCGGCTGGAAACCGGGCAGCAGCACCACCCTGCCCCGCACCCCCGCCGCCGGAAGCCGGTCGGCAAAGCTGCGGACAAGATGGGTCTTCCCCGCCCCGCGTTCGCCGGTGATCGCCACATGCTGCATCGGCCCGGTGGCGCGGGCCTCGTTCTCGCGCGCCTCGGCCAGCAGTTCCTCAAGGGCGGCGGCATGGAACAGGGGCGCGGCGGCGCCTGCGCGCTCGGCCGCATAGTCGAACAGGTCGTCCATCAATCCGACCGCCAGGCCGACACCAGCCCCGAGGAATAGGTCACCCCCCGCGACCGCGACGGCGTGATGAACCCGTCCGAATGCAACAGGTCCAGCAGCTCGCGCCCGTCCTGGTCGTCGTCGGGCGACCCGGTGGCGCTGAGCATCGCCGCCGCCCGGTCGAAGTCGATCCGCCCCTCCGGCGCCGCGGCGATCGCCTTGAACAGCCGGTTGGCGCGCGCCCGCTCGTCCTCGGTATAGCGGGCGAAGCGGCGGTCGAACTGCACATAGTAGCGGTCCTCGAAGGCATCCTCGATCCGGTCGCGCAGCGGCCCCTTCAGCGCGGCGAGCGAGGCATCCTCGGCGAACTTGATCTTGCTGTAGGCCAGCTGGATCACGCCCGGGTAATTCGCCGGGATCATCCGCATCAGCGCGTCGGCGCAGCCGTCCTCCCATTTCCGCGGGCGGCGGGCGGCGATGCAGGCCTCGATCAGGCCGCGGGCATCGGCATCGGTCATCTCCTCGATGTCGACCGGGTCGCAGTCGTTGATGTGCTCGTCGTCGATGCCGTACTGGCGCCGAAGCCAGGGCATCGAGAACGACCCGCACAGCACCATGGCGATGCCCACGTCGTCCGACCGCCAGTGGCGCAGGATCGCCAGGAACTTGTTCAGCCGCGCCACCACCTGCGGCACCTCGTCGGCCGGCGCCTTCTTGATCGCGTTCAGGAACAAGAGCGGCAACTCGTCGAAGATCATCACCGGCCGGTCGCCGGGCGGCAGCGCGGCCAGCTCGGTGCCGATCTGGTCGAACAGGGCCTCGGCGTAGTCGTCGATGCTGCTGTCCGACACCGCGTCGATCTTCGACGAGATGATCGAGCCGATCCGCGCCTTGATCTCGGGCGGCAGGATCTTCGTCGCCTCGGCCCATTTGCCGATCCGCGCCACCGGCCCGCCGGTCCGGGCCAGCTCCTTCAGGATCGCCGCCAGGGTGCCGGCCAGGGTGTCGTGCTTCTGCAGGTCGATCCACAGCACCTTGACGCCGCGTGCCTTGAGCCGTTCGCGGGTCTCGGCGATCAGCGACGACTTGCCGATCCGGCGCAGCCCGAAGACCGAGACCGAGGTGCCGTCGAGCAGCCGGTCGACGACCTCGTCCGGGTCCGGCCTTGCCCCGGGCCAGTAGTCGTCACCGAACTTGTGGGTGCCGTAGCTTGGCCTGAACGTCCCGGCTTTGCGCTGCATCTGACCTCCGCCCATGCAGGGGACAGCATATGGTGCCGGGGCCATAGTTCAAGCGGGAATGCGTGGATCATGCACCCCGGAAAATATGGTGCCGGTCCCATACTTGCACCGCCGCGGCGGCAATCCCCTCGCTCGAGCCGCTGCTTGGCATCCAGAAGCCGAGGCCGGCGGTCTTCGCGGCAGGTCGGGTCCTGGCGCGACGAGCCTAGGAAACAATGGCTGCGGATCGAATGATCACGGCTCCCGGTTGTCGTGACCGGGCATTTCGGGCAGGCCCTCGGGGATCAGTTCCGACCAGAAGCTCCACACCTTCGAGAAGATGGCACGGGCGTGCCACCCGTGGAGACGGAAATGGCCGAGTTCGAAATCATCATCGAGGGACCGCTCGAACCTGTCCTTCATCGCCTTCCGGCTCAGGGGTGCGCGCTTTTCAAGATTGGCATCGATCCGGGCAAGGCAATCGGTACGCCAGGCGGCCTCCTTCTCGCGCCGCGCATGGCGCTCCGCGTCTGCGCGCCGGTCCGCAGGGAGTGCCACGGCGGACGCCACCTCGGCTGGCGCGGGCGCCAGCCCTGGCGAGGCAACAGGGGCGGGCGTCGCGCCGAAATCCCCTCGGATCGCAGCTGAGAGGTATCCGGCCGGGGTCTTGCGCACCCTGCCCCGCCGCCGCTCTGCCTCGACAAAGTCCAGCTTCGCGACGACGTAGGCTTCGCCGTGTTCATGAATCCATCGCTGCGCCAGCCGACCCGAGATGCCGTTCTCGACAAGGCGCCGGAAGGCAACGGTCTTCCGGGCCGCATCATCGTCGCCCAGGTCAAAGAGTGTTTCCTGCCCGTTGCGGGAGATCAGGAAACGGATGTGACTGACCTTTCGGCTTTCACGGCGGATCTCGGAGACGAGCATGATGTCGGAAACGGCGTTCACCTCGCGAACCGACGGCTTCACGATCTTCGCATTCAGCTTCGAGAAGTCATCGTAATAGGCCATGTCGTGCACGCCCATCAGACGCCGGAACAAGTCTATCTCCCACCAGCCCGTGGACCCGGTGCGCACGAAGCGGAAGCAATTCTCATAGAGCGCGAGGGCGTGGCCAGAGGTGAAGTTGCGCTGGATGCGCATGTTGATCATCGAGAAGACCGCCGGATCGTAGAGCTTGGCGGCCAGAGGCGCGGCATAGGCGTACTCGCAGACGCCGCCTGACAGCTTCGCATAGGAGATCAGGGACGATACCCCCCACTCTTCTTCGCCGTTGTCGCCCAGCATGTTCCACTCGGCCGTGGTCTCGGCGAGCGCCCGGAGTGATGCCTTGAGCGTCTCGCGGTCGCGCGAGGCATAGCCGGACAACGCGCAGAGGGTTTCGGAATCGATCCGATGGGACGGGCGGGTCAGGAGGTCGTCGTAAGCGTTGAGCAGAAGGCAGTTCGACAGCTTCCGCTGCAAGAGCGTGAGCTTGCCGCCGACGTGGATGGCGGCAACATGTTTGCGGAGGGTCTCCCGCTCCGTGATCTGTCTGGTCCTGGCCACTGCTCGACTCATGCCGGTCGTTTCAGGGAATGTCGCATCAAAACCTACCCGCATGTCAATCGACAAGGGATGGTTCTCCGCCGGGATGCCAAGGGGCGGCCACGTGAATGGGTCGATCTCGACAGAAGGCGCGCACGGAAACGGGTATCTTCTGTCCGACAATGCGCGCGTTTGGGCCAATCCCCAGGGGAATTTCGGCGCTGGAAGCCTGAGTTGAGTCCGGTTTGAGGCCGCGGAAACAGGCGCGCAGGGGGATTCAGGGGCATCTGGCGCATCGCACGGAAATGGGTCGACTTCGACACGCAAATGGGTCTGTTCGGGCCTGTTCTTGGGGATCTCCGGTCCCGGATTCGGGTTGTACTGGTACCGGATCCGGGTTGGTGGGCCGATCTATGCCTTTGATGTTACAACTGATCTTAGGCCTATAAGTTCTTAAAGTGACTCAAAGGATTCACAAGTTTGCTGTGACCAGATCATCAGGGATCCTGGCTTCCGCTTCTCCTTTCCTGAGCGTCTCGCGCGCGTGACAGGCGTCGTATCACCGGCTATGATTCTGAAAGCGTGCCAAGTTCGTGGCATCCGCGTATGAATCAGAATTCGACGAACATGCAGGCAGACAAGAGATGAGCACCCTACCCCCATCGATTGCGCTTCAACCGATCGACCCATCGGCAGCGCTGTCAACTGTGCCCGGCCGCGTCACGACGGACCGGTTCACCATAGCCGCCGAGATCTGCATGCGCGCCCGGGACGACCTCGCGCGCCGTGGATACAAGCCGGATGGGCAGAAACACCTGCGCCGATTCGGTATCTGGGAGATTACCACCTTCATGCTCCCGGTCACCGCCCAGCACTTGCGGCGCGTGCTCAAGGCAAACCCCGATCTTCCTCAGGGCGAGGCCGACAAGCCGGGCGGTCCGCGATCCTTCGCACTGGACGAGGTGAACGCCATCCGCCGCTTTCTTGAAGCCGAAGGCCAGCAAGGCAAGGGATACCGCCCGTTCCGACCAGCGGGGCAGCCGGCCAAGATTGTGTCGGTCTGCAATTTCAAGGGCGGGGTTTCGAAGACCACCACGGGGGCGCACCTTGCCATGGCCGCGGCGCTGGACGGCTATCGCATCCTGGTCATCGACCTCGACAGCCAGGCATCGATGTCGACCATTTTCGGCGCAACGGCCGAGGATGAGTCCCAGACGGCCTATTCTATCCTTGCCCGTCACCGGGCTCGCCATGTGGCCAGGACCCTTGGAATCGACGACCCGTCGGATTCGCGTCTCGAGGACGAGATCCGCGATGCCATGGAGGTCTCGGCCGATGACGTGATCTTCGGTACGCACTGGCCCACCATCGACATCCTTCCGGCGCAGTTGAACCTCTATTGGTCAGAGTTCCAGGTCCCGGTCTGGATGCAGACTCACCGGTCCTGGCAGTTCTGGGATGCACTGAAGGCCTTCCTCGAAGATGAGGGCCTGCTGAACGACTACGACATCGTCCTGATCGATACCCCCCCTGCCCTCGGCTACCTGACGATCAACGCGCTGTCTGCGGCCGACATCCTGCTGATCCCGGTCGGCGCCTCGTTCATCGAATTCGACTCGACCGGGCGGTTCTTCGACATGCTCTACACCACTTTCGTGTCGATCGAGGACAGCATGGCGCGGGTATCCTCCGACGCGCCGAAGTTTTCCTGGGACGCAGTCCAGGTCCTGCTCACGCGCTATGACGACAGCCAGCAATCCGAGTTGGCAAACGTCATCCAAGTCTATCTCGACGATTTCGTGGCGCAGCATCGACAGGAATTCACGGCGTTGGTCGGGCAGGCGGGCGAGCGCGTCTCGGGGATCTATGAGGCCAACCATTCCGACTTCAACCGGGATACCTACCGGCGCGGACGCGAGACCTTCGACCTTTGCTACCACGAGTTCAAGAAGCTGCTGATCGGCTGCTGGGAGCGGGACCGCGTCGTGGCGGCCAAGAAGGTGGAAGATGAATGACCAGGAAACGACTTGGGGCAATCGACCGGGAGTCGATCAGCGAAGTTCGCGGGGCGGCCGAGGAGGCGGCACGCGATCGTCGCAGCGGGGCCACCCTGAAGGCGCCGCCGATTGCGCAGGTCGCCGGCGCGGCCGCGCGATCCATTGAAGACGAAATCCTGCGGCTGAGGCGCGAGAACGAGCACTTGCACGAGCAGGGCAGCGCCCTAGCCGATGCGGAACGGGACGGCCTGCTGATCCGACTCATTCCGCTTGATGCAATCGATACCAACTTGCAGTCGCGGGATCGTCGGGTTCTCGATCGTGACTCCGAAGCCTGGCTCGAGCTGAAGGAGAGCCTTCGATCGCGCGGCCAGCAGGTGCCGATCGAAGTCATGGGCCCGGCGCGTGAAGGCGGAACCTATGGCCTGATCAGCGGGTATCGCCGGCTGAGCGCCCTGCGGGACTTGCTGGCCGAGACCGGTGATGACCGGTTTGCCACCATCAAGGCCCTGGTGTCTCGCGCGCGAGACGGTGTCGACGCCATGGTGGCGATGATCGAGGAAAACGAGATCCGCCAGGGGGTCAGCTTCTACGAAAGGGGCCGGATTTGCTGCCTTGCGGCCGAGCAGGGGCTGTGCCCGAGCGTGGATGACGCCATCGAAGCCCTCTTTCCGAACTCAAGCCGGAACCGCCGCTACAAGATCCGGAACTTCACAGTGATCCACCAGCGCATCGGGGCCTATCTCGACTTTCCCGAGGCGATTGGCGAACGCCTTGGCGGGCGGCTCGCCCAGGCGCTGAAAGAGGGCAGGGAGCAAGAGCTTGTCGCAGTGCTGTCCGATCGGGAGTCCAGGTTCCCGGATGCCGAGGCGGAGCTGCATCTGCTCGACGCCTTCATCGCCCGGACGCCCCCATTTGCGCCGGTGAGGAAGGCGTCTTCTGTCCGCGAGATCTTTGCCCGATGGGAGGGGCAGGGCGGTCTCAGGGCGAGTGCGAAGGCGAAGGGAGCGATCGTCACGCTCAGGCTCGACGGCCTTGCTGTCAAGACCGAGGCCGACCTTGCACGACTGCTTGAACGGATCGTCCACGCCGCTTCCGAATGACGGTTGTGGCCCTGTCCGCTCGGCAATCGCATCCGGACAGGCCGCCTCCTTCGCGTCCGAGTGCGAGGCCTCGGCGACGTGCCATGCAGCAGGCCCATTCTGCACCGCAGATGCGGTAGAAGTGGCCGGGCAAAAACGCCAAGGGATCAAGGGATGTAGGTCCCCGGGTGAGGTGGTCATCGGCGATCTTCCAGCAGGGTCTGGTTGCTGACACCAACCCGAAACGCAGATTCCGCAGTTGACCGCCGATATGATGAACTTGCGCGTCGTCGTCGAATCGACCCCTGCTGCCGACCTGCTGCCCGAGATGATCGGCTTCGCAGCCGAACGCTTGATGGAAATGTGGAGCGGCCCCGTCACGGACAGGGGCTACAGCGAGGAAGACTCGGCGCGTCTGGTCCGACGCAATGGATATCCGACCGGTCACTCGACACCCGCTGCGTTGGTGGCGTCCGCCTCCGATCAGGCCATGCACGTCATTTTCGCCGCGATCGACCCACCGGATCTATCGCGTCACGCTGAAACTTCAAAAAGATCTGCAGTATCGTCTCGGCGAGGCAGCGAAGGAAGTTGCCTCCAACGGTCTCTTGCAGCGCCTCTGTCTACGCTATTCAGTTGTCAGGCCCAGGGATGCCAAACTCCACCTCGATGGCACCTCCGTGGATGCTGACGAAGAGCCGAAAAAAACACAACACGAAGACTGAGTAATCGGTCGGTTATTGATCCGTACGTGGGGCGGCACAATATGCGGGTAGTCGCGCAAATTCCTAGAATGACGCGAAAAAAGGTCCACCAGGAGCGGACTTCAGTAGGCCGTAGGCCGCAAGGCGGCCAGCTGTGGGGTGGGGCGGTCTGGTAGCGGTCTATGCTGAGCAACTAGCTGCTCTTCGTAGCGTAAGAGATGCAAATATCTGGAAAGTAAATTTTTTTCGGTACGCCGAAGCGCCACGTTGGGGGCTCCGGCAGCGCGCGGCCTAACCATCGCCGGCAGACCCGGGCACCGGGCCTCCGTTGTGGCGACAGCCGAGGTCGGGGTTGCGATCAGAGTCGGTGGCAGACCCGGTGTGCAAGCCCGGCCGGGACAGACTCGGACGATAGCCGCGGTGGCCAGGATTCGGCGCAGGCAAGCCAATTCCGGATGGCCGTCGCCTGGTACACGGGGTCTACGTCTCGCGGCAAGTTCCTGGATGGTCGACAGCCGTTCCGGATTGGCAAATATTGCGAATTATCGATCAGAAGCTCCGCATGGCCACCCGAAATGTCGTCCTCACGGACAGCCAGTCTGCCCTTGTCGGCCGGCTGGTGGCATCGGGACGATTGCAGAATGAGCTTCCCCCCGAAGATCGGACAGTGACGGAAGCTACGATCTGACGTCTGCTGGTCTCCAAGGACGAGGAGATCGGAACATGTCGAAGCGCAGGAATCACAATCAGGGGTCGCAATTCACCCCTTCGCCTGGACCGACCGGCTGACGCGGGTCGGCAGCCGGATCTCGATGGACGGCAAGGGGGCGCTGCCTTGACAACATTTTCATCGAGCGCCTGTGGCGGTCGCTGAAGTATGAGTGCGTCTGTCTGCACGCCTGGGAAGCCGGGTCACAAGCCAAGTCCGGCATCGGGCGCTGGATCACATTCTACAACCACCACCGCCCATACACTGCCCAAGGCGGACAACCATCCGCCGTGGCCTACTTCCGCCACACCGAAACCGACCAGCAGGTGCAGGCGGTAGCTTAAATCAGCCCGAAATCTGTCCCGAGAGCGGGGAGTAGCTCACCCCCGGCGCCGGCCGGCAGGCGCGGTCATTCCGAACCGGCCGCCGCGGCCCGCAGCGTGTCGAGCCGCCGGGTCAGCCCGGCATGCAGGGCCTCGAGCACGGCCGAGACCAGCGGCCCCTCCTGTCGACGGCTCACGAGATAATAGGCCCTGAGGATGCGCATTGCGGGCACCAGTCGCACCAGCCCTGGCGCCAGCGGGAAGGCGAAGTCGTGCAGCAGCCCGGCGGCCCGGCCGGAGCGGATCCACTGCCACTGCACCATGACCGAACTGGACTTCAGCATCGGCTCGACGCTGCGGTACTCGGTCGGGATGTCGAGGCCGGGATCAAGCAGCAGCTCGGGTACGTAGCCGGTCAGCGGAAGGCCCTCGAGCCCGTCCGCGGCGGTGCGCCCGGCGAGCAGGCTTTCATGGGCAGCGAAGATCAGCGCGTAGTCGCCAAGTCGGCGCACCGCGGCCCGCTTGCCGGCGGGCGGTGCGACGGTGACGGCGATGTCGACCTCGCGGCGCTGGAGGTCGAAGGGCCGGCTTTGCGGGATGACTTCCAGACTGAGATCGGGATGGGCGGTGGACAGGTCCGCGCAGACCTCGGGCAGAAGGAAATTGGCGCAGCCGTCAGGCGCGCCGATGCGGACCGCGCCGCGCAGCCGGGCCGAAGCCTGACCGCTGTCGGCAAGCTCGAGGGTGACGGATTCCATGCGCTCGGCGCTGCGGATCAGCGCCTCGCCGGCATCGGTGGCGACGAAGCCCCGCGAGGACCGGGCGAACAGCACCGCCCCGAGCGCGGTTTCCAGCCGGGCGACGCGACGGCTGATCGTCGCCGGATCGAGCGCAAGCGCCTGGGCCGCATGGGTGACGCCGCCGTGGCGGGCGACCGCGAGAAAGATCCGGAGGTCGTCCCAGTTCATGGTCGGTGCCTTAATTTCTGCAAGGATACTTCTCTGACTTTGCTCTGGCGCCTCCAAAACTGCAAACCTATCGTAGCGGCAATCCAGGGGAGGACGCGACGTTGAAAGCTATCGGTCATTTCATCAATGGCACCATGGTGGCGGGGGCTTCGGGCCGCGAGGCCGATGTGTTCAACCCCGCCACCGGCGAGGTCCAGGCCCGGGTCGCGCTGGCCAGCCGCAACGAGATCGAGGCCGCGGTCGAGGCGGCGGCGCGGGTGCAACCGGCCTGGGCGGCCACCAATCCGCAGCGCCGCGCCCGCGTGCTGATGGAGTTCATCCGGCTGATCAACCGCGACATGGGCAAGCTGGCCGAAGCGCTGTCGAGCGAGCACGGCAAGACCCTGCCCGACGCCAAGGGCGACATCCAGCGCGGTCTCGAGGTGATCGAGTTCTGCCTCGGTGCGCCGCACCTGCTGAAGGGCGACTTCACCGACTCGGCCGGGCCGGGCATCGACCTCTATTCCATGCGCCAGCCCCTGGGCGTGGTGGCCGGCATCACGCCTTTCAACTTCCCGGCGATGATTCCGCTGTGGAAGCTCGGGCCGGCGTTGGCCGCGGGCAACGCCTTCGTGCTGAAGCCGTCCGAGCGGGCGCCTTCGGTTCCGCTGATGCTGGCGGCGCTGCTGACCGAGGCGGGGCTGCCGGGCGGCGTTCTGCAGGTGGTGAACGGCGACAAGGACGCGGTCGATGCGATCCTGGACAATCCGGCGATCCAGGCCGTTGGCTTCGTCGGCTCGACGCCGATCGCCCAGTACATCTATTCCCGGGCGACCGCGAACGGGAAGCGGGCCCAGTGCTTCGGCGGCGCCAAGAACCACATGATCGTGATGCCCGACGCCGATCTCGACCAGGCCGCCGACGCGCTGGTCGGCGCGGGCTACGGCGCCGCGGGCGAACGCTGCATGGCGATCTCGGTCGCCGTCCCGGTGGGCGAGCAGACGGCGAATGCGCTGATCGAGAAGCTGGTGCCCCGCATCGAGAAGCTGAAGGTCGGGCCCTATACCTCGGGCGCCGACGTGGACTACGGGCCGGTGGTGACGGCCGCCGCGAAGCGATCGATCCTCGCAATGGTGGAGTCGGGGGTCGCCGCGGGCGCCGAGCTTGTGGTCGATGGCCGCGACTTCAGCCTTCAGGGCTATGAGAACGGCTTCTTCGTCGGCCCGCATCTGTTCGACCGGGTCACGCCCGAAATGGAGATCTATCGCAAGGAGATCTTCGGCCCGGTCCTGTCCACCGTCCGCGCCGGCAGCTATGAAGAGGCGCTGCGGCTTGCGATGAACCACGAATACGGCAACGGCACCGCGATCTTCACACGGGACGGCGACACTGCCCGGGACTTCGCCAACCGGGTGAATGTCGGCATGGTCGGGATCAACGTGCCGATCCCGGTGCCGCTGGCCTATCACACCTTCGGCGGCTGGAAGAAGTCGGGCTTCGGCGACCTGAACCAGCACGGCCCCGACGCCTTCCGCTTCTACACCCGGACCAAGACCGTCACGGCCCGCTGGCCGTCGGGCATCCGGGACGGCGGCGAGTTCGTCATCCCGGTGATGGAATGATCCTCTGCCCACGGCCGTAAGGGACAGACCTGCGATGGATTACGCGCTCAGCGAGGAACAGGAGGCCATCTTCGGGATGGCCCGCGACTTTGGCGCCGGCGAGATCGCGCCCCATGCCCGCGACTGGGAGAAAGCCGGCACGATCCCCCGCGGGATCTGGAGCGCGCTGGCCGGGCTTGGCTTCGGCGGGGTCTATGTCTCGGAGGCCGCCGGCGGCACCGGGCTGTCGCGGCTGGATGCGACGCTGGTGTTCGAGGCGCTGGCGATGGCCTGTCCGTCGGTTGCGGCCTTCCTGTCGATCCACAACATGTGCGCCGGCATGATCGACCGCTATGGCTCGGACGCGCTCAAGGCGCGTTACCTGCCGGGCGCAGTGGCGATGGAGACGGTGTTGTCCTATTGCCTGACCGAGCCGGGCGCCGGATCGGACGCGGCGGCCCTGCGTACCCGCGCGGTGGTGGACGGCGAAGGCTATGTCCTGGACGGCACCAAGGCCTTCATCTCGGGCGGCGGCTATTCCGACGCCTATGTGGTGATGGCCCGCACCGGCGGCGACGGCGCCGCGGGGATATCGGCCTTCGTTCTGGACCGCGACACGCCGGGCCTGAGCTTCGGCGGGCTGGAGGACAAGATGGGCTGGAAGGCGCAGCCGACGCGGCAGGTGCAGATGGACGCCTGCCGGGCGCCGGCGGCGAACCTTCTGGGCGAGACCGGCAAGGGTTTCCGCTATGCCATGGCCGGGCTTGACGGCGGGCGGCTGAACATCTCGGCCTGCTCGCTGGGCGGGGCGCAGGCCGCGCTGGACGCGACGCTGCGCTACATGACCGAGCGCCGCGCCTTCGGCCGCAGCCTGGCCGAGTTCCAGGCGCTGCAGTTCCGCGTCGCCGATCTGGAGATCGAGTTGCAGGCCGCCCGCACCTTCCTGCGCGAGGCGGCGTGGAAGCTGGACCGGGGCACAGCCGATGCCACCAAGGCCTGCGCCATGGCGAAGCGGCTGGTCACCGAGACGGCCTCGCGGGTGGCGGACCAGTGCCTGCAGCTGCACGGCGGCTATGGCTATCTGGCCGACTACGGCATCGAGAAGATCGTCCGCGACCTGCGGGTGCACCAGATCCTTGAAGGCACCAACGAGATCATGCGCCTGATCGTGGCGCGCAGCCTGTTCGCGGAAAGGGCCTGAGCCATGGCCGGATCGGCGACCGACGCGATCGTGATCCGGCGGGAGGGCAGGGTCGGGCGGGTGACGCTGAACCGGCCCGCCGCGCTGAATGCCCTGACCCATGGCATGTGCCTTGCGCTGGAGCGCGCTCTGGACGACTGGCGGACCGATACCGGGGTCGCGCTGGTGCTGGTCGACGCCGCGGGCGACAAGGCGTTCTGCGCCGGCGGCGACATTGCCGCCCTCTACCAGGCGGGAAGGGACGGCGATGTCGCCGCCCTGCGTCGCTTCTGGCGCGACGAATACCGGCTGAACGCCAGTCTGGCGGAATACCCCAAGCCGGTGGTCAGCCTGATGCAGGGGTTTGTCATGGGCGGCGGCGTCGGGGTCGGCGCCCAGGTGCGCCACCGCATCGTCTGCGAGACGACCCGGCTGGCGATGCCGGAATGCGGCATCGGTCTGGTCCCGGACGTGGGCGCGACGCGGATCCTCGTGGCGGCGCCGGGCCGGCTGGGCCGGTATGTGGCGGCGACGGGCGCGCGCCTGGGGCCGGCGGACGCGATCCGCGCCGGCTTTGCCGATGGCTTCGTGCCGAAGGACCGCTGGCCCGAGCTGGCCGCGGCGCTGGTCGCGACAGGCGATCCCGGCGCAATCGCGGCGATGGCGGGGGATCCGGGACCGGCCGGGCTGGCAGCGCAGCAGGACCTGATCGACGCCGCCTTCGCCGGCAGCGACGTGGCCGCGATCCTTGCCCGCCTCGACGCGGCAGAGGGCGATTTCGCCCGGGACACCGCCCAGGCGATGCGGCGGGCCAGCCCGCTGTCGCTGGCCTGCGCCCTGGCGCTTCTGGACCTTTACCGGGGCGGGGGCATCCGCGAGGCGCTGGAGCTTGAATTCCGCTTCACCTGGCGCAGTCTCGACGGGTCGGACTTTCTCGAGGGCGTCCGGGCGCAGATCATCGACCGCGACCGGATGCCCCGCTGGCGCCACGCGGGCACGGACCCGACACAAGGCGAGGTGGCGGCGATGCTGGCGCCGCTCGCCGCCGATACGCTTCAGTTCGGAACGGAAGGAGAAACGCCATGAAGATCGGTTTCATCGGCCTCGGCAACATGGGGTATCCGATGGCGGCGAACCTGGTTCGTGCCGGACATGCGGTCACCGGCTTCGATCTCGCGGCCGAACCGCCGGCGGGCGCGGCCCGGGCAAACACCGCGGCAGCCGCGGCGGCGGGGCACGACATCGTCCTCACCATGCTGCCGAACGGCGCGATCCTGCGCGACGTGGCGCGGGCGGTCGTGCCGGCGATGCCGCCGGGCGCGATCCTGGTCGACTGCTCGACCGTGGACGTCGAGAGTGCGCGGGCGGTGGCGGCGATGGCTGCCGAGGCCGGGCTGGGCGCGCTTGACGCGCCGGTCTCGGGCGGGATCGGCGGCGCCACCGCGGGAACGCTGACCTTCATGGTCGGCGGACCGGATGCGGCCTTCGCCGCCGTCCTGCCGCTGTTCCAGGTCATGGGCCAGAAGGCGGTCCATTGCGGCCCCGCCGGATCGGGCCAGGCGGCCAAGATCTGCAACAACATGATCCTGGGCGTCACCATGGCGGTAACCTGCGAGGCCTTCGCGCTGGCCGACAAGCTGGGGCTGGACCGGCAGAAGATGTTCGACGTGGTCTCGACCTCGTCTGGCTACAGCTGGTCGCTGAACGCCTATTGCCCGGCGCCGGGCGTCGGCCCGCAAAGCCCGGCCGATAACGGCTATCGCCCGGGCTTCGCGGCCGAGCTGATGCTGAAGGACCTGCGCTTGTCCCAGGCTGCGGCCGAGATGGCCGACGCGGACACCCCGATGGGGGCGCTGGCGACCGAGATCTATGCCAGCTTCGTCGAGGCCGAGGACGGACGCGGTCGCGACTTCTCGGCCCTGTTGCCGCGCTTCGGGCAGCGCGGCCATGGCGGCGGCGCCGCGACCGGCGGTCAGGACCAGGTCACGTCGCCGACAAAGATGTAGCCGGCGCCATAGATCGTCTTGATCAGGCGGGGATTCTTCGGATCCTCGCCGAGCTTGGTGCGCAGCCGCGAGATCCGCACGTCCATCGCCCGGTCGAAACTGGCGCCGGCGGTACCGCCGAGGGAATCCTGCATCTGAGTGCGGCTCACCAGCCGCCGCGGCGATTCCAGGAACAGCCGCAGCACCTCGCATTCGGCATGGGTCAGCGCCTGTTCCTGGCCGTCTGGCCCGAGCAGGCGGTAGGTGTCGAAATGGGCGCTCCAGCCGTTGAAGCGGGCGGTCTGTGGCCGCGACTGTTCGCTGTCGCGCCCGCGCCGGAGCCGGGCGCGCACCCTGGCCACGACCTCGATCGGCTCGAACGGCTTGATGATGTAGTCGTCGGCCCCCAGTTCGAGCCCGGCGACCCGGTCCTGGACCTGCGCCCGGCTCGAGACGATGATGATGGCGGCGCCGGATTCCAGCGCCAGCCGGTGCACCACTGCCAGACCGTCCCGGTCCGGCAGCCCCAGATCCACCAGGCAGACGCGGGGCGGGGTGCGCCGGACCGCCGCCTCGAACTCGGTGGCGCGGCCGAACGACATGGTGCGGAAGCCGGCCTCCTCGAGTGCCTGGGCGAGCATGCGCCGGATCTCCGGTTCGTCGTCGAGGATGGCGATCAAGTCGGTCAAGAGGCGGTCTCCGCCGCGGCGGCGGTGCGCCGGGCCAAGAGGGCGGTGAGCTCGGCCGGGCCGAACGGCTTGGACAGGACCGGAAGCCCCAGCGCCTGGGCGCGCTGGCGCAGCGCGTCGCCGGGTGGAAGCGAGGTCATCAGGCCGATCTCGGACATGCCCCGGTCCTGCAGCGCCTGCGCCAGGTCAAGGCCGGTCCGGCCCCCTGCCAGACGGATGTCCGACAGGACCAGGTCGATCCCCGGCACCTCGGCGAGGGCCAGCGCCTCCCCGGCGTCTTCGGCCTCGATCACGGTGTGGCCGAGATCGCGGAGCATCTCGCGCACCGCCTCGCGGATGCCGGGGTCATCCTCGACCAGCAGGACGAAGCGCGGTCGCGCCGGGCCTTCCGCCCATCGGAGCGGCAGCCGCACCGACACCGCCGCGCCGCCGCCATCCTGGTTCTCGAGCCGCAGGGTGCCGCCGAGGATGCGGGTCTGATCGTAGACGATCGAGAGGCCGAGCCCGGATCCGGCCGCCCCCTTGGTGGTGAAGAACGGGTCGAGCGCGCGTTCCAGCGCCTCGGCGGTGAAGCCCGGGCCGTTGTCCTCGACCCTTATTTCCAGCCAGGTGTCCCGGATCGGGCGCACGACCAAGCGGATCCGGCCGTCGGGACGGTTGGTCGGGTCGGGCCGGTTCTGGCGCTGCAGGCTGATGGCGTCGCGGGCGTTCAGGATCAGGTTCAGGAGCGAATCCTGCAACGATCCCGCATCGGCGATGATGGGCGCCGCAAGGCCTTCCTGCTCGATCGCCAGGCTGATGCCCTCGGGCAGCGAGGCGAGGGCGAGCCCCTTCAGGCCGGCGAGGAAATCGCGCATCAAGAGCGGCGCGGGCGACAGCGGACGCATCCCCGAGATCCCCGCGATGCCGCCCAAAAGCACGCCGCCGCGCCGGGCCGCCGACAGCGTGGCAGCCACCGCCTCGTGCGCCTCTGCGGGCAGGCCGTCCATCCGCTGGAGCCGCGACTGGAGGCCGAGGATGATGGTCAGCAGGTTGCCGAAATCATGCGCCAGCCCCGAGGTGAGCTGGGCGGCCAGTTCGCGCTTGTGGGTCTGCGCCAGGGCGGCCCGGGCCTGGGCTTCCGGGGTCACGTCGGTCGACAGGATGTAGACGCCGTTCACCGTGCCGTCGGGGCCGGCATCCGGGGTGAAGGCGGCGCGGATGCGGCGGCCGGAGGGGTCGTCGGTGAATTCGAACACGCTGGCCGTGCCGTTCAGGGCATCGCGCAGATGCGGCTCGATCTTGGCGAAGGCCGAAGGGCCCATGGCCTCGATCCCGGTCAGCCCGAGGATGTCGCTGCGCGCGCCGGGAATGACCGAGGGCAGCCGGCGGTTGGAGTAGGTATAGCGTAACCGGCGGTCCACATGGGCGATGTGGGCCGGCATCATTTCGGTGGTGGTGCGGATCCGCGCCTCGGCCTCGGCAAGGCCGAGTTGCGCCTGGACCAACGCGGCGTTGGTGGAGGCCAGCGCCCGGTTGGCATGGGCGATCTCCTCGGACCGGGTGAGCAGCTGGTCCGACAGTTCCTCGGAGCGGGTGCGCAACAGCGCTTCCTGGCGCTTGATCCCGGTGATGTCGGTATAGACGGTGATCCAGCCGCCCTCGGACAGCGGCGTTCCCTCGACCGAGATCCAGCGGCCGTCCGGGCGCTGGCGTTCCATGTAGTGCGGCTCGAAGGCGAGGGCGGCCTCGACCCGGCGGCGGACGGCGGCCTCGGGGTCGGCAACGGGGCCGTATTCGCCGCGCAGGACCATGTGGCGGATGGTGTCCGCGAACGAGGCACCGGGAACCACGAAGGCGATCGGGAGCGCGAACATCTCGCGGAATTGCCGGTTCGAGACGACCAGCCGCAGATCCCGGTCGTAGATCGACAGCGCCTGCTGGATCAGGTTGAGACCGGCCTGGGTCAGGCGCGCGGTGGTTTCGTCCAGCGTCGGCATGGCCGCTCCTCAGGTTCCGGCGAGGTCTAGCACCAACCCGGGGCCGCGGCCAAGAGCCGGCGCCCGACGAGGCGACGGCACCCGACGGGACAGCATTTCAGCCTGCAACAATTTCAAAGAATCGTGAAAAACCCCGGCAAGATTCCCCTCATAGAACCGTCGGCAACAAGTCGGGGACGGCGCTGCGGCGGCGGAATCGGAAAGGCGCAAACGCCTTTCGAGGGAGGAACAGACGTGCAGGATACGCGGTCGACCCTGGAGTCGATACCGGCCCTTCTCGCCCGCAACGCGGCCGAGTTCGGTGACCGGCAGGCCTACCGGGAAAAGGAATTCGGAATCTGGCAGTGCTGGACCTGGGCCGAGGCGGCGGTCGAGGTGCGCGCCATCGCCATCGGCCTGATGGCGCTGGGGCTTGAACGGGGCGAGCATGTGGCGCTGATCGGCCGCAACCGCCCGGCGCTCTACTGGTCGATGGTCGCTGCGCAGATGTGCGGCGCGGTGCCGGTGCCGCTGTATCAGGACGCCGTGGCCGAGGAGATGGCCTATGTGCTGGAAAACTGCGGCGCCCGCGTCGTCATCTGCGGCGACCAGGAGCAGGTCGACAAGGTCCTGGAGGTTCAGGAGACCGTCCACTGCATCGACCATGTGCTCTATCTCGACAAGCGCGGGATGCGGAAATACGACCACGCGCACCTGAACTGGCTGGACGACATCAAGGCCGAGGGCCGCGCGGCGCATCTGCGCTTCGATGCCGAACTCGACGCCCGCATCGCCGAGCTGACCTACGACCGCACCTGCGTGATGCTCTACACCTCGGGCACCACCGGGCGGCCGAAGGGCGTGGTGCTGTCGAACCGCAACGTCATCGAGACCGCACGGAATTCGGTCGCCTTCGACCATCTGCGGCCGGGCGAGCAGATCCTTGCCTATCTGCCGATGGCCTGGGTGGGGGACTTCATCTTCTCGGTCGGCCAGTCCTACTGGTCCGCCTTTTGCGTGAACTGCCCGGAAAGCGCCGCGACCATGGCGTCGGACATGCGCGAGATCGGACCGACCTACTACTTCGCGCCGCCGCGGATCTTCGAGGGCCAACTGACCGACGTGATGATCCGGATGGAGGATGCCGGCCGTCTCAAGCGCTGGATGTTCCGGCGCAGCATGGCGGTGGCCCGGCGGGTGGGGCCGGCGATCCTGGACGGACGGCCCGTGTCCACTGGTGACCGTCTTGCCTACTGGCTCGGCGACAAGCTGGTCTACGGGCCGCTGAAGGACACGCTCGGCCTGTCGCGGGTGCGGGTGGGCTATACCGCGGGCGAGGCGATCGGACCCGAGATCTTCGCCTTCTACCGTTCGCTCGGCATCAACCTAAAGCAGCTCTACGGCCAGACCGAAGCCACCGTCTTCATCACCCAGCAGCCCGACGGCGAAGTGCGCGCCGACTCGGTGGGCGTGCCAAGTCCGGGGGTCGAGATCCGCATCGCCGATACCGGCGAGGTGTTCTACCGCTCGCCGGGCGCCTTCGTCGAATACTTCCGCAACCCCGAGAGCACCGCCGCGACCAAGGATGCCGAGGGCTGGGTCGCCACCGGCGACGCCGGGTTCATCGAGCCCGGGACCGGCCACCTGCGCATCATCGACCGGGCGAAGGATGTCGGCAAGCTGGCCGACGGCCGGCTGTTCGCACCGAAATACATCGAGAACAAGCTCAAGTTCTTCCCCAGCATCCTGGAGGCGGTGGTGTTCGGCAACGGCCGCGACTTCTGCACCGCCTTCATCAACATCGACCTTGCCGCGGTCGGCAACTGGGCGGAACGCAACAACGTCGCCTATACCTCGTATCAGGAGCTGGCGGCCCATCCGCAGGTCTACGAGGCGATCCGCGCCCATGTCGAGGAAGCGAACCGCTCGGTTGTGGGGGATCCGATGCTGGCGGGGTGCCAGATCCGGCGCTTCCTGGTGCTGCACAAGGAGCTCGACGCCGATGATGGCGAGATGACCCGCACGCGCAAGGTCCGCCGCCGCATCATCGAGGAGAAATATGCCGACCTGATCGCGGCGCTCTATGACGGGCGCACCTCGGTCTACACGGAAACCGCAGTGACCTACGAGGACGGCCGCAAGGGGTCGATCCGCGCAACCTTGCAGATCGCCGACGCCGCGGTGGCGACCGATCCCCTGCCGGAACGGAGGGCGGCAGCATGACCGCGGCGGCCCCCGACACCTATGTCGCCGACCGCCGGACCATCGGTCCGGTGGTGCTGGAACTGCGCAACATCACCCTGCGCTTCGGCGGCGTTGTGGCGATCAAGAACATCTCGTTCGACATCCGCGAGGGCGAGATCCGGGCGATCATCGGCCCGAACGGCGCCGGCAAGTCGTCGATGCTGAACATCATCTCGGGTTTCTACGTGCCGTCCGAGGGCGAGGTCTGGTTCCACGGCAAGCGGCGCGCCCCGCTGCGGCCCTATCAGGTGGCGCGGCAGGGCATCGCCCGGACCTTCCAGAACATCGCCCTGTTCGAGGGCATGAGTGTTCTCGACAACATCATGACCGGCCGGCTGACCCTGATGAAGACCGGCATGGCGGCGCAGGCGCTGTGGTGGGGTCCGGCCGAACGCGAGGAGAGCGAGCAGCGCGAGAAGGTCGAGAAGATCATCGACTTTCTCGAGATCCAGCACATCCGGAAGACCCCGGTCGGCCGGCTTCCCTACGGGCTGAAGAAGCGGGTCGAGCTGGCCCGGGCGCTGGCGGCAGAGCCGAAGCTGCTGCTGCTCGACGAGCCGATGGCCGGCATGAACGTCGAGGAGAAGGAAGACATGTGCCGGTTCATCCTCGACGTGAATGACGAGTTCGGCACCACGATCGCGCTAATCGAGCACGACATGGGGGTGGTCATGGACCTTTCGGACCGGGTCGTGGTGATGGACTACGGCCGGAAGATCGGTGACGGAACGCCGGCCGAAGTCCGGTCCAACCAGGCGGTGATCGACGCCTATCTGGGGGTCAGCCATGACTGAGGCCCGCCTGTCGCACCCGCCCGGCAAAACCCGGGGGTCCCGCACATTCGTCCAGGACAGGGGAGGGCGGGATGCCTGACTGGCTGCTCTTCGCCGCGGAAGTCACGATCAACGGATTGATGGCCGGCGTGCTCTATGCGCTCGTCGCGCTCGGCTTCGTGCTGATCTACAAGGCCTCGGGCGTGTTCAACTACGCCCAGGGTGTGATGGCCCTGTTCGCCGCGCTGACCCTCGTAGGCCTGCAGGGCGGGCAGATCCCCTTCGCGCCGCTGATCAACGCCCTCTTCGGCACCAGCGTTCACAGCTTCGGCTGGACCCTGCCGGGCATCGTCGCGATCGTCCTGACCGCCGGGGTCATGATCCTGCTGGCCCTGCTGATCGAGGCGCTTATCCTGCGCCATCTGGTCAACCAGGCGCCGATCATCCTGTTCATGGCGACGCTGGGGCTGGCCTATTTCCTCGAGGGCCTGGGCGACGTGATGTGGGGGGCCGACATCAAGCGGCTGGACGTCGGCCTGCCGCAGGGGATGAACGAGACCGTTGACGCCCTGACCTTCAACCTGTTCGGCTATGGCTTCTTCATCGACAACATCGACATCGTGGCCAGCCTTGTCGCGGTCGTGCTGGTCGTCGCCCTGACGCTGTTCAGCCAGTATTCCCGGCACGGCCGGGCGCTGCGCGCCGTCGCCGACGACCACCAGGCGGCGTTGTCGGTGGGAATCTCGCTGCGCTTCATCTGGATCCTCGTGTGGTCGATCGCGGGCTTCGTCGCGCTGGTGGCCGGCACGATGTGGGGCGCGAAGTCCGGGGTGCAGTTCTCGCTGTCGCTGATCGCCCTGAAGGCGCTTCCGGTGCTGATGCTGGGCGGCTTCACCTCGATCCCCGGGGCGATCGTCGGCGGGCTGATCATCGGGGTCGGCGAAAAGCTGTTTGAGTTCTTCGCCGGCCCGATCATCGGCGGCGCGACCGAAAACTGGTTCGCCTATGTGCTGGCGCTGCTGTTCCTGGTGTTCCGGCCGCAGGGCCTGTTCGGCGATCGCATCATCGAGAGGGTCTGAGCCATGATTTACCGCGAGGCCGGCGAGTTCAAGACGTCCTACGCCGAGGACAGCCAGACCTTTCCCATTCGCTTCGACCGCATCGCCTATTACGGCCTGTTGGCCGTGGCCTTCGGGGTGATCCCCTTCATCATCGACGACTACTGGGCCAATGCAGTTCTGGTGCCGTTCCTGATCTACGCCATCGCCGTCCTTGGGCTGAATGTCCTGACCGGCTATTGCGGGCAGGTGTCGCTGGGTTCGGGCGGCTTCATGGCCGTGGGCGCCTATGCCTGCTACAAGCTGATGGTGGCCTTCCCCGAGATCTCGGTGCTGGTCCATGTCCTTCTGGCCGGCGCGATCACCGCCGTGGTGGGCACGCTGTTCGGTCTGCCGTCGCTGCGTATCAAGGGCTTCTACCTGGCGGTGGCGACGCTTGCGGCGCAGTTCTTCCTCGTGTGGCTGTTCAACAAGGTGCCGTGGTTCTACAATTATTCGGCGTCGGGCCAGATCTCGGCGCCCGCGCGGACGATCCTCGGTGTCACCGTCACCGGCGCCGGCACGTCGGCCCCGGCCAAGTACCTCGTCTGCCTGGTCTTCGCCTTCGTGCTGGCCTGGGGGGTGCGCAACCTGACCCGCGGCGCGCTGGGGCGGCAGTGGATGGCGATCCGGGACATGGACATCGCCGCCGAGATCATCGGGGTGAACCCGCTGCGCGCCAAGCTGTCGGCCTTCGCGATCTCGTCCTTCCTGATCGGCATCGCCGGGGCGCTGTTCTTCGCGGTCTATCTGGGCGCGGTGGAAGTCGGCGAGGCCTTCGGCATCAACAAGTCCTTCCTGATCCTGTTCATGGTGATCATCGGCGGGCTCGGCTCGATCCTCGGCTCGTTCGCCGGGGCGGCCTTCCTGGTGCTGCTGCCGGTGCTGCTGAAGAACGTGCTGGTCGGCCAGCTCGGCTGGCCCACGGACCTGGCCGCCCATGTGGAACTCATGATCGTCGGCGCCCTCATCATCGTCTTCCTGATCGCCGAGCCGCACGGCCTCGCCCAGTTGTGGCGGGTCACCAAGGAAAAGCTCCGACTCTGGCCGTTCCCGCACTGACGGGCCGGCCCAAGACAACAACATTCTCTGGAGGAGACCCATGAACACATTTCTTGCCACCGTCGCGACGGCGTTGATCGCCGCCATCCAGCCGGCTGCCGCCGACCTGGTGATTCCGAGCCTGAGCTACCGCACCGGCCCCTTCGCGCCCAGCGGCATCCCGCTTGCCGACGGCTTCGCGGATTATCTGACGCTGCTGAACGAACGCGACGGCGGGATCGGTGGGGTCAGGATCGTCTCGGAGGAATGCGAGACCGCCTACAACACCGAGAAGGGACTGGAGTGCTACGAGGCCACCAAGGCCGATGCGCTGATGTACAATCCCCTGTCCACCGGCCTGACCTATCAGCTCATCCCGCGCGCGTCGGCCGACGGAATTCCGCTGTTCACCCCGGGATACGGGCGCACCTCGGCCGCCGATGGCGCGATCTTCGAATGGGTGTTCAACTATCCGGCGAACTATTGGGACGGCGCCTCGGTCGCGGTGAACTACCTGCTGGAGCAGAACGGCGGCAGCCTGGACGGCAAGAAGATCGCGCTGGTCTATCACAACTCGGCCTACGGGCGCGAACCGATCCGCACCCTGCAGGAACTGTCGAAGAAGCATGGCTTCACCCTGACCGAGATCCCGGTCGATTCCCCCGGGCAGGAGCAGAAGTCGCAGTGGCTGCAGATCCGCCGCGAGCGGCCGGACTATGTGATCCTCTACGGCTTCGGTGTGATGAACCAGGTCGCCATCCAGGAAGCCGCCAACATCCGCTTTCCGATGGAAAACATGATCGGCGTCTGGTGGTCGGGATCCGAGAACGACACCCGCCCGGTGGGTCCGGCCGCGACCGGGTACAAGTCGCTGGCCCTGCACGGCACCGGCACCGGCTTTCCGATCTACGAGGATCTGAAGACCTATGTCTATGACCCCGGCAAGGCCGCCGGCGCCGGGGACCAGGTCGGCAGCGTGCTCTATTCGCGGGGGCTGTTCATGGCGATGATCGTGGCCGAGGCGGTGCGCAACGGCCAGGAGATCGCCGGAACCCCGGACATCACCCGTGCCCAGCTTCGCGACGGCTTCGAGACCATCGACATCACCCCCGAGCGGCTGGTCGAGCTGGGCCTGCCGGACTTCGCGCCGCCCTTCCAGGGCACCTGCGAGAACCATGGCGGGCCGGGCCGGGCGATGATCCAGCAATGGGACGCGGCAACCGGCACCTGGAACCAGATCACCGGCTTCATGGATCCCGACCGGGCCCTGATCGACACGCTGATCGACGAGGATGCGGCCGCCTACGCCAAGGAGGCCGGCCTCACCCCCCGCTGCTGACGGCAGGAGGCCGCGGCCCCCGCGCCATCACCGGGTCCGCCGCAGGCCGGCGGACCCCTGCTCCCGCCGGCGCGGCAAGGGCGCCGTGAACCGGGGCGCGCCACCGATCAATCCAAGAGGCTCCGCATGTTCGACACCGCTCCTGCGAAGGACACGCTGCTCGAGGTCAGCAACATCGAGGTGATCTACAACCACGTCATCCTCGTGCTCAAGGGCGTGAGCCTGACGGTGCCGAAGGGCGGCATCACCGCGCTTCTGGGCGGCAACGGCGCCGGCAAGACGACCACCTTGAAGGCGATCTCGAACCTGCTGCACTCGGAGCGGGGCGAGGTCACCAAGGGCTCGATCCTTTTCGAAGGCCAGAAGGTGCAGGACCTGTCACCGGCCGACCTGGTCCGCCGCGGTTGCATCCAGGTGATGGAAGGACGCCACTGCTTCGAGCACCTGACGGTCGAGGAGAACCTGCTGACCGGCGCCTACAGCCGGTCCGGCGGCGACATCGCCGCCGATCTGGAGAAGGTCTATGCCTATTTCCCGCGGCTGCGCGAAAGGCGGAAAAGCCAGGCCGGTTATACCTCGGGCGGCGAACAGCAGATGTGCGCCATCGGCCGCGCGCTGATGTCGAAGCCGAAGATGATCCTGCTGGACGAACCGTCCATGGGACTTGCCCCGCAACTGGTCGAGCAGATCTTCGAGATCGTCCACGAGGTGAATGCGAAGGAAGGCGTCACCTTCCTGCTGGCCGAGCAGAACACCAACGTCGCGCTCCGCTATGCCCATACCGGCTACATCCTGGAAAGCGGCCGGGTCGTGATGGAGGGCAGCGCCACCGAGCTTCGCGAGAACCCGGATGTCAAGGAATTCTACCTCGGCATGTCGGACGAGGGGCGCAAGAGTTTCCGTGACGTCAGAAGCTACCGGCGGCGCAAGCGCTGGCTGAGCTGACCGCGCGGCCGCCGCGCCGGCGACGCGGCACCCTCACCGGCTGATGCAATTTTCTGGAGGCGGGCGCAGGCCCGGGCTGTCAATGACCGCGATATCGAAACCGTTCGACGCGCTGGAAACCCGCGACCCCGAGGCGCGCGCGCAGGACATCGCCCGGGCGCTGCCGCGACAGGTCGGGCGCGCCCGGGATGCGGCGCCGGCGATGGCCCGGCTTCTGGCCGATGTGGCGCCCGAAGCGGTGGCGAGCGTCGAGGCGCTGGCCGCCCTGCCGGTGCTGCGCAAGTCCGATCTTGTCGAGGCGCAGCGCGCCGCGCCGCCGCTGGGCGGCTACGGCGCCCTGCCGATATCCACGTACGAGCACATCTTCCAGTCGCCGGGACCGATCTATGAACCGGGCCGGACGACGCCCGACTGGTGGCGCATGGGACGCTTCCTGCATGCCGCCGGGATCGGCCGGGGCGACATCGTGCAGAACTGCTTTTCCTATCATCTGGTGCCGGCGGGGATGATGTTCGACAGCGGTGCCCGGGCCGTCGGCGCCGCGGTCGTGCCGGCCGGGACCGGCCAGACCGAGCTTCAGGTCCGTGCCGCTGCCGACATCGGATCGACTGCCTATGCCGGCACGCCCGACTACCTGAAGGTGATCCTCGACAAGGCCGACGAGATGGGCGAGCGGCTGCGCATCACCCGCGCCGTGGTCGGCGGCGGCGCGCTGTTCCCGTCGCTGCGCAAGGACTATGCCGACCGCGGCATCCTCTGCCTGTCCTGCTATGCCACCGCCGACCTCGGCAATGTCGCCTACGAGACCGCCGGGCCGGACGGGCTGAACGAGGGCATGGTGGTGGACGAGGGCGTGATCGTCGAGATCGTGACCCCCGGCACCGGCGTGCCGGTCGCGCCGGGGCAGGTCGGCGAGGTGCTGGTCACCACCCTGAACCCGGACTATCCGCTGATCCGCTTCGCCACCGGCGATCTCTCGGCGCTGCTGCCGGGACGCTCGCCCTGCGGCCGGACCAACGTCCGCATCCGCGGCTGGATGGGCCGCGCGGACCAGACCACCAAGATCAAGGGCATGTTCGTGCGCCCTGAGCAGGTGGCGGCCTTCGTCGCCCGCCACCCCGAAGTCACCCGGGCGCGTGTGGTCGCGACGCGGGACGGCGAGATGGACGTGATGACCGTCGAGGTTGAGACCCCGGCCGGGGACGGCAGGCCCTACGAGGGATCGGTGCTCGACACGCTGAAGTTGCGCGGGACGGTGGTCGCCGTGCCGCCCGGGTCGCTGCCGAACGACGGCAAGGTCATCGACGACCGCCGCCGCTACGACTGACCGGCCCGGCGATGCGCTTCGGCCAGACGGTACGACCCCGGGGCCTGCCCCTGCCACTGCCGGAACGCCCGGTGGAAGGCGGTCGGCTCGCTGAAGCCGAGCTCGGTCGCCACGTCGGCCAGGCTCAGGTCCGTGCGGCGCAGCAGGTCGCGGGCCAGGACAGCGCGCAGGTCATCCCGGATCGCGCCGAAGGACTGGCCTTCGGCCTTCAGCCGTCGCCGCAGGGTGGCGGGCGACATCGCCAGATCCCGGGCCAGCGCATCGAAGTCCGGCCAGTCGGCCGGCGCCAGCCCGCCCAGCTGTGCCCTGACCCGGGCGGTCACCCCGCCGTCGTGGCGGTAGCGCAGCAGGATGTTGGCCGGCGCCGCGCGCAGGAAGGATTTCAGCGCCGCCTCGCTTCGGATGACCGGAAGGCGCAGGATGGCGGCGTCGAAGCTCAGCAGGTTGACCGGCCGGTCGAAGGTCACCGGCACGCCGAAGAACTGGCCGTAGTCGGGCCGTTCCGGCGGCAGCGGGCAGGCGAAGTCGAGCCGGCGCAGTGGGATGCGGCGCCCGACCAGCCAGCAGGCGACGCCCATCAGGATCAGCCAGTAGGTCCGGTAGGCGAAGGCCGAGCGGGGGCCGCCGCGATCCGACAGCACGATGTCGGCCCTGCCGCCGCGGACGCGCAGCTCGCCCCTGGGATCGTCGAGAACGACCGCCAGGAAGACAAGCGCCCGGCGCAGCGCGCGTTCCAGCCCGCCGGCATGGAGTACGGCGTGACAAAGGAGCCCGAAGCTGCCCGGGCGCATCGGCCGTGCGGCAAGGCCGAGGAACTCGTCCTCGATCGCTTGGGCGATCAGCCACCAGAGCCGGCCGTACTGGAGATCCGAGACCGGCTCGACGATCTGCGCCGGCAGCCCGCAGGCGGCCAGCAGGCGGGCCGGATCCACCCCGGCGTCCCGGGCGCAGGCCAGCGCATCCGTCACGAAGCCAGGGCCGATGATCGCGCGTTCCATCGTCGTTCCTTGCAGATTCGATCAGCAATTCAGACAGACAATGTCATTGTCCGCAATAGCCCGAAAGGTATCTTCCCGCCCCGAGGGCGGCAGGGAGGGCTGGCTCCGGCGGACCGGCGCGCGCGCCGGATCCAGCCGCGGGCACCCGTCCGGACAGGAACGGAAGGCTGAGGGGGGACAGGAATGCAGATCGCGGACAGGGCGTTCATGGTGACGGGCGCGGCCTCGGGGCTGGGCGCGGCAGTGGCGGGGATGCTGGTCGCAGGTGGCGGCCGGGTGATGCTGGTTGACGTGGACGCCGAGGCGGGCGAAGCGCGCGCCGCCGGGCTGGGCACGGCTGCCCGCTTCGCCCGGACCGACGTCACCAGCGAAGCGGACGGCCGGGCGGCCGTCGCCGCGGCGATCGCGGCCTTCGGACGTCTGGACGGGCTGGTGAACTGCGCCGGAGTGGCGCCGGGCGAGAAGATCCTCGGCCGTGACGGCGCGCACCGGCTCGACATCTTCGCGCGGGCGGTTGCGATCAATCTTGTCGGCACTTTCAACATGCTGCGGCTGGCGGCCGAGGCGATGGCCGGGGCCGAACCCGGTCCCGGCGGCGAGCGCGGTGTCATCGTCAACACCGCCTCGATTGCCGCCTATGACGGGCAGATCGGGCAGGCGGCCTATGCCGCCTCGAAGGGCGGGGTCGCGTCCCTGACGCTGCCGGCGGCCCGCGAGCTGGCGCGCAGCGGCATCCGCGTCGTCACCATCGCGCCGGGGATCTTCGCCACGCCGATGATGGCCGCGATGCCGCAACCGGTCCAGGACGCGCTTGGCGCCTCGGTGCCGTTTCCGTCGCGGCTGGGCGACCCGGCGGAATTCGCCGCGCTGGTCCGGCACATCTTCGAAAACCAGATGCTGAACGGCGAGGTCATCCGGCTCGATGGCGCGCTGCGGATGGCAGCCAGGTGAAACGGGACACAAGGGGGAGGACGGACCGATGACCAGCACCGATCCGATTGTCATCGTGGGCGCGGCACGCACCCCGATGGGCGGCTTTCAGGGCGATCTTGCCGGGGCCCAGGCGTCCGCACTGGGGGCGGCGGCCATCGCGGCCGCGGTGTCCGGCGCGGGACTGGACCCCGCCGCGGTCGACGAGGTGATCATGGGCTGCGTCCTGCCGGCGGGGCAGGGCCAGGCGCCGGCCCGGCAGGCGGCGATCGCAGCGGGGATGCCGCTGGGCGCCGGCGCGACCACCATCAACAAGATGTGCGGCTCGGGGATGAAGGCGGCGATGCTGGCCCATGACCTCATCGCGGCGGGTTCGGCGGCCGCGGTGGTCGCCGGCGGCATGGAGAGCATGAGCAACGCGCCCTATCTGCTGCCCAAGGCGCGGGCAGGCCTGCGGATGGGCCACGGCCAGGTCATGGACCACATGTTTCTCGACGGGCTCGAGGACGCCTACGACAAGGGCCGCCTGATGGGCACCTTTGCCGAGGACTGCGCGCAGGCCTTCCAGTTCACCCGCGAGGCACAGGACGGCTATGCCATCGCCTCGCTGCAGCGGGCCCGGACGGCGATCGCCGAGGGCCGCTTCGCCGCCGAGATCACCCCGGTCACCGTGCGCACGGGCCGGGCCGAGACCCGCGTCGCCGTGGACGAGCAGCCCGGCAAGGCGCAGCCCGACCGGATCCCGACCCTTCGCCCGGCCTTCCGCGAGGGCGGCACCGTGACCGCCGCGAATTCCTCGTCGATCTCGGACGGGGCGGCGGCGATGGTGCTGATGCGCGCCTCCGAGGCGGAACGGCGCGGCCTGACCCCGCGGGCCGTGCTGGTGGGCCACGCCACCTTCGCCGACCGGCCGAGCCTGTTTCCCACCGCGCCGGTCGGCGCGATCCGCCGTTTGTCCGAGAAGACCGGCTGGGCGTTGGGCGATGTGGACCTGTTCGAGGTGAACGAGGCCTTCGCGGTCGTCGCCATGGTGGCGATGCAGGAGCTTGGCCTGCCCCACGAGGCGGTCAATGTCCACGGCGGGGCCTGTGCCCTTGGCCATCCCGTTGGCGCCTCGGGGGCGCGGGTGATGGTGACGCTGTTGGCGGCGCTGGAGACCTATGGGTTGAAGCGGGGGGTGGCCTCGCTTTGCATCGGCGGCGGCGAGGCCACCGCCGTGGCACTGGAGAGGGTCGCCTGATGCTGCTGACAGAGACACAGGAACAGATCCGCGAGGCGGTACGCAGCTTCGCGCAGGACCGGCTTGCCCCCGGTGCGGCCGGGCGCGATGCGGCCCGGACCTTCCCGGCGGCGCAGATCGCCGAGATGGGCGCGCTTGGCTTCATGGGAATGCTGGTGCCCGAGGCCTATGGCGGCTCGGATCTCGGCATCGCGGCCTATGCGCTGGCGCTCGAGGAGATCGCCGCCGCGGATGGCGCGTGTTCGACCGTCGTGTCGGTGCATTCCTCGGTTGGCTGCGTGCCGATCCTGCGCTTCGGCACCGAGGCGCAGAAGGCGCAGTTCCTGCCGAAGATGGCGGCGGGGGAGTGGATCGGGGCCTTCGCGCTGACCGAACCCCAGGCGGGCTCGGACGCGGCGGCGCTGCGCACCCGGGCGCGCCGGGACGGCGACGACTATGTCATCGACGGCACCAAGCAGTTCATCACCTCGGGCAAGAACGGCAACGTGGCCATCGTCTTCGCTGTGACCGACCCGGCAGCGGGCAAGCGGGGCATCTCGGCCTTCATCGTGCCGACCGACACCCCGGGATACGAGGTGATCCGGGTCGAGGACAAGCTCGGCCAGCACGCCTCGGACACCTGCGCGCTGGCCTTCACGGAGATGCGCGTGCCGGCCGCGAACCGGCTGGGCGCCGAGGGGGACGGCTATCGCATCGCGCTGGCCAATCTGGAGGGCGGCCGTATCGGCATCGCCGCCCAGGCCGTCGGCATGGCACGGGCGGCCTTCGAGGCGGCCCGGGCCTATGCCGCCGAGCGGGTGACCTTCGGCCAGCCGATCATCCGGCATCAGGCGGTGGCCTTCCGGCTGGCGGACATGGCGACGCGGATCGAGACGGCCCGGCAGATGCTCTTGCACGCCGCCGCCCTGCGCGAGGCGGGGCGGCCCTGCCTGACCGAGGCGTCGATGGCCAAGCTCGTCGCGTCCGAGATGGCCGAGGCGGTCTGTTCGGCGGCGATCCAGATCCATGGCGGCTATGGCTATCTTGCGGACTATCCGGTCGAGCGGATCTATCGGGACGTCCGCGTCTGCCAGATCTACGAAGGCACCAGCGACGTGCAGCGGCTGGTGATCGCGCGGTCGCTCTGATGGTCGGGGCGCTCGACGGGGTGAGGGTGGTGGAACTGGTGGGGCTGGGGCCCTGCCCGTTCGCGGCGATGATGCTGGCCGATCACGGGGCCGAGGTGCTGCGCATCCATGGCCTTCGGCCGCGGCGCGGCATCCCTTCGGTGGACACGGCGGGCGATGTGCTTGCCCGTGGGCGGGCCTCGATCGCGCTGGACCTGAAGCAACCCGCGGGGCTGGCGCTGGCTCTGGAGCTTGTGGCCGGTGCCGACGCGGTGGTCGAGGGCTTCCGCCCCGGCGTGACCGAACGGCTGGGGCTCGGCCCGGAGGCGTGCCTGGCGCGGAATCCGCGGCTGGTCTATGGCCGGATGACCGGCTGGGGCCAGGATGGTCCGCTGGCCGAGCGTGCCGGGCACGACATCAACTACGTCGCGCTGTCGGGGGCGCTGCATGCCATCGGCCCGCGCGAGCGACCAGTGCCGCCGCTCAACCTGCTGGGCGATTTCGCTGGGGGCGGCATGATGCTGGCCTTCGGCGTCCTGGCCGCGGTGCTGAGCGCGCGGGCGACGGGCCAGGGCCAGGTGGTGGACGCGGCCATGACCGACGGGACCGCGCTGATCGCGGCAATGATCCACGGCTTCCGAAGCGCCGGCGCCTGGCAGAGCCGGCGGGAATCCAACCTTCTCGACGGCGGCGCGTATTTCTATGACATCTATCGCTGCGCCGACGGGCGCTTCGTCGCCGTGGGCGCGATCGAGCCGCAGTTCCACACCGTGCTGCTGCAGGGGCTCGGGCTTGACCCGGCGTCCTTCGACCAGGCGGACACGGCGCTCTGGCCGGCAGCGCGGTCGCGTCTGGCCGAACGCTTCGCGCAGGCGCCCCGGGATCACTGGGCGGCGCTGTTCGACGGCCTGGACGCCTGCGTGACGCCGGTGCTGGACTGGGACGAGGCGATGCGCCACCCGCACAACCGCGCCCGTGGCACCCATGCCGAGATCGGCGGCGTGGCGCAGCCGATGCCGGCGCCACGGTTCAGCGCCACACCGGCCGCCCGGCCGACGCCGCCGCGGCTGCCCGGCGCGGACACGCCCGCGGTGCTGGCCGGCTGGGGCATTGCCGAAACCACCTGCGAGACCTTGCTGAAGCAGGGCATCCTGAGCCTGTGGACCTGAGCTGTCGTGACATCCATCCGAGAGAACCGCCATGTATGAGACCATCGAAGTCACCCGGGACGGCCGTGTCGCGGTGATCCGGCTGAACCGGCCGAAGCAGCTGAACGCGCTGAATACCACCCTGACCCGCGAGGTCGTCGCCGCCACCGAAGCGATCGAGGCCGATCACTCGATCGGGGCGATCGTCGTCACCGGGTCGGAACGGGCCTTCGCCGCTGGCGCCGACATCGCCGAACTGGCCGACAAGTCCGCCGAATACATGATCGAGTCCGACTTCTTCGCCGAGTGGGAGACGTTCGCCCGGTGCAAGACCCCGAAGATCGCGGCGGTGAACGGCTATGCGCTTGGCGGCGGGTGCGAGCTGATGATGATGTGCGACTTCGCGATTGCAGGGGAAGCCGCGGTGTTCGGGCAGCCCGAGATCAAGATCGGCGTCATCGCCGGCATGGCCGGCACCCAGCGGATGACCCGGCTGATCGGGCGGGCCCGGTCGATGGACATGCACCTGACCGGGCGGACGATGGATGCGGCCGAGGCGCTTCAGGCCGGCCTCGTCGCCCGGGTGGTGCCCGACGCCGAGGTGTTTCCGACGGCGATGGCGGCGGCGCGCACGGTCGCGTCGTTTTCCCGGCCCGCAGTCAGACTGGCCCGCGACACCATCATGCGTGCAGAGGAACTGCCGCTGTCGGAAGGCATCCTCTACGCCCGCAGTCTGTTCCACCGCCTGTTCGGCAGCCACGACCAGCGGGAAGGCATGCGTGCCTTCCTCGAGAAGCGTCCGCCCAAGTTCGACGGGATCGATTGACCGGCGTGATGCTGCAAGACGCCGGTCGGGCCGCGCCGGCCGGGCGACTCTGTGCAACGCGGCTGTGCCTACGGTTCAGATGCCGAAGCGTTCCGGCAGCACGCCGCGCGAGCGGTAGGTCTCGATCCGGCGGTCGATCTCGGCCGCGTCCAGCACGGCGCCCTGGATGATTGCCGGCTCGTAGGCGGCGAGGCCCTTTCGCACGGCCGCCAGATTGGTGACGGCCCCGCCCATGCCGAGCAGCGCGTCGGGAACCGGCCGGCCGTCAAGGCGGGTGAGGTCGGCGGAATTCGCCGCCAGGGCCGCGCGCAGGACGTCCTCGGACACGGCCCGGTCCAGCCCGAAACGTGCGCTGTATCGGGCGGCGCCCCATCAGTCTGCTGGTCGACATCGAGCCATGGCGCCGCCGCCGGTCCGGGGCCCATGGCGAGGTGGATCAAGGTCCTGGGCGACGGCGATTGGCAGCCCCGCAAGCATGGGCCGCTGGGCCGCCGCCAATGGCGCAAGGTGCATCTGGCAATGGATACGGCCACGGCCGACATCCGCGCCGTCGAGGTCACCCCACCTCGCGCTCCTCATTGCCGGAACTGCCCGGGCTGACGCCCGAGGATGAACAGAACGGTATCCGGACCGCCGACGGCGCCTGTGAAACGCGCCGTTCCCACACCGCCAGCACCGTCCGGCAGGCCACTCAGATCAAATCGACCCGCAAGAACGGGCGGCCATGGAAGGAAGACTGTCCGGCGGCGAAGGCGCGAAACGAGACGCTTCGCGCCCCACAGCACCATGGCCGGGCGTTCTGGAAGCGCAGGACCGGATACCATGCCCGCATCCGGATCGAGGCCAGGATGCCCTCGCAGGTTCGTCCGAACCTGTGGCGCCGAAGCTGCTCGACCTCAAGGCATTCGGCGAGCGCATCGCCGCAAGAGGCGTTGTTGCAGAAAGACGGGTTGAGACGTGACTGCCCCTTTTCCCTTCGGGTTCAGGCCACGCGGACGATCTCGGCTGTGCCGAGGGTGTTGAAGCGGTTCATGAGGGCAACGCGGACGTGGATTTCGGCGGTCTGGCGATCTGGATTCCGTGGATTCGTGATGTGAATCCTTAACGGTGAGAGTTCTGCAACAATGCCCATCTCCATCCTCCTGGATTGCCATTGCATCGCAGCCGCAGAGCCGGACGACCGGCCCAGGCGAGACGCTGCCGTCCGGGACTTCGCTGGAAGCGAAGGACCCCGACATCCACGGAAGGGCGCCTCGCGACGCGTTCGCTCGACCTGAACCCGAAGCCGGGCACACCGCGCCCCGGGGACGCGCCTTTCAGGCCTGTCTCATGGCCACGGCGCGGGTCCTGTCCGTGGTCCACGTCAACAACCAGGGGGAGCGGCAAATGTTCCGGGCCTGTCGGCAGCCCTTGTCGGGTCTCGGGGTCCGGCGCGCCGGACGTGTCACCCAGTGCCGTGCGAACAAAGATCGGCGAGCCGGGTTCTGGGGAAGCGCGATCAGCGGATCGCTGCCACTATCGGGAAGGGAGCCCGCCATGAACCACCAGGACCGCAAAGTGACCACGGATCTGCTGCGCCACCGGATCGACCACGGCCGCAGCGGTGACAAGAAGGGCTTTCCTGATCCCGCCGCAGCGCCGCTGGGGACGGATGACGAAGCCGCGGGTACGACTCCGACGCCCGCTCAGGTCGCGCATGCCTGGGAACACGAAGTGCTGCGCCGCCCGGACGAGCAGGACGTCACCGAAACGGGGCCGGTGCGTCCGGGCAAGGCCGATCGGCGTCCGGATCCTCGGGTCTGGATCCTGTTGTCCGCCGCCGCGATGTTGGCCGCGATCGCATTCGCCGCGATGCTCTGACCACAAGTCGGTCCAGATCGCGCCCGGTTCCCGCTGGAAGCCTGCCATGCGTGTGACGCCTGGGCACCATCGCGGCAATATGATGGCATTCCCCCTCGCCGTCCTGCTGCTCCGCCGCCCTTCCTGCTAGTCTCGGTCATTTCGTGAGACTCGGGGAAGCGAAAGGTCACAGAATGCATGTCGAGCATGAAGACCCTTCAAGGGGCAGATGGGATCAGACTGTCGCCGCAGCCTGGGGAGACCGCCAGCCATGGCTGTGCGGATTCAACTATCTGCCCAGCAGCGCGGTCAATTTTCTTGAGATGTGGCGGGGCGCCACCTTCGACGCCGACCTGATCGACCGCGAGCTCGGCTGGGCCGCGGCGATCGGCTTCAACGCCGTGCGGACCAACCTGCACTACCTGGACTGGGTGTTCGACCGGGACGGGCTGATGCAGCGGGTCGACCGGTTCCTCGACATCGCCAGCCGCCACGGCATCGCCACGATGCTGTGCCTGTTCGACGATTGCGAGTTCTCCGGCACCGCGCCGCAATGGGGGCCGCAACCGGATCCGCTGCCCGGGGTGCACAACAGCCGCGCGATCGGCAGTCCCGGGCGCGCGCTTGTCGCCGACCGCGGCGAATGGCCGTTCCTGCGCGGCTATGTCCACGACTTCCTCACCCGTTTCGGCCAGGACCCGCGCGTGGTGGTCTGGGACCTCTACAACGAGCCCGGCAACCGCGCGATCTTCTCGACCGGCGCCACCCAGGGCCTGCACGGCGACGAGCTGGAGCCGGCGAGCATGGACCTGATGCGCGCGAGCTTTGCCTGGGCGCGGGAAGTGGCACCTTCGCAGCCCCTGACGGTGGCGCTGTGGCGGATCGGCGCGATCGGGTCCGACCCTTTCCCGCATCCGATCGACAAGGAAGCGCTGGCGCTGTCGGATGTGGTCAGCTTCCATGCCTACTGCCCGTTGCCGCAGATGCGCTATCTTTCCGACGCGCTCGAGGCGTCCGGGCGGCCGCTGTTCTGCACCGAATGGATGGCCCGCACCATCGACAGCCGCATCGGCGAACAGCTGCCCTATTTCCGCGAGCGCAACATCGGCGCCTTCCAGTGGGGCCTGGTGAAGGGGCGTACCCAGACATATCTGCCGTGGCCCGGCTTCGCCGCGCCCGAGTCCGGGAACCAGGAGTGGTTCCACGACATTCTCTCCGAGGACGGCCAGCCCTATGCGCCGTCCGAACTGGAAACGATCCGCGCCCTGCAGATCGTGAAAGCCTGACCGCTGGCGCCTCGCCCGGGGGGCCGGATTTTCGGGCGCCCGCGGCGATGGAGTGACAGCATGGAGAACCGGACCGAGGCGGCCCGGGAAGCGACGCGCGCGGCCGAGGTCAGCGCGATCGAAAGCGGCGAGCGCGCGGAACGGCACGAACGTCGCCTGCACGCGGTGATCCGCGACCGGGCCGCGCTATTGCCGGTGCCGGTCCTGCACGAAGGCGACGACCTGCGCAGCTTCTTCATGGGCGGGTTCGAATGCGCCTCGCACCGCCGTGGCGACCGCCGCCGTCTCGACCTCGCGGCCTCGACGGGGCACGAGGCGCATGCGGCCGCGGATTATCGCGCGCTGGCCCGCCATGGCATCCGCACGGTGCGGGACGGCCTGCGCTGGCACCGGATCGAAACCGCCCCCGGCAGGTACGACTGGTCGAGCTTCCTGCCGATGCTGCGCGCCGCGCGGGAGACCGGGACGCAGGTGATCTGGGATCTGGCCCATTACGGCTGGCCCGACGACATCGACATCTGGTCGCCGGCCTTCACCGAGCGTTTGGGGCCTTTGCCCGGGCCGCCGCCGAAGTGATCCGGTCCGAGACCGACGAGGTTCCGTTCTACGTGCCGGTCAACGAGATCTCGTTCTGGGCCTGGGGCGGCGGCAGCGTCGCCTATATCAATCCCTTCGCCGAGGGCCGCGGCGACGAGCTGAAGCTGGCGCTGGCCCGGGCGGCTCTGGCCGCGATCGACGCGGTGCGCGCGGTGGACCCGCGGGCGCAGATCGTGTCCGCGGAACCGGCGATCCACATCGGCCCCCGGTCGTCCTCGCCCGCCGACATCGCTGCCGCCCGGGATTACTCCGCCGCACAGTTCCAGGCGATGGACCTTCTTCTGGGCCGCGAGCGGCCCGACCTTGGCGGGGCCCCTGACCGCGTCGATATAGTCGGCCTGAACGTCTACATCCACAACCAGTGGACGGACGGCGACCTGACGATGACGCTGGACCATGCCGACTACCGGCCGTTGCCGGACATTCTCGCCGACGTGCACCGGCGCTACGGGCGCCCGGTCCTGCTGGCCGAGACCGGGATCGAGGGCGACAGCCGCGCGGCCTGGCTGCGGGTCATCGCCACCGAGGTCGCCGCCGCCCAGCAGGCCGGCGTGCCGGTGGCGGGGCTGTGCCTTTATCCGGTGACCGACTATCCTGGCTGGGTCGACGACCGCTATTGCCCGACCGGCCTGCTCGGCTATCCCGACGCCAGCGGTGCGCGATCAGAGTGTGTGCCCGCCCCTTGCGGACGAGCTTGCCAGCCTGCACCGCTCCATGTTGCGCCGCGGCCCCGGCTGAATCGGGACAACTCCCGGGGGAACAAAATGCCTCTCCGGCTGTTTCCATCGGAACAGCAGTCGGAGGATCGCAGATGACGGGTGCCGGAACAGTCGCCGCCGAGATCGCGCATCTGCGCCGCCATGCCCATGCGCTGACCGGGAACTGGGTGCGGGGCGACGACCTCGCCCGCTCCGCCCTGCAAGCGACAGGCCGGGATGTCCGGTCGCTGATGCTGGCGTCGAGCCCCCGGGTCGGCCTCTACCGAACCTTTCACCGGATCTGGTCCCGATCGGACGAACCCGCCGCGACGGCGCGGGGCGCGCGCTGCCGCGAAAGCCTGCTGCTGGCGGCGGGCGAGAGGTTCCAGCCCGGGCAGGTCGCCGAGATCCTCGAGATTCCGGTGGGCATGGTGCCGGGCCTGCCGCGCCGCGCCCGGACCGAAGCGCAGGCCCGCCATCGCAAGGCCGCGGTGGTGCTGACGGACGCCCCCGAGGGGGATGCCGCCACCCTCGGCGATGCCTGCGCAAACGCCGGTGCGGATCGCGGGGCTGGCTCGGACCGCTGGCGAAGCGCTGACCCTCGCCCGCACGACCACGCCCGATCTGCTCATTGCCGACTGCCGGGACGACCCGGCGGCCATGGTCGATCTTGCCGCCTCGGTCCTGGCGCGGGTCGGCATGCGACCGGTGCTGTTCCTGGCGTGCAACCGGCGGCGCTTCTGCGACCGGACCTGCCTGCCGCCACCTGGATCCTGCCGATGCCCTGTCGGCAGGATCAGTTTCACCCTCACGCTCGACCAGCTTCTGCTGTTCGACACCGGCGTGCTGCTGGACGGCCTCGACCCCGGCAGCCCGAGTACGGCACATGCCGGCGCCCGGGCCCGGGCGGCAGGGCGGAACCAAGCTGCCGCGGCGGGTTATCCCAGCCGGCTCGCCCCGAGCCACCACCCGAAATCTCGAGAAAAGGATCAAAGGGACATGACCTGTTCCAGATTGATTGTGTGCGCCTCGCACCTCGGCTGGGACCTCGTGTTCCAGCGTCCCCAGCACCTGATGACCCGCGCCGCCCGTGACAGCGCCGTCCTTTACCTTGAGGAGCCGCGGGAGGAGGACCGGACGGATCCGGTGCTGGCCCGGCGGATCGATCCCTCGGGCGTCGTGATCGCGACGCCGCTCCTGCCGCGCGGCACCCGGTTCCGCACCCAGATGGTCCGCACCGTGCTGGACGAGGCGATTGCCGGGTTCGGCGCCGACGAACTGGTGCTGTGGATCTATACGCCGATGGCGCTGGACTACGTGGGTCACCTGGCTGCCGACGCCCGGGTCTACGACTGCATGGATGAACTCAGCGCCTTCAGCAATCCGCCGGCCGGCCTGATCGAGCGCGAGCGCCAGCTGCTGCGCCAGGCCGATCTGGTCTTCGTCGGCGGCCGCAGCCTGTTCGAGGCCAAGTGCGGGTCCAACCCCGCCACCTACCTCTATCCCAGCAGCGTCGATGCGGCGCATTTCGGCTCGGCCGCGGACGGGCTGCCCGATCCCGCGGATCAGGCTGCGCTGGGACGGCCGCGGATCGGCTTCTTCGGCGTCATCGACGAACGCATGGACCTGTCGCTGGTGGAGGTCGCCGCCCGGGCCTGCCCCGAGGTGTCCTTCGTCTTTCTCGGACCGGTGGTGAAGATCGACCCGGCGTCCCTGCCGCAGGGCGTGAACCTTCACTGGCTGGGGCGGAAGACCTATGGCGAGCTTCCCGCCTACCTGGCCCATTGGGATGCCGGCTGGATGCCCTTCGCGCTGAACGACGCGACCCGCTTCATCAGCCCGACCAAGACGCCCGAGTTCCTCGCGTCCGGCCTGCCGGTGGTGTCGACGGCGGTCCCGGACGTGGTGCGGGACTATGGCCTGACCGGCATGGTGGCGATCGCGGACGAGACGAGCATTGCCGCGGCGCTTCGCCAGAGCCTCGGGCCGCAGGACCCGATCTGGCGCCGCAAGGTGAGCGCACAGCTCGCCCGGACCTCGTGGGAGAGGACCTGGGCGGAAATGGACGGACATGTCCGCCGGGTCGGTGGCGCCCGCCTGCTCGCTTCGAAGGGGATCTGAGACATGTATGACTGGATCGTGGTTGGCGCCGGCTTCGCCGGCAGCGTGCTGGCCGAACGTCTCGCGTCGCAGCGCGGGGACCGGGTCCTGGTGATCGACCGGCGCCCGCATGTGGCCGGGAACGCGTTCGACCATCTCGATGCAGCCGGCGTCCTGGTGCACAAGTACGGCCCGCACATCTTTCACACCAACTCCGAGGCGATCGCCGATCATCTGTCGCAGTTCACCCGCTGGCGGGACTATGAACACCGCGTCCTCGCCCGGGTCGACGACATGCTGGTGCCGATCCCCATCAACCTCGACACGATCAACCGCCTTTATGGTCTCGACCTGAACTCCGCCGGCATGGAAGCCTTCCTTGCGGCCCGGCGCGAAGTTCCGGCCGAAATCCGCACCTCGGAAGACGTGGTCGTCGCGACGGTCGGACGGGAGCTCTACGAGAAGTTCTTCCGGGGCTACACCCGCAAGCAGTGGGGGATGGACCCTTCGGAACTGTCCAAGGCCGTCACCGCGCGCATCCCCACCCGCACCAACCGGGACGACCGCTATTTCAGCGACAGTTTCCAGAAGACGCCCGCCGACGGCTATACCGCGATGTTCAAGCGGATGCTGGATCACCCGAACATCGAGATCGCGCTGGGAACCGACCTCGCCGACATCCGCGGCAAGGTAGCGTTCCGGCGGATGATCTACACCGGCCCGATTGACGAATACTTCGGCTTCCGCCTCGGCCGCCTGCCCTACCGATCGCTCCGGTTCCGCCACGAGACGCTCGACACCGAATGGCACCAGCCGGTGGCGGTGGTGAACTATCCGCAGACCGAGGACTATACCCGGGTGACCGAATACAAGCACCTCACCGGACAGGTGCATCCGAAGACCAGCGTCACTTACGAATATCCCTCCGCCGAGGGCGATCCCTACTATCCGGTGCCGCGGCCCGAGAACGAGGCGCTGTACCAGCGCTATCAGCTGCTGGCCCGGTCCTGCCGCGACGTCTGGTTCGTCGGGCGGCTGGCCACCTACCGGTATTACAACATGGACCAGGTCGTCGGGCAGGCACTGGCCACGTTCCGCCGGCTCTCGGCCCTTCTGGATGGCAAATCTCTTCGCCCGTCACTGCCTGCCGCGAGCTAGGCGTTCGAGGCCAGGGGTTGATGGCGCGAGGGCGTGTCGCCACTGTCTTTGGATTGATGCCCGGTTCCCGGCTCGACTGCGCGAGCGAAGGTTGCGATCGCAGTATTGCAGCTCTGACGGTGTGCGTGGTCGTGGCGCTGCCGTGACGAACTTGTCCCATAGCGCTTCCTTCCATTCCCTCGAGAATATCGCACCATCAAGCCTCGGGACCAAGCACCTGGGAACGCCCCGGATCCGGCATCCAATCGGGCGGTATCCGTCCCTCGGCCGCACCGCACGACGTTAGGGGCGACGCGATTTTTTGCCTTCTTGCGGCCGTGGGGCTGCGCAGACATGATCTTGCCGTCCGTGACTGCTGCCCCAGCACCGACAACCATCGGCACAGGGGCCTGAACAACCGGGCCGAGGCGTAGCGCCGGGGCAGGTGACGGCGAGAAATGCGGCGCGACGTTTCCACGGCTTCTTCCGCCCGACCGATGCCAGTAATGGAACTTCATCCGGGCAATGGCCCGGTCCGCAAACAGCAACCAGGCCGAAGGTTTCTGCCGATGACAGCTTTGATCGTTCTGGTCTGCCGCCCCGGCGAAGCAGGCGCCGCCCGGCCCGGTCCGGGGGACCGGTGCGGGCCAGCGCGACGGAGCGGCCGGGGCGCGCGCCCTTCCTGCCCGAAGGGCTGACGATGCCCGGCCAACACCCCGGGTCCGATCGGTCGCAGACCGCCCACATGTCACCCTGGATCGAGGTGATCCGGCTTGTGCGCCTGTTCCGCGAGCGGACCTGGGTCGCGCCACTGATGATCCTGCTCGGGCTCGGCGCCGCGATCGCGGATACACTCAGCGTCGGGCTCGCCGTCACCCTGCTGTTCGCGCTGCTCGGGCAGAACGACCAGATCGCCGAGGGCGGCGGGATGCTGGCCCGGGTCTATGACACGCTCAGATCCGTCATCGGGCAGGAGCCCAGCAGGATCGCCGCGATCTTCTTCCTGCTGATCCTGTTCAACGCGGCGCTTGCCTATGTCTACCAGATCGTCACCGCGAACATGATGAACCGGGTAGCGCAGCGCGTGCGTGACGCCGTCCACCGCGAATACCTTACCGTCAGCTACCGCTATCTTCAGCAGCGCGAGCAGGGCGAACTCCTGCATATCCTGTCGACCGAGACCTGGTCGGTGGCCGACGCCTTCTACCATGTCGCCCGGATCGGCGTGAACATCTGCGCCATCTTGGTGTTGGGCGCCGGACTGTTCCTGCTGTCATGGATCGTCGGGCTGACCGCCTTCCTGTGCGCGGGCGCCGTGTTCGCCGTGTTGCGGCTGCTCTCCCGGCCGGTGCGTCGGATCGGCCGCGAAACGCTGGCGGCCAATCAGGTGCTGGCCGAACGGATGCTCGTGAGCCTCTACGGCATGCGGACGCTGCGTGTGTTCGCGCAGGAAGACTACATGCTGCGGGTGTTTGGCGCGGCCTCGTCCAGGGTGCGCCGGCTGGCCATCCGCGGCGAGACGATCAAGGGCCTGCTCGGCCCGCTGAGCGAGGTCGGCAGTCTCGCGGCCCTGATCGCGATCGCGCTTGTTGCCGGAAATGCCGGCGTCGACGTGCCGACGATCATCGCCGCCGTGCTTCTGCTGTTCCGGCTGCAGCCGCACCTGCGCGAGCTTGACACCAGTCGCCTTGCTCTGGCGGGGCTCAGCGCCTCGCTCCGGTCGGTGCGCGAGATGATCGACCACGACAAGCCCTATCCGCGTGAAGGGACGCTGACCTGTCCGGGCCTGCGCCACGACCTGCGCTTCGAGTCCGTGAGCTTCAGCCACGATGCCCGCCGGCGCAAGGCGCTGGACAACGTGACCCTGACGATCCGCCGGGGCGACGTGACCGTGCTGGCCGGACCGAGCGGATCGGGCAAGACCACGATCCTGAACCTCATCCTCAGGCTCTATGACCCCGACGGCGGCCGGATGAGCATCGACGGCACGGATTTCCACGCCTACACCCGCGCGAGCTGGCTCGACCGGGTTGCGATTTCCGGGCAGGACGTCGAACTGGTCGAGGGAACGCTGGCCCAGAACCTGCGCATCGGGGCGCATGACGCGGACGCGGCGAAGCTGCGCGCGGTCTGTGCCATGGTCGAAATCCTGCCCGACATCGAGGCGCTTCCCGAAGGCTTCGACACGCCGATCGGCAATGCCGGGCAGAGCTTCTCCGGCGGCCAGCGCCAGCGGATCGGACTGGCGCGGGCGATGCTGCGCGACCCCGAATTCCTGGTTCTGGACGAGGCCATGAGCGCGTTGGAACCGGATCGGGAGATCCGGATCTTCGACCGCATCGCCGCGGCGATGCGGGGTCGGACCATTCTGGTCGTCAGCCACCGGAGCGAGACGACCTATCGCCCCGACCGGGTGATCCGGATCAGCGAGGGGCGTGTGGCCGACGGCGGCGAAGCCGATCCCGCGGGTTAGCGAACGTCTTTCAGATCGACCACCGACAACCGGAACTTGCGCCGCAGCCAGGTGTAGAAGCGCGGCGTCAGCAGGAAGATGACCAGTCGGCGGCTGCGGACGTTGAACTGGTCGACGATGTCCGTCGGGATGTTCTGGATCCGCCATGCGGTCGGCTGGTCGAAACGGAACATCTCGCCCCGAAACGCCTTCCACAGTCGGCGGCTCTTGTGGCCATGCTCGATCAGGTAGTCCTGCAGCCATTCCAGGAACACCGGGCGCATGACCGCGTCGCCTTTCATGCCACCGGCCTGATGGCAGGCAGAGTCCGGATGCTGCCGGTAGTGGTCAAGGATCCGGTCGGTCGCGATCACCTTGTATTTCAGGCAGATCTTGAAGAAGAAGACCTGATCCTCGTAAAGCGTGCGGAAGCTGTCCTCGAAGCCGTCGACCGCCAGGATGTGGTCGCGGCGCACCAGCAGGCTGCAGATGCCGGGCACGTTGCCGCCGTGCTTCTCGAGAAAGCCGATGGCGACGATGGGGGCGTCGAGCACCTGCCGAACCGGCAGGCCCAGTTCGGTCGGGATGTCGGCTGCGAGCCACGGCCGGCGCCGGGCCCGGTCGGCGGTGGTCCACGAGGACCACAGCAGCGTCGGCCCCATCGACATGGTCACGTCGGGATGCGCCTCGAGCAGATCGACATGATGGGCGAGACGCTCTGGCAGCCAGACGTCATCAGCATCGAGGAACGCGACATAGGTCCCCCGCGCGAGCCGGATGCCGGCATTGCGTGACGCGCTCATCCCCCGGTTCTCGTGTCCAGGATGCTCGGTATAGAAGATCCGGTCCGGATTGGCGGCGGCATAACGCCGGGCGATCCCGGTCGCGCCGTCCGAGGATCCGTCATCGACCAGGATCAGTTCCCAGTCGGTGAAGGTCTGCGCCAGAACGCTTTCGATCGCCTCGGCGATGTATTTCTCGCCATTCAGGAAGATGATGATCCCGCTGACTTTCGGGGGGGCACTTCCGGCAACACTGGCTACGTCGTTCATCTTGCACTGCTCCAATCTGTCTGGCAGCCGTCAGCTGCCGACGAGTTCCCGAACGAACTGCTCGAAGCGGTCCGCTGTCATGTCCGGAACATGGATCCGGGGAATTCGGAAAGGATCGGTTCCGCTGGTCACAAGTCCCGGTCGCACCTCGCAGGATCGTGCGAAGCCGGCGTCCCGGATGGCCCCGATCACTGCAGCATCCTGCAGGCCGAAGGGAGCGGCGAAACTTTCGACGCTCTGGCCGGTCCAGTCGCGCAGGGCGGCGCGTCCCTCGCGGATTTCGCGGGCTGCGGTGTCGGCCGAAATCCGGGGCAGTGCGGCATGGGTTCGGGTATGGCCGCCGATCTCGACCTGCCCGGACGCCGCGAGGGAGCGCAGTTCCGCCAGCGCCATGGGATGGTTCCCGGCACTGCCCGCCCGATCGACGCCGGTCTGCGCCGCGATGTCGCTGACGGCCTGCGCCACGGCCTCGGGCGGAAGGGACATCACTGCCTGCGCGATCTCGAACAGCAGCGCAGCCCGCCGCCGCGCGCCGGCGGGAAAGGTGCGGACGTGCGGCCCGAGGGCGAGCGTCAGCCGGTCGGGAAGGGTGTCGGCGCCGATGATCGCGCGGGTCAGGACATCCCACCAGAACTCCTGATCGCTTCCGATCGTGCCTGACGTGACGAAAACCGTGGCAGGCAACCCGGCGGCCCGCAGCATCGGCAGGGCGACGGCATGGTTGTCGCGATACCCGTCGTCGAAGGTGATCGCGATGGCGCGTCGCGCGCCCGCGTCCCGCGCGATCTCGTCCCAGAGACCGGAAAGGGTCAGACAGGGTCCAAGCTGCGCCAGAACTTCCAGATGGCCGGCGAAATTCTGCGGCGAGACTGACAACTCCCACGGGTCGACGCCTGGCGTGGCGATCCGGTGATACATCAGGACAAGTCCGTGCCGCATCCGCCGTGCCCCGAGGCAGGCGGCAATCCGATGGCAACGCCGGGCCGTTCGCAAAGCCCTTTCCCGCAATGTCTCCACCTCCACCTCCACGTGAATCATGTGTGCCGGCCAAAGGTCGATCGGGCGGTCGGCCCCCTTTTTTGCCCAGAACCGCCGATTTGGGCATGATTGATGTCAAATTGGGCGTTTTGGAAATATGCAATAATGCATGTATTGCGATTCTGATGATTCAAGGGGGAAATCATGTCGAATCTCGGTCCGGTTGAGCGCGGTGCGCGTTGTGTTCTGGTTACTGGTGTCGCAGGTTACATCGGAAGTCACACTGCCCTCGCCTTTCTGGATGCCGGCTGGTCGGTGATCGGTGTCGACAACCTGTCGAAGGGGTGCCGGAGCGCCGTTCCGGACGGTGTGGAGTTCATCCAGCAGGATTGCCAGTCGGTCGCCCTGCGTGACAGCCTGTCGGGGCGGCAGATCGATGCGGCGGTGCATTTTGCCGGGTTGATCGACGTGGCGGAATCGGTGGTTGAACCCGCAGCCTACTATGCCGCCAACTTTGGCACCCTGTCGCGCTTCGTCGAGACACTGCTGGTGTTGGGGATCGACTCGGTCGTCTTCTCGTCGACCGCCGCCGTGTACGGGAACGCCGATGGCCGGCGGGTGACAGAAGCCGCGCCGACGCAGCCGCAATCGCCCTATGGCCGGTCGAAGCTGTTCGCCGAATGGTTCCTGGCCGACGTGTCGGCAGCGACCTCGCTGCGCCACGTCGCGCTCCGCTATTTCAACGTCGCCGGATGCGACGAGCTTGGCCGCGCCGGTCCGCGCGACGGGGCACACCACCTGATCAAGGTCGTCGCCGAGGCTGCGGTCGGCCGGCGCGAGGCGGTGACGATCCATGGCGAAGATTACCCGACGCCGGACGGCACCGGTGTGCGCGACTACATCCACGTGAGCGACCTTGCCGACGCCCATGTGGCCGCGGTCGAGTATCTGGTCGCGGGTCAACCGAGCGTGACGCTGAACTGCGGCTATGGCCGCGGCTTTTCGGTCCGCGAGGTCGTCGACCGTGCGCTCGCGATCTCGGGTTCGACGTTCCGGGTCCACGTCGGCCCGCGGAGGGCGGGAGACAGCGCGTCGGTCATTGCCGACAACACCCGGCTGACGTCGGTCCTTCGGTGGGCCCCCAGGCGCGACGATCTGGACCGGATCCTCCGGTCCGCCATCGACTGGGAAAGGCGGCGCGCGGCTTTCCGTTCCGCCATCCCCGCCCAGGTCTCCGCGGCCACCCCTGACCATCCGGAGGTGCCCGAACAATGGCCCGTGTCTGCGTAGTCATCCCTGCCTACAACGCGGTGGCAACCCTGGCGCGGACGGTCGCGAGTGCCTGCGCGCAAAGCCATGAGGATCTCGAGATCTTCATCGTCGATGACGGTTCGACTGACGCGACGCTCGCCCTGGCAGGGAGTCTCGCCGCCGCCGACCCGCGCATCACGGTCCTGCACCAGGCCAATGCCGGCGTGGCGGCGGCCCGGAATAATGCGCTGGCCCGGACCGACTGTGCGCTGACCACCTGGCTCGATGCGGACGACCTCTGGCATCCCGAGAAGATCGCCCGGCAGCTCGCGGTCTACGAAACGGCGCGCGAGAAGCCCAGTCTCATCTATACCGGATACCGCCTGATTGACGCCGACGACCGCATCATCGCCAATTTCCGCACCCTCGCGGATGTGTCCGGCCACACCATCTGCCGCCAGATCGCGACCAACTTCTTCAGCAACGTGAGCAGCATCATGGCTCCGACCGCCCTGGCCCGCCGGTTCGGCGGCCATGACCCGCGGCTGCGCGCCTGGGGCATCGAGGGGGCCGAGGACCTGCTGCTCCAGTTGCAGCTTGCGACGGTTGGCCCCTTGGCCTGCTGCAATCAGGCGCTGGTGGGGTACCGGATGCATCGTCACAACATGTCGTTGAGCCACCGCCGTGCCGCCAGATCGAACGCGCGGGCGCTCGAGCTTGTCGCCGAGATGGCTCCGGACCTGCCCGGCTGGGTTTTCCGGATGGGGCACGCCCGGACCGTCGGCTATGCCCTCCACCTTGCCCGCGGTGGCGATCTGTCCGGGGCGCTGTCGCTGATCCGCGATCTGGCCGTGCGGCAGCCGGGCTATACCGGCCTGATGCTCGCCCTGATCCTGGGTTCGACCATCGGACGCGCCACCGGGCTGGTCACGCTGGCCGATCCCGATCTCGGCCGGCCCTTCCTCGACGCCGCGCCCGAGCGGGCGCCGTGGCACGGGCACATGCTGATCACGCCCTGGCACTTGCGGGCCTTGCAGAAGGCCGACCGGGAGTGGGCCGCCCGGCGGTTCCCCGGCACCGCTGCGGGCCGAGACGCGACCGCCACCGGGTACGGGCCTGCCGCCTGCGCCAATCTGGACCTGGTCACCGGGGGCGGAAAGCTCCATGGCTGAGGGATCAACACCGGGGCACCCGGTATGCTGCCGGATCCGCTGATGTCTGCGCAGTGGAGCCGGGCGGCCCGGACAGCCGCGGCCAGCATCATGGCACTCACCCTGATGCTGGCCGTGTATCTGCTGAACGGTGCGCCGCTGTTCTATCATGATACCGGCGGGTATCTGGAACAGGGGCACGACATCCTGGAAGCCCTTGCGGTTTCGCCACCTCAAGCCATACCGTCCCGACCACCCGGAGATGCCGCGCCCGCGATCGCCGCTGCCGCCGACAAGACCATTCAGGCCAGCCGTTCCGCAATCTACGGGCTTGCACTGGCGACCATCGACGTTGTCGGACCGCTCGATCTGGCGGTGCTGGCGAATGTCATCCTGATCTGGGCGGCCACGTTTCTGGTTGCCCGCCGCTTCGCCGATCCTGCGCCCTGTTCGGCGGGCCTTCTGACGGCAGCGGCGCTGTCCGTCGCAAGCCTGTCCGCGCTGCCTTTCTATGTCGCCTTCCTGATGCCCGACATCCTAGCTCCGGTCCTTCTGCTGATGCTGGCCCTGCTTTGTGCGTTCTGGGGCGAGATGGGGCGGTGGGAACGGGCGTCCGCGGCGGGTCTGGCGGTGGCGGCCATCCTCTGCCATCCCTCGCATCTGCTGACCGCCGCCGCCTTTCTGCCGTTCGGCCTGATCGCGTCTCCGCTTCTGACGCGACGCCGCCTGATCGTGCTGGGCGCCGTTGCGGTTGCGCTGGTCGGGATTGGCGTACTCGAAAGGGTCGCCTTCGTCGCCGGCGTCGAACGTCTCGGCGGGCGGCACGCAGAGATGATGCCGTTCCTGACCGCCCGTCTGATCGAGGACGGTCCGGGCCTTGACTATCTCGAGGCGCATTGCCCGGAACCGGGCCTTGCTACCTGTGCCCTGCTTGGTCCCTTGTCGGAATCCGACGATCCCGCCCGCCTGCTGTCCCACAACATTCTCTTTGCCCGCGATCCCGCCATCGGCTCGTTGCGGAATCTGGACCGCGGCGTACAAACCGCGATCAGTGCCGAGCAGCTTGATTTCTCGGGCAGGGTGATCGCGGAGAATCCCGTCGGTGTCACTGGCGCCCTGGGGTCAAACACGCTCACCCAGCTTGGCTATGTGAGGGTGGACATGACGCTGCCCAGGCCCGGCCTTCTGGAGAGCGTGCAGGGCAACTACGGAAAGGTCGTCAGCGGTCTCAGGGGCGGCCGTCTGATCGATGCGGACCGGGCCTGGCTTGAACCTCTCGCGAGCCTGCACCGGGCGGTCTACCTGATCTCGATCGCGTCGCTGCTTTACTTGCTGGTACGCCCAGGCGGGCTGCCTGCTGGGTCCCGAAGCCTGATCGGCCTCGTCTTCATCGGCCTCGTGGTCCATGCCGCCGTCTGCGGCGGGCTCTCGGTTCCCGCCCACCGCTATGGGGCCAGAGTGGCAATCGTCCTTCCCGTTCTGGCAACGATCATGACCGCCGCTTCGTTTTGCATCGCCCGCGGTCCGGCGGTGTCGGGCCGGGACGCAGGACCATCCGCACCTGCCGGTATCCGAAGTGGCCGCTCGTGTCGGACGGACTGAGAAGCCGCCCCGTTTTCGATCAGCAACCGGCGAACTTCAGGGCCTGCCTAGCCTTGGTGAAAGCGCGGCGGGTCAGGATCACATCACGCTGAAATTCCGTGAGGATTTGCAGCACAGTCCCGGCAAGGCTGCGCAGGACGTCGCCGTCACCGGCCTTCGGCAGCGTCTCCTTCAGCGCCATTCTGTCGTCGGCCGCCGGGGTCTCTTGAGGCTCGGGCTGAAGTCCGCAATCGCCACCCCGGCCGACACCCCGATGGCCACCCCGACCATCCCAGAAACACCACCACCTCCGTGGACGCTGACAACCTGTCCCACAGGGCTTCCTCCCTTCCGGCGAAAGGATCGCACCGTCAGACCGTGGGATGAAACACCTGGCGGGGCGGTGCGGGTCAGCCGCTGGCGAGCAGGGTGCGGGTCGCGGCCATGGCCTGGCGGGCACGGGCGGCGGGCGTGCAGCTGCGGGCGCGGTCGAGATGCGGGATCTCGAGGCTGAGCACGATTCCGGCGGGCAGGGCACGGACCAGCCCGGCAAGGTCGATGTCGCCTTCGCCGGGATAGAGCCGGGCGCCCCGCGCGGTGGCGATCAGCCCGGCGTCACTGACGTCGTAGCTTCCGGGGGCATCGCAGATCTGGGCGTAGTGGATCATCCGGGCGGGCAAGTCGGCGACCTCGGCCAGCGTGCTGCCCGAGCGCTGCAGATGGATCGCGTCGACCAGCACGCCACCGTTGGCAAGGCCCGCCGCCTCGACGATGGCACGGGCCTGGGCGAGGGTCTTCACCGCGGTCCAAGGCATGAATTCCAGATCCGCGGTCAGGCCATGGGCTGCGGCCAGTTCGCAGAAACGGGCGAAGCTGTCGGCCAGCCGGGCATGGTCGGGATCGTCCCCGGCCACCAGAACGTTCCTTGCCCCCAGCCTTTCGCCGAGCGCGAGAAAGCGGGCGAAGCCGGCGATGTCGGTGGCGGGCCCGAGGCGAGCGATCTCGATGTCGGCAAGGCCGACGCCGGTGTCGCGCAGCGCCGCCGCCACCTCGCGCTGCAACCCGGTGTCGGTCAGGATGGGGTAAGGGCCTTCGCCCTGCGCGGCGGCCGGCAGGAAGCGCAGGCCGACAAGGTCATAGCCGGTTTCAGCGGCAATGCGGACGGCCTCGACCGGGCCGGCGTCGAACACGGTGAGGAAGGCGAGCGACAATCTGTGGGTCATCGGGGCGGTCTACTGAAGCGGAGAGAAGGGCAGCGGCAGGGCGATGGCCGAGGTCATCTCGGGGGTGAGCCAGTCGGGACCGCCGGGGGCGGGCCACTTGCCGTCCTTCACCGAACGGCTGCGCGCGTCGGTGCGGTCGGCGAGCGAGCCGTAGGGCCAGATCTGCGCCACCCTCGGCGGGCCGTCGAGCCCCCAGCCGGCGAACAGCAACGGCGAATAGGCCGACCTTCCGGGGATGGCGCCGCGCCATTTCTCCTGGGTCTCGGCGACGCCGTTCAGGCGGGTGCGGTAGGTGCGGAATTCGTAGACCGGGCCGAGGGCGCCGGTCGTCACCGGGGGCAGGAAATCGAACGGCTGGTAGCTGTCGAAGCGCAGGTCGACGAGGAAGTCCATGCAGCCCATCGGGTCGGCGGAAAGCAGCGCCCGGCGGCGTTCCGCCATCATCTGGTCGAGGCTGTCGAAGCCGCGCAGCACGAGGATTTCGTTCAGTGGGCCGATGTCGGTGCCGAAGGCGCCGAGTAGCCGGCCGGTGCCAGCCTTGAGCCAGGCCTCCAGCCCGGCCGCGGCCTTGCCGGCGCCGAAGATCACCGTCTTCAGGGTTGCGATCTCGTAACAGGTCATTGGGTGGTCTCCAGATCCCGCTCCTGCGGGGTTTCGGCGCCGGTGACGGGCAGTCCTGCCAGCACCCGCGCCGCGATGTAGCCGAAGGTCATCCCCGGCCCGAGGGTGATGCCGCCCGACGGATAGTGCCCGCCGAAGATCGATGCCGCGTCGTTGCCCACGGCGAACAGGCCTGCGACCGGATTGCCGTCCGCGCCCAGCACCCGGGCCGAGGGATCGGTCCTGAGGCCGGCAAAGGTGCCGAGGCTGCCGGGGACGATCTTCACTGCATAGAACGGCGCGCGGTTGAGCGGGCCGAGGCTTTGCCCCGCGTCGCCCTGCACGCGGTTGTAGGTCGACAGGCCGCGGCTGAAATCCAGGTCGCGGCCCTGTCGGGCGAGGTCGTTGAAGCGGGCGACGGTGGCTTCCAGCGCGGCCACCGGCAGGCCGCAGGTCAGCGCAAGCTCGGCCAGCGTCCGGCCGCACTTCAGGTAGCCGGCGCGCCGGGCCGGGCCGGTCGGGAAGGGGAACGGCTTCGCCCAGCCCAGCCCGTAACGGCGCTGCGCCCTGTGGTCGGCGATCAGCCAGGCATGCGGCGCGCCCCGGTCGAGCATCGCCTTCAGGACGTCGTGGTAGCTGTCCGCCTCGTTCACGAAGCGTTGCCCGTCGGGGTCAACCATGATGATGCCGGGCTTGGCGCGTTCGACCAGATGCGGAAAGCGCTTCGCACCAGCCTTGCCCGGCACCAGCGAGACCGGCGCCCAGGCGGCGGGCTGGTCGAGGTCGAAGTCGGACGCCCCGCCGGCGGCTTCGCCGAGGCTCAGCCCGTCGCCGGTGTTCTCGGCCGGCGCGGCGGAATGGTGTCCGGTGCCGTCTGCGGCATGGCCGAAATGCGCCGCAATGCGGGCGCGGTCATGGGGAAAGCCGCCGGCCGCCAGGACCACGCCACGGCGGGCGGCGATGGACACTTCGCGCCCGGCGACGGTCAGCACCGCACCGGTCACCCGAACGCCGTCCCGGCACAGCCGCGTCACCGGCGCCGCGGGCAGCAGGGTCACGCCCTTGTCGATGGCGCTGCGCAAGAGCCGGGCCACCAGCGCGTTGCCGTTCACCAGTTGCATCGACCGATCATGCACCGTGAGGTCACCGGCATGGCGCGCCAACCGCTTCAGCACGTAAAGCGCCGAGGCCGGCCGGCGGGTCGCGTCGAAGAAATGGCGCATGTCCGCGCCGCCGGCGATCCCCATGCCCCACAGGCTGACCACGTCAAGCGGCGGGCGCAGTCGCGCGATCATCGGGCCGAGCGCCCTTCCGTCAAAGGGCGGTACCGAAACCGAGCGGCCTCCCGGCGCGGCGCCGGGCAGGTCGTGGAAATCCGGCACCGCGTTGCCGTCGATCCAGTCCACCGCCGTCTCGCGGGCGAAGAAGCTGACCATCTCGGGACCGTTCGCCAGAAACGCGTCGATCCGCGGGTCGCTGGCCCGGTTTCCCAGGACCGAGGCCAGATAGCGCTTCGGTTCGGCCGGATCCTCGTCGATCCCCGCGGCGCGGGCGAGGGGGTTGTGTGGGATCCACAGCCAGCCGCCGGACCAGGCCGAAGTGCCGCCGAACCAGGGGGCCTTCTCGGCCACGACCACCTTCAGGCCATAATGCGCGGCGGCGACCGCCGTCGCCAGTCCGGCCGCGCCCGAGCCGACCACGAGCACGTCGCAGTCGCGGGCCGGCTCAATGGCATCGGTCATGGCGCCACCGGGCTGACGCTGGGCCCCGGCAGGACCCGGTCGCGGGTGAAATAGCTCGACGCGGCCGAGGCCTCGCCGATCTCGGCGGCGGCAGCCTTAAGCGATCCGCTCAAGGCTGCCTGCCGCTCGGGCGTCAGGCGCACGGCGGGGCCGGCGACCGACAGGCAGCCGATCGGGTGCCGGTCGCCCGATGCCGATGCGGGCGCGAAGATCGGCACCGCCATGGCCGCCATGCCGTCGATGTAGCTGTCGACCGCCACCGCGAAACCGCGGCGCCGGGCGGCGGCAAGTTCCTCGAGCACGTTGCCAAGGGTCTTGGGTGCTTTCGGCCCGGCGGCAAAGGGCGGCTCGAGCCCCTGCCGCGCGATCAGGGCGAGGGCCTCGTCGTCGCTGAGCGCGCTGAGCCAGGCCCGACCGCCCGAGGACGAGGCCAGATGCACCACCACGCCCTGTTCCCGCCCCGGGTCATAGCGCAGGCCGGACGTGGCGCCCTGTGCCACCGCCACCCAGACCAGATCCTTCCCGTCGATGACGCTGAGACGCACCAGTTCCCGGGATTCCGCCGCCAGCCGGTCGAGAATGGGTTGGGCGATGTCGGTCACGCCCGTCTTGGCGAGAAAGCCGAGACCCAGCGCCGCCAGCCGGATCGTCAGGGCATAGTCACCCTGCGCCCGCATCTGCCGGACATAGCCGTGTTCCGACAATTCCTTCAGCATCCGGTGCGCCGCGCTGACCGGCAGGTCGAGCGCGCCGGCGATGGCGCTGATCGGCAGGCCCTCGGGGTGGCCGGCCAGAAGCTCGAGTATCCGCAGGGTGCGTTCCATCACGCCAGACATGCGACCGCTCCGTGTCGTGTTCCGTGTTCCGTCGATACCGCAACCCTGCCGCCGGTCCGGGCCGCGGCGCGCACCGCCTCAAGGACACAGAGGTTTTCCATCCCGTCGCGGAGGGTGATGCGGGGCGCCTCGTCCCCGGCGATGACCGCGGCGAAGTGGCGGATCTGCTCGCCATAGCAGTCGACCGGCCCGACCGGGGCGGCCTCGGCCAGCATCCTGTCGGTCCAGTCGGGACAGCCGGGGTGTCGCCACCAGGTCATGTCGGGCATCGAGACCCCGGCGCGACTGCCCGCAAACAGGTGCGAGGGGGCCGCATGGGCCGGGAAGCGCGCCGGGTTCTCGCCTGCGGTGAGATCCCAGGCCCATGGGCCGACGGCGGCGTCCGAGACCGTGACGGTGATCAGCCCGCCCCGCGCCATCTCGAAGATCAGCGCGGCGGTATCCTCGACCGCGAAGCCGCGCCGCGCGTTCGAGGTGACCGCGGAGACCGCGGCGACCGGCCCGAACAGGTGGCGGATCTGGTCGATTTCGTGAATGAGGTTGATCAGCATCGGCCCGCCGTCGCCGGGGCTGCGCCGCCAGTCGGCGCCGAAATAGGCCGCGGGCTTGGCCAGCGTCAGCATCACGGTTCCCGCGACCAGATCGCCGAGGCGCCCGGCCGCGATCGCGGCCTTCAGCGCGCGCATCGCCGGGTGGTGGCGCCGATGGTGGCCGACAAGCCCCGGCACGCCCGCCGCCTCGGAGGCCTCGACCAGGCGGGCGGCCTGCCCGGGGCTTTCGGCGAGCGGCTTCTCGACCAGCACCGGGATGCCGGCTTCGATCGCAGCCAGCGCTTGCGGGACGTGGAGGGCATTCGGCGTCGCGATGACGATGCCGTCGGGGCGGTTGGCAATCAGCGCCGCCACATCGCGGAACAGCGGGACGCCATGCTGGCGCGCGAGGGCTTCGGCGGCGGGCGCGGGATCCGCGATGGCCGCGATGGCGGTGCGTTCGCAGGCGGCAATGGCGGTCAGGTGGGTCCTGCCGATCTCTCCGGCGCCGAGCACGGCGATCTTTGTGCGAGTCGTGTCCATGGGCGAGGCTTAGCATTGCCCCGCAAAAAATGGAATAACTTTTTAAACTGGAAATTGGTTCCAGAATCATGCTACCAGCATCCAGCCGATGGACTCCCGAGGGGGGGCGGCCACGGGCATCACGGGGGGAGAGGCATGGCGGCGAGACCGACTGATTTCACGGCGCTGGCGGCGGACGGGGCCTATGACGTGATCGTCCTGGGGACGGGCGCGGCCGGCTTTTCCGCCGCCGTCACGGCAGCGCTTCTGAAGCAGAAGGTGCTGCTGGTCGAACGCACCGACTATGTCGGGGGCACCTCGGCCCTTTCGGCCGCCACGACCTGGATCCCGAACACGCGCCACTTGGCCGAGGTGGACGCCGAGGACAGCCCCGAAAAGGTGATGGGCTTCCTTGACCGGGCGGTGGGGAACTGTGCGCCCCGGGCAATGCGCGCGGCCTTTATCGAGCGCGGCCCGGCCATGCTGCACCGGCTGGAAGACGCAACCGAGATGACCTTTGCCGCGCGCCCGGCGCATCCGGACTACCTGTACGAGCTGGACGGCGCCACGATCCGCGGCCGGGCGCTGGAACCGCTGCCCTTCGACGGCCGCCTGCTGGGCGGCGACCTGAAGCTGGTGCGTCCGCCGATCCCGGAATTCACCATCCTTGGCGGGATGATGATCGACCGGGACGACATTCCGCATCTGCTGAACATGACCCGGTCGGTGCGGTCCTTCCGCCATGCCGCAGGGCGGATCGGCGCCTATCTGGTGCAAAAGCTTCGCCATGGCCGCGGCACGCGGCTGGTCATGGGCAATGCGCTGATCGGGCGCTTCCTGCTGTCGGCTCGGACCCTGGGGGTCGAGCTGCTGACCGAAACCGAGACCACGGCGATGGTGCCGCTGGGCGGGCCGCTCTGGCAGTTGACCCTGAAGCGCGGCGCCGAGACCCGGACCGTCACCGCACGGCGCGGTGTGATCCTGGCCAGCGGCGGCTTCGCCCGCCATCCGCGGCGCCGGGCCGAGATGCTGCCGCATCTCTTGCCCGAGGCGAGCCCGGCCGCGCCGGGGCATACTGGTGCGCTGCATGACCTGGTGGCGCCTTACGGCGCCCATTACGCGGACGGCGCGGCGCAGCCGTGCTACTGGGCGCCGGTGTCGATCCGGAAGCGGAAGGATGGCAGCACGGCGGCCTTCCCGCATTTCGTGCTGGACCGCAGCAAGCCCGGCACGATCTGCGTCGGCCGGGACGGCAGGCGCTTCGTCAACGAAAGCCGGTCCTACCATGAATTCGTCGCCGCCATGTATGCGGCCAACCGGGACGGATCGCACATCCCGACCTTCCTGATCGCCGACGCGCCGGCGATCGCGACATACGGGCTGGGCATGGTGCGGCCGGGCGGCGCGAAGCTGGCGCCCTTCCTTGGCGACGGCTATCTCGTGGCGGCGCCGACGCTGGCCGCGCTGGCCGGCAAGCTGGGCATCGACGCGGCCGCGCTTCAGGCGACGGTGGCGCGGTTCAACGACTTCGCGGCGACGGGTGTGGACGCGGATTTCGGCCGCGGCAGCACAGTCTATGAACGCCACAACGGCGATGCGGGTCATGGCCCCAATCCGACGCTGGGCGCCGTGGCCACCGGCCCGTTCTACGCAGTCCGGCTGCTGCCGGGCGACATCGGCGCCGCGACCGGCCTTGTGACCGACGACCATGCCCGGCTGCTGCGCGGCGACGGCAGCGCGATCGAGGGACTCTATGCCGCCGGGGCCGACATGAACTCGATCATGGGCGGGGTCTATCCGGGGCCCGGCATCACCATCGGCCCGGGCATCGTGTTCGGTGCCATCGCCGCCGAGACCGCGGCATCGACCAGGTCCGCGCTGCGGGAGGCCGCGGCTTGAGCCGGGTCCTGGTCACCGGCGGCACTGGTTTCATCGGCAGCTGGACCGCCGCCGCGCTGGTCGCGGCGGGGGCCGCGGTGCGGATCCTCGACCGCGCGCCACGGCCAGAGATGCTGGACTTCGTGGCCCCGGGCCTGGCCGGGCGGATCGAGATCGTTGCGGGCGACCTGACCCGGGCGGACGTGGCGGAGCGGGCCACCGCGGGCTGCGATGCGGTCGTGCATCTGGTCGGTCTGATGACACTGGACTGTGCCGCCGATCCGCTGCGCGCGATCGAGGTGAACCTCGCCGCCAGCCAGCGGCTGATGCAGGCAGTCATCGGCGCCGGGGTCCGGCATTTCGCCTATGCCAGCACCGGCGGCGTCTACGGCCCCGGCGACAGCCGCCATCCCCGGCCGATGACCGTGTATGGCACGCTGAAGCTGGCGCTGGAGGGACTGGCCCGGGTCGCCCATGCCGATCACGGCCTCTGCTCGACCGGGCTGCGCCCCGCCATCGTCTACGGCCCGGGCGAGAGTTCGGGGATCGCCGCGGGGCCGAGCATCGCGCTGCGGGCCGCAGCCGAAGGCCGGCCGGCGACGATCCGGTTTTCGGGGAATGTGGGATTCGTCCATGTCTCGGACGTGGCGCGGGCCTTCGCCGCGGCGGTGACCGGGGCCGCATCCGGGGCGTCATCCGGGGCTGCGGTCTTCGACATGGGCGGCGTCGGCGCCGCGGTAGCCGCGTTCGTGGCCGAGTTGCAGCGGCAGGTTCCGGGCGCCGAGATCAGCGTCGAAGGCCCGCCGCTGCGGCTGCCAGAATCCTTGCAGGGCGGCGATTCGGCCGATTGGATGGCGGCACTGCCGGTGACCGGGATGGCGGACGGGATCGCCGCGACGCTGGCGCATTGGCGGCTTCGCTCCGGCGCGGCAGCCACCGCCCCGGGCGCGGCACCTCTGGACGTTCCGGCATGACCCGCAAGAGAGCACCGGGTTGCCGGCCAGCGGAATTGTCCAAGTCAAGGGCATGGTCGTCCATTCAGTCGACCGCCGTTCCGGGCACAATCTTGCGACAACTGGAGGAGCGGCCCCGGCATTCGCGAGACACGCGAAGCGGCGGCCGGGGAGGCATCAGATGATCAATGTCGACGGCGCGACGCGCCTGTTCGTCATCGTGGGCGATCCGATCGCCCAGGTGAAATCGCCCGGGATGCTGAGTGCCATGTTCGCCTCGCGCGGGCAGAACGCGCTGCTGGTGCCGATCCATGTCGCATCCGCGGATCTGCTGCGGTTCATCGACGGCATCCGGTGGGTGCAGAACATCGACGGCATCGTCGTGACGGTGCCGCACAAGCCGGCGGCGCTGGATCTCTGCGAGACGGTCAGCGACCGCGCCCGCTTCGCCCGTTCGGTCAATGTGATGCGGCGGCTCCCCTCGGGAGGGTTCGCCGGGGACAACACCGACGGGCTGGGTTACCTGGGCGGCATCGCCGCGCGGGGCTTCGATGTCGCCGGCAAGCGCGCCCTGCTGGTGGGCGTCGGCGGGGCAGGGGCGGCCATCGCCTATGAGATCGCCGCCCGGGGTGCCGCCCTTCTGGCCGTCCACGACGTCGATCTGGCACGGCGCGATGCGGTGATCGCCCGGCTGGACGCGGCCTTCCCCGGCCGGGTCACCGCCGGCAGCGCCGACCCCACCGGGTTCGATCTGGTGGCGAACGCGACGCCGATGGGGATGCGCCCCGACCATCCGCATCCGGTCGATTTGTCCCGGCTGACACCGGCGCAGTTCGTCGCCGATGCCATCACACAGCCCGAAGTGACACCTCTGCTGGGCCATGCGCGGTCGATCGGCTGCGCCACCATGCCCGGGCTCGGGATGCTCGACGCCCAGGCCGACATCATCGCCGGCTTCCTGACGGGACAGGACGTGCCGGCCTGAAACAAACCATCATTTCCATGGGAGGAAAGCGGATGACACGAAGAATTCTGGCCGGCAGCGTGGCGGCGCTGGCATTGAGCACCGCCGCGGGCTGGGCGGCCGACCCGGTGAAGATTGCCAACATTGCCGAGCTTTCGGGTGCCGGCGCCGCGGCAGGGTCGGTCTGGGCCGACGGGGTCCACCTTGCGGTGGACGAGATCAACGCTGCGGGCGGGATCCTCGGCCAGCCGATCGAACTGGTCGAGTACGACAGCCAGACCGACCCGCAGAACAGCCGCGCACTGGTCCAGCGCGCCATCGACGACGACGCCTATGTGCTTCTGGGCACCGTCTATTCGTCTTCGACCATCGTGAACATGCTGGTCGCGATGCAGAACGGCGTGCCGCAGCTGACTGGATCCGAGGCGCCGGCGATCACCGCGAAGGGCAACCCCTACATCTTCCGCACCGCCTTCGGCTCGCAGAAGGGGATGCCGAAGATCGGCCAGTACCTGAAGGACCAGCTTGGCGCCCAGAAGGTGGCGATCGCCTGGGCCAACACCGAATACGGCAAGGGCGGACACGACGCCTTCGTCGCGGTGATGTCCGATCTCGGGCTTGACGTCGTGGCCGACGTGCCCAGCGAACAGGGTCAGGCCGATTTCTCGGCCGATGTGCTGAAGGTCAAGGGCAGCGGCGCCCAGGCCCTGTTCGTGTTCATGACCGAAGAGGAAAGCGCGCGCTTCCTGATCGAGGCCGCGAAGCAGGGGCTCGACATGCCGATCGTGGGCGACACCGTGCTGGCCAGTCAGAAGGTCATCGACCTGGCCGGGGCCGCGTCGAACGGGGTGCAGGGCCATGTCGGTCTAACCGCCGACGCGCCGATCCCGCAGATCCAGGCGATGGACAAGGCCTTCACCGACCGCTTCGGCTATCGCCCGGACCACAATGCCATGAAGGGCTATATCGCCACCTATACGGTCAAGTACGTGACCGACCAGATCGGCGAACTGGACCGCGAGGCCACATCTGCTGGGACGACACCGGCGAGGTTTCGCGCGAGAGCTTCATCGTCGCGGTCGAGGACGGCAAGCAGACCATCGCTGCCACCCTGCCGCCGAACTGAGCGGCGGCGCCGGCGGGTCGGTTTCCGCCCGCCGGTCATTCCTTTTCACGCGACAGGGGGGGAACCGGCATGGCCGAGTTTCTGCAGATTCTCGTGTCCGGACTGTCGTCCGGATCGATCTACGCGCTGGCGGCCGTCGGCTTCACGCTGCTCTGGCAGGCCTCCCAGACGATCAACTTCGCCCAGGGCGAGTTCGTCATGCTGCCGGCGTTCTTCGTCCTGGCCGGGATGACCGTCTTCCACCTGCCGCTCTGGGCCGCCTGCCTGACCGCCTTCGTGCTGTCGCTGCTGGTCCTTGGCGCGCTGTTCAAGAAGCTGATCGTCGCGCCGATGCTGCCCCATGGCACGCTGCCGCTGGTGATCGCGACGATCGCGCTTGGCCTGCTGATGAAGGAGAGCGTGAAGGAATTCTACTCGGCCCAGGGCCAGCCCTTCCCCTCGCTGTTTCCGTCGCAGGTGTTCAACGTCCTTGGCGTTTCCGTCTCCGTCCAGGACATCGGCAACCTGACCGTCTCCTTCGCGGCGATCATCGCGCTGCAACTGTTCCTGCAGCGCACCCGCACCGGACGCTGCATGCAGGCGACGGCACAGAACCCGGCCGTGGCCGAGATCCTTGGCGTGAATGTCAAGCGGATGGTGATGTACACCTTCCTGATCAATGCCGGCTTGGCCGCGATCGCGTCGATCCTGATCTCGCCGGTCTATCTCGCCAAGTTCTCGAACGGCGAGACGCTGGGAATGATCGCCTTCATCGCCGCCATCGTCGGCGGTTTCAACCAGATCCGCGGCGCACTGGTGGGCGGCCTGCTGATCGGGGTGATCGACAACCTCGCCGCGGTCTATGTCTCGGCCGAGTACCGCGCGGCAGTGCCGCTGCTGCTTCTCATCCTCATCATCATGGTCCGCCCGCAGGGCATCGTGGGCACCGCGGAAGGAAGGGCCGTATGAAACCGGTACAGATCGTCATCGCCATCGGCCTCTTGGCGCTGCTGGTCATCGCGCCCCTGGGGCAGAAGACCTTCATCGTCTACACCCTGTGCTCGTGGCTGATCTTCTCGATCGCCGCGATGGGGCTGAACCTGACGCTGGGCTATGCCGGGCAGGTCAGCCTGGCCCAGGCCGCCTTCATGGGGATCGGCGCCTATATCACCGCCCTGATGACGATGGCGGGCATTCCCTGGCTGATCGCGACGCCGGTCGCGATCCTCGCCTGCTTCCTTGTCGGGCTCGGCCTCGGCTATCCGGCGCTGCGGGTGCAGCACCATTTCCTTGCCTTCGTGACGCTGGCCTTCAACACGCTGGTGTTCCTGGTGCTTCGGAACGAGGAATGGCTGACCGGCGGATCCTTCGGCCTTGTCAACATCCCGCGGCCGGATTTCCTGCTGGTCTCGACCGAGAAGCAGCTGCCGTTCTACTACTTCACCCTGACCTGCTTCGTGCTGTCGGCGGGGTTCATGTGGTGGATCGTGCGGTCGCCCTGGGGCCGCGCGTTCAAGGCGCTGCGCGAGAACCCGGTCCGGGCGAATTCGCTTGGCCTCGACACACGGCGGATGACGCTTCTGGCCTTCGCCATCGGTTCGGCCTTTGGCGGCCTGGCCGGCGCCCTGCAGGCGCCGCTGGTGCAGTTCATCGAGCCGGGATCCTTCGCGCTGATCCATTCGCTGAAGCTTCTTCTGATGGTCGTGGTCGGTGGCTCGGGCTTCTTCTTCGGGCCGATGCTGGGCGCCGCGGTGGTCGTGCTGCTGCCCGAACTGCTGCGCTTCACCGAAGGCTATTACCTCATCATCTACGCCATCCTTGTCATCGTGCTGATGGTGTTCTCGCCCACCGGCCTGATCGGACTGGGCGGCAGGATCCTCGACCGGTTCCGGCCGCAGCACGTCGCCCGGGCCGACCTCAAGGCAGGAGCACAACTGTGAACGCCACCGACCCCGTGCTCAGCGTGCGGAACATCTCGAAGTCCTTCGGTGCCATCAAGGCGGTGCAGGATGTCAGCTTCGAGGTCCGCAAGGGCGAGATCCTCGGCCTGATCGGGCCGAACGGATCGGGCAAGTCGACCCTGTTCAACTGCATCCTCGGCCAGCTCGCCCCCGACAGCGGCGAGGTGCGGGTGAACGGGGCCGCGGTCTCGGGCACGTCGGCGCACGCGCTGAACCGGCTGGGCGTGGGGCGGACCTTCCAGCAACTGTCGGTCTTCCCGAACATGTCGGTGATCGAGAACATCATCATGGCCGGGCAGGAGCACGAGGGTACCATGCTGAGCCGGCTGTTCGGTCCCCCGGACGCCGGGCTGAGCGAGGCGGCCGAGACGCTGATCGCCTTCTTCCGCCTCGGACACCTGCGCGACAGCCGCGCCGGGTCGCTGTCCTATGGCCAGCAGAAGCTTCTGGACGCGGCGATGGCCTTCATGGCGGGTCCGGGGCTTGTCCTGCTGGACGAGCCGGCCGGTGGCGTCAACCTGACCATGCTGGAATACCTCAAGGACCGGCTGGTCACCTATAACCGCGACCACGGCAGCACCTTCGTGGTGATCGAGCACAACATGGAATTCGTCATGTCGCTGTGTTCGCGGATCATCGTGCTGGCGAACGGCAAGATCATTGCCGAAGGCCCGCCCGAGGCGATCCGGGCCAACGAGGACGTCATCGAAGCCTATCTGGGAGGCGGCCAATGATCCTGTCCCTGCACGACATCCATGGTGGCTATGGCAAGATCACCATCCTGAACGGCACCAGCTTCGACATTCCCCGCGCCAGCATCACCACGGTGATCGGCCCGAACGGGGCGGGGAAATCGACCGTGTTCAAGGCGATCTTCGGGTTGCTGCACATCCATCGCGGCCGGATCCTGTTCGACGGCGAGGACGTGACCGGCTCGTCGCCGGCGCAGATGATCCATCATGGCGTGACCTATGTGCCCCAGGGCCGCAACGTCATCCCGCAACTGTCGGTCTGGCACAATCTGGAGATGGGCGGCATCACCTCGTCCGATCAGGCCAGCGTGCGGCGGCGGATGGAGATGGTGATGGACCAGTTCCCGATGCTGCGGCAGTTCCGCGACCGCAAGGCGATCGAGCTGTCCGGCGGCCAGCAGAAGCAGCTGGAGATCGCCCGGGCCCTGCTGCTGGACCCGAAGCTGATCCTGATCGACGAGCCGTCGATCGGGCTGTCGCCGAACCTGGTGCAGGACGTCTTCGCCATCCTGCGGCGGCTCCGCGACGAGGGCGTTACCATCCTCATGGTCGAGCAGAACGCCAAGGCCGCGCTGGCGATGTCGGATTACGGGCTGGTGCTGGAACTGGGGCAGACCCGGATGCAGGACCGGGCCGCGACCCTGCTGCGCGACCCGCGGGTGGGGCAGCTGTTCCTGGGCGGCCATATGGAAACGGCCGGCGCGGTGTGAGCGCCCGGACCGGCTGCACGACGCCGGAGCGGAACGCAGGAACGGCGCCCCGCGGGGCGCCGTCCGTTTCAGGCGGTGAAGCCGGGCCGCGGCACCGTCGCCATCAGGGTCTGGGCAAGGCCGCCGTCCACCACGATCTCCTGCCCGGTGATGTAGGCGGCGCGCGGGCTGGCCAGGAAGATCGCCGCCTCCGCCATGTCCTGGGGCCGGCCGATCCGGCGCAGGGGCACCCGCGCCTCGCGCGCCCGCTTCACCTCGGGATCGCGGTAGAAGGCGGCACTGAGCGGCGTCTCGACCAGCCCGGGGCTGACCACATTCGAGCGGATTCCCTTGGGGCCCCATTCGCAGGCGAGTTGCCGCGACAGCATCGACAGCGCGGCCTTGCCGGCGCTGTAGGCCCCCGAAAACGGCTGCGGCTGGCTGGCCGCGATCGACGAGACATGGACGATGGCGCCGCCGCCCTTCGCGGCCATCTGTGCCCCGAAGGCCTGGGCCGTCAGCAGGCAGCCGTTCAGGTTGACCGCCAGCATCGCCTGCCAGTCCGCCAGCGCGACGCTGTCAAGTGGGCCGGCGCGCAGGATCCCGGCGGTGTTCACCAGGATGTCGCAGCCTCCGGTCAGACCCGACACGGCGGCGGCGGCGGCGGCGACGGATGCGGCATCGCTCACGTCGCAGCCCAGCCCGAAGGCGCGCTGCCCGTCGGGGTCGGCCTCGGCCGCCGTCGCGCGGGCGGTATCCGCGTCCCGGTCAAGCGTCGCCACCCGGGCGCCGGCCGCAAGGAATCCCTCCAGCAGCGCCCGGCCGATGCCGCCCGAGCCGCCGGTGATCACCGCCGTGCTGCCCGCCAGTCCCAGCCAGTCTGTCATGTCGCGTCCTCCTCACGCCGCGCCGGCCAGATGGCGGCCGGTGATGTAGCCGAATGTCATCGCCGGCCCCAGGGTGATCCCGGCGCCCGGATAGGTCCCGCCCATGATCGAGGCCCGGTCGTTGCCGACCGCATAGAGCCCGCCGATGGGCGTGTCGGTCCGGTCAAGCACCTGGCCTTCGACCGTGGTCCTGAGCCCGTCGAAGGTGCCGAGATCCCCCATCACCACGCGGACCGCATAGAACGGCGCGGCCTCGATCGGCGCGACGCAGGGATTGGGGGTCTGTTCGGGGTCGGCGAGATAGCGGTTGAAGCTGGTCCGGCCGCGGTGGAAGGCCGGATCCTCGCCCCGGGCCGCCGGGCCGTTATGGGCGCGCACCGTCGCTTCCAGCCCCGCCGGGTCGATGCCGCAGGCACGGGCAAGTTCGGCCAGGCTGCGCCCGGTCTTCAGGTAGCCGGTGCGCAAGGACAGCGAGGTCGGCACCGGCGCCGGCTTGGCATGGCCGAGCCCGTATTTCCGGATCGCGCGGCGGTCGCAGATCAGCCAGCAGGCGGTCTCGGACTCTCCTTCGCAGGCGGCGATCAGGGCGGCGCCGACGTCGTGGTAGCTTTCGGTTTCGTTGGTGAAGCGGCGGCCGGATTTCAGCACGGCGATGATCCCCGGCTTGTAGCGGTCCAGCAGATGCGGGAAGGGTGCGAACCGGCCGCCGCCGAGCGGAACCTTGGACACCGGCATCCAGGCCGCGGGGCTGGGGAAGACCGTCTCGAACCTTGCGCCCACCTGCTCGGCCAGCGCGATGCCGTCGCCGGTGTTGTCCTCGGGCACCGGCGAGACATGTTCGCCGCCGCTGCGCAGATGCGGATAGGCGCGCCGGATCCGCGCGAGGTCATGGGCGAAGCCGCCGCAGGCCAGCACCACGCCGCGTCGTGCCGTGATCCGGCGCTCGCCGCCGGGGCCGGCGACCATGGCGCCGGCAACCCGGCCGGTCTCGACGATCAGCGACCGGGCCGGCGTGTCGGTATGGATCGGGATGCCGAGGTCGAAGCAGCTTTTCGCCAGCCGGGCCGCCAGGGCGTTGCCCGAGGTCACCTTGGTGCCGCGGCCGAAACGGACAACCTCGGCGGCATGGGCGGCAAGGCGGCGGGCGACATAGGCGAAGGACACCGGCGATCTGGTGGCGTTGAAGAAATGCTTGATGTCGGCGTTCGAGGAATTGAACATCATCCCCATGAAGGTGATCGTCTGCAGCGGCGGGCGCAGCCGGGCGAGGTTGTCGCGCCCCAGCGCGCGGGTGTCGAACGGAGCGGCCAGCACCGACCTGCCCACATCCACCCCGCCCGGCGCGTCCGGGTGATAGTCGGGATAGGCGGTCGGCACGAATTTCACCTCGGTCTGGCTCTCGAAGAAGCGCAGCATCTCGGGCCCGGCAGCGAGGAAGGCATCGACCGCCGCCGCGTCGAAGAAGTTGCCGGTCTCGGCCTGCAGGTAGCGGCGCGCCTCGGCCAGGCTGTCGGCGCCGCCGCAATGGGGGTTGCCGGGGATCCACAGCACCCCGCCGGAGAACGCGGTGGTGCCGCCGAAGACCGGCGCCTTCTCGATCACCACCACATCAAGGCCGTGCTTTGCCGCGGTGATGGCGGTGGCAAGGCCCCCCGCGCCCGACCCGATCACGAGCACGTCGCAGGACGTCGCCGCATTCAACTGACTGGTCATAGGATCCTCCCTCTTGTTCCGGGAGGTACTGCCGGACGGCCCGGTCATGAATGGACGGCGCCCGCGATTCCTTGCACAATCCATCATGGAAGCGCGTCCGCCAGAGGCGCGCCGAGCGGAGGAGACCCGCCATGCCCGACGGCGGAAAGGCCGACATACCCCGTTATTTCCTTTACGGAGATCGGCTTCAGGACGTGGAGCTGGACTTCCTTCACGCCGAGCCGATCCGCGAGCGGAGCGGGGCCAACGATTGGACGATCCGTGCCCATGCCCATCCCGACCACGTGCAGTTCCTGCTGGTCGACCGCGAGGGTGGCGCGATCCGCATCGAGGACCGCCGCTTCCTGATCGAGGCGCCGGCCCTGGTGGTCGTTCCGGCCGCCATGGTCCACGAGATCCAGTTCCGGCCCGGCAGCGACGGCACCGTGGTCACCGCGGCGCTGGCCTATCTGCGCCATGTCGCCCGGGGCGACGCCCGGCTGGCCGACGGGCTGGCTCAGCCCGACGTCCACGCCCTGTCCGGCACCGGCCCGATCGCCGAGGCGCTTGCCGCCGCCTTTGCCGGGATCCTGCGGGAATATGTCTGGTCGGCGCCGGGCCGTCGGCCGGCGATCCTCGCGCACATGCTGCAGGTGCTTGTCGCGCTGATGCGCCTGCGCAGCGGGCGCAGCGTCGCGCGGGTCGACGACGGTAACCGCGATCAGGCGATCCTCGAGCGGTACCGCACCCGGCTCGAGGCCCATTTCCGCAGCGAGAAGCGGCTGGACTTCTATGCCGACGCCGCCGGCGTCTCGCCCCAGCGGCTGAACCAGGCCTGCAAGGCGCGGACCGGCAAGACCGCGTCGGAACTCCTGCACGAGCGGATCGTCGTCGAGGCCAAGCGCTGCCTGATCTACATGGACACCGGCGTGGCCGAGGTCGGGTACGGCCTCGGCTTCGAGGACCCGGCCTATTTCAGCCGGTTTTTCGCCCGCCGGGTCGGCGTCCCCCCGGTCGTCTATCGCGAGCACCACCGCTCGGCTGTCCCGGGCGGGTGAGCGATCCGTCCAAGTCCGGACCCGGCGGGTCCATTCCGCGACTCCGGCGGGTCCGGCATCGTCGCGGGCGGGAGGGCCGCGCAATGCTGCACGAATTGCGGATCTATGACCTTATGACGGGCGCCGTGCCGGCCTATGCGGACCTGTTCCGGTTCCGCGGCATCCAGCACGTCACCCGCCACCTGCCGATGGTCGGCTACTGGGCGACCGACAGCGGTGCGCTGAACCGACTCTATCACCTCTGGGTCTATGACAGCCTCGCGGAACGGGACGCCTGTCGGGCCGGGCTGACGACGGATGCCGGCTGGATGCAGGGCTTCGTCCCTGAGGGGTTTGCGCTGATCCGCCGGCAGCGGAACCTGATCCTGCAGCTTGACGCCGGATCGCCGGCGCTGGACCGGGCGGTCGCGGCGCGCCGGACGCCGCACCAGGCGGCGATGCCCGGAACGCCGCTTCTCGCCCCGGGGCGGATGTCGCTGGTCGACCGCCCCGGCGACCCGGCGGACGGGACGCGGATCGCGCTGTGGCGCGTGGTCTCGGGCGCAGCACCGGGGCGCCGTCTGGCGCTGCACGCCCATGGCGCGGGCGATCCCTTCGTGACCGCCGCCGGTGCCGCGCGGCACGTGGTGCTGCGTGCCTTCAGCTTCTCGCCGCTGCGCTGAAGGCATCCCCCGCCGCGCCGAAGGCCGACCAGCCGGCATCCACGGTCAGCACGGTTCCGGTGATGGCGCTGGCGGCGGGCGAGGCGAGGAACCAGACCGCCTCGGCGATCTCTGTGGGCGCGATCATGCGGCCCATCGGCGTGCGCCGCCGGATCAGGTCGGGGTCGAGCAGGCCCTGGGCCACGAGGCCGCGGACCAGTTCGGTTTCCACATAGCCCGGCGCGACCGCGGTCACGCGGATCCCCGCCGCGGCCCATTCGCAGGCCATGTTTCGGGTCAGCGCGACGATCCCGGCCTTGGCGGCGCCATAGGCATTGCGCCGGGGCAGTCCGGCGAAGGCGGCGATCGAAGCGAGGTTCACGATCGCCCCGCCGCGGCCGCCGGCGATCATCGCGGTCGCCACGCGCTGGGACATCAGGAACGTGCCCGCGAGGTGGACGTCGAGCACCCGGCGGAAATGGCCGGCGTCCTGCTCGACGGTCGGCACGTTCACATCGCCGATGCCGGCATTGTTCACCAGCACGTCCGGGGTGCCGAGGGTTGCGGCGACCCGCTCGCAGGTGGCCGCGACCGAGTCCGGGTCGGCCACATCGCAGGCAAGCCCCAGATGCGCCGGACCCAGTTCGGCGGCCCGCGCCGCCGCTCTGCCGCCGTCGATATCGGCGATGGCGACGGCATGGCCAGCGACGGCAAAGCGCCGGGCGATCGCCCAGCCAATGCCGTCGGCGCCGCCGGTGACGAGGGTGGTCGGGGATGCGGTGTCTGTCATGGTGTTTCCTCCCCGCCGAAGGATCGGCCCGTCCCCGCCGCAGCGCCATGCACCGAACCGGCCGGGGCTTGGACTTTACCAGCCGGGCGCAGCCGCCGCGCCGCGGCAACGCCTGCCCGGCAGGCTGAGGGCCAGGGTGGACCCCTGGCCGGCGAGCGGTCGTGCCCGGCCACGGCGGGCTGATGCAGCGTTGTTGCACGACTTTGACGATCAGAGCCCTGGAACGGCACATTGCCCATAGTCTGCAACGGGTTGCGATGGTCCGAAAAGGTACGCCGGAATCGGGATCACGCTGACCCGCATCGAAAGCCGACAATGGATTGCCGCCCGGTCTGGCCGAACTCCCGCGTTATTCTGCGCCGCGGCCCGAGCAGATCGTCATTTTCCGATCACTGCTTGGTGTTCTCTCGAGGGCATTCACTTTTGACCTCCACCTGTTGGAGCTTGGGATCTGATTAACAGTCTTGCCGGCGCAACCCGGTTCCCTGTATCACTCTCGAAGGCGAATGAATGTCGCCTGCCGAATGGGGAGCGGGCTCGTGCAGCCCGGAGTCGGCCAAGAATCCGGAGAATACCGCGTGGAACAACGAAACGGTGCCATTCGCGTTGTCTGTTTCGCACAAAAGTCGATCCGAATCCTCCTTGTGGCAACCGCACTGCTGGCCCCTGTTTCAGCGGGCGCGTTCGGCACGATCAACGCCATGGGACAGGCTGCCGAACACGAGAAGATCACCCGGTTGGCGTTGCAACCGATGGGGTTCCAGCCGGAATCTCTGGATGAAATCGCGGGAAAACCCGGAACCTGGGGCGCGGTGGGCGCCCCTGACAATCCGGCCCGCAATCTGATCACGAGTGACCAGGCCCATTGCGACAACGGCGACTATCTGGGAATCTCCGGATATCCTAACACGTCCGATACGGCGAGGCAGACGCTGACCAGCTGCAAGACGTGGATGCTGACAAATCTCGACAAGGCCGTGACCGCTTCGGCGGCGTTGCTTGATGACAGAGGCAACATCCGGGACTCGCAGATTCCGACGTTCGTGTCCTGCACCTATCTGGGTAACCCGGGACGCGCGAAATGCAATGTAATTGAAGCGCTCGGCCTGGCCATGCACGCCGGCCAGGATTTCTACTCCCATACCAACTGGACCGACCAAGTCGTGCTGGGTCAGGTCACGATCGCCAATCCCCCGGGACTCGGCAACACCGCGCCGGCCGACTGGCTGAACCCGGCTTCGAATGTCGGGTTTCCGGACGGTCTGATCAGCGGATGCTTCGTGTTCAAGCCCGAGTCGGCCTTCTGTCCCGGCCGCGTACGGCATCAGGACCTGAACAAGGACGAGGGGTCCATCGACATGGCCACCGGTGCCATCGGTCGTGGCACAACCCCGCGCGCCCAGGGCAACGACAATTTCAACAGGGCGGTGTCCGCCGCAATCGCGGACACCCGGAACAAATGGGCTTATTTCAAGAACACCGTCGTCAGCACTTATGGCGAGACCCGGGGAAATCGGATCATCTGTGCAATCACCAACGACCGGCCTCTGCGGACCTGTCCATGATCTGCGGCTAGCACCGGCGACTGTCAGGGGTCGACCCGGCATCCGGACCGGGACGCGTGTCTGTCTGCCCGATCCGGGCATGGCCGATCAGAGAGCTGGGGTAGGGGAATGACGTCAGGACGTCCGATCAGCGAGTTCGAGGCCTGGATTGCGTCCGGGGGCGAGGCTCGCGCCGGATTGCCGGCCGGATCGCTGTCGACGCTGTCGGGTTCGCTGGCCGGGCTGAAGGCGACCATGGAGCTGGTCTTCGTCAGGCTGCGCGCGATCACCGGCGTGTGGAACCAGCTCGCCGGCGACAACGGACTCGGCGACAATGCCGCGAAAGAACTGATCAATTCAGTGCTGAACGATCTGACGGACGCCTACGGACTTCTGGCTACGGGCCAGAGCCAGGCGTCGGCCGTCTCCAGCGACGCAAATCTCGCCCGCACCCGGATTGGCGGCTCGATCGCCGCGTACAAGGCGATGATGGCGGTCGAGCAGGTGGAGATCGAGCGGCTGGAGGCGCTTGTCAACAGTCTCAACATGCGCCTGACAAACATCCGGAACGAGGTCGAGGGCTGGGACGGCTTCTGGAAAGGGATGGCGATCGTGTTCTCGTTGGGAATCTACGACCCGATGGAGGAAAACAGATCGAAGATTCGTCAGGAGATCGAAGCCACGAACGCGCTGGCCGTGTCGGCACGAGCGGCGCGGGAGTTGAAGGAGACCCACCAGAGGGAACTGGAAGCCTGCCTTTCCACTCTGGACCGGATCGACGGTCTTGAAGCCCGTGTGGCGGAACTCGCGCAGGATGTGTCCGAGGGCCTGCGGCAAGCCCGCGATGCGCGCGTCCAGGCGGAAAAGGCGCAGGAGCGTGATGGCGGCCTTCTGGGTCCGATCTTTGCAAGGCTCGCGGCCCACCGGATTGGAAATCTGGTCACGTGGGCGTCGAATTCTCGCCCCTTCGAATGACAGAAATTTGTTGATGCACAGGAGGAGCGCATGACTGATCAAGAAGACAAGCCGACGCACAGTGCGGAAAGCGTCGCCAAAAGCTTCGAGCCGCTGGTGGGAATGATCGCGGCCCCCGTCGATGGGCGTTCGCCGCTGTGGCTGGCCTGGCACCAGTTGCAGGTCTACGCGACATGGTCCGAGCGGCTGCCGGTGGAAGAATCGGACTTCAAGGCGCTGATGGGCGCCTCTCCGGTGGGCTACAGCTTCTTCCCGCCCCTCCAGGAGGGGAACAAGATGATCGCCAAGGCGTCGAGCGAGTTTCTCCGCTCGACCTACGACGAGATCGTGAATGTCAGCAATGATCTGCTCAGCTTCGCCGAGAACGTGTCGCCCAATCACAACAAGATTCTCCTCACGGTGAAGGAACTGTTGGAGGCGGGTGCCGCGAGCGACGCCGTAACGCTGCTGACCGACCTTCAGGACATGGCCAAGGCAAACGCGGAAACGGCCGGAACTCTGCAAAAGAAGCTGTCCGGCTACAAGGATGTCCTGTCGCAGGCGATCGGAAAATTCGACATTGCGAAAACGTCCCTGGAGAAAGACAGCAAGACGAACAAGGCCGAACTCGACAAGCTGATGGGAGACGAGAAGGTCGAAGGATCGCTGGCCTATCTGGAAAAGAAGATCAAGGATTTCAGGGCCGAGTACGACCATTATGTGATCGTCGCGTCGACCACGCCGACCTATGCCTGGGTCTGGCCGTTCGGGCCGATCGCTGCCACCATTGTCGCCGGGATTTATGGGGACAAGGCGGTCAAGAAATTGAAGGAACTGGAAGAGGCCATCGACAAGGCCGCCAAGGCGCATGTCGCCGCCAACGCTGCCTACCAGGCGCGGACGATCTACGACGTCTCAAGTGAAGGGCGGAAGAACGCCCAGACCTTCACCAGTCTCGCCATATCGAACCTGGGCATTGTGCAGACGGCATGGGGTGACGTGGTCAAGCACCTGGGAGAAATCCTGAAGTGGGCCAAAGCGACGACCAGCGACAATGCCGACGGTGGGCGGGACCCCAAGAGCATGGCGTTGGTTTCGATCTACCTCGGGCGCGTCGGTGAGGAGTGGGGGAAGATGGTTCCGATGCTGAAGGATCTGAGCACCGATCTTTATGTCCAGGTGGAGCCCGGAAAAACGACGCTTTCGGAAATGAGCGAAAAGATCCGGAAGCAACTCGCCGCCTGAGCGACCTGCGAAAAGGGAAGGCCCCATGACGAACTTCGACACGCTGTACCATGACCGGAACATATCGTCATGGGGCCTTCCGTCGCCATCCGCCCTTGTCCCCGGGGACGGGGAATTCCGGCGGTTGCTGCTGAAATGGACGGACCTGCAGGATCCGCCCGAGGCTCCTGCGCCGCCGATCCGGGTGGTGTGCAGCGACGTGCTGCGCCTCGATGCCATACAGAGGATCGACCGCCCGACCTTCATCTTCGCGCGCCGGATCGAGCTTTCGGGCAAGGCGGCGCTGGCGATCGACCGGATCGGCCGGCCGGGCATGGATGTGGTCGTGGTCGCCCAGGAGATCGTTCGCGATGGCGTCCCGGTGGCTCTGGCCTGCGTGACCGTGGGCCCCGAGCCGGAGGCCGTCGCCGAAAGCGCGCTGCAGATCGAGAGCGGGTCGGCGGGCGCGCCCACGGTCTCGGCCTTCCGGCTGGCCGCCGATGGGACACTGGCGGCCGCCGTGCCCGCGCAGGCCTCGGCGGACCTGCTCTATGACGGCGCACCGCTGGCGCTGCTGCTGAGCAGCCAGTTCCAGATCGCGAGCCTGATCTTCACCGAGGACCGGCCGCTGGCCTGCGCCCTGGCGGCGTGGGTGGGGACCCTGGCGGGCGGCTCGGGACGCTTCACCGATCTCGCCGCGCAGGCGCACGCCCTGCTGGGGCGGCTTGAAACCATGGGCAGCGTCGGCGAGGGCGTCACCCTCGTGCCACGGCTCGACCACACGCTCTATGCCCGGCAAGCCAAGGCGATGGTTGCGACCCTGCGCGACCGGACGGCCACCATGGAGAAACTGAAGGACACCCGCGAGGTCGACATCCGCTGGATCGACGACGTCAAGGCGACGCTCGCCGACAAGGGCAACGAAACGGAACTGGCCCGAGAACTCGAGCATCTCGCCGAGGAAGCGTTCACTACCGCGTCCAGGGCCCGGACGATTGCGGCGGTGTCGGTGCGCGAGGAGGCAGAGGGACTGCCATATCTGCGCATCGATTTCGAGCGCGGGATCGAGAATTGGAAGAAGAAGGCCGAGTTCGAGGCCGCTCTGGCGATCGTCACCGGGCTGTTCAAGATTGCCCTTGAACTGCCCGCCGTCTTCGTGGCCGGCCCGCAGATCCTGGCGATGCCCGCGCTTGACACGGCCGCAAGCGTGCTTTCGTGGGTCAGCGACGCGGCCAAGTCACTCGCTACGACCAATTGGCCGTCCCTCTATGTGCCCCGGGACGGCAGCGGCGGGAAGATCGAGAGCATCAGCAAGGATGACCTGATCGTCGACATCAACGAAGGTTTCGACGCGAAGGCCGTCAAGACCGGCGAGCATCCCCCGGTCCGCGGCGAGCCGCGCCGATCTTCCGACGGCGACGACACGGGCAGCGGGTTCTCACGCAACGTGAACGGCGCCGAGACCAAGCCCACGCGGGGCGGGGACAGGGGGCCGATGGTCCTTGCGGTGAATTCCGACGAGTGGTCGGATTCCGATCTACTGCTCGTGGACTCACCCGGGAAGGAAGATCGGGACAGGATCGTCCTGGAAGGGCTGTCGAACGACCCCGACGAAGAGTTTGTCATCGTCAATCCCAGCAAGGAGGCGGCCGACTACGCCACGGTCTACAAGATGCAGGTCAAGGAGCGGGCCGCGCGCAAGAAGAAGGCCGCGGCAGCACAGAAGGAACTCGTCGCGGCCGCCAAGAGCATTGCCGGGTCGGCCAAGGGCATCTACGACGCGGCGATCCGGGTGATCGATGTCGCGGAACAGGCCGAACGGCTGGAAGCGGAAAGCGTCCAGATGCTGATGCGCGTTGACCTGGCGGTGGAAGGCTCGTTCGGCTCCATCGCCCCGCGGGGACTTGATGTGGTGACGGGCGGTGCTCAGGCCTGGGACGAACTGGCGGCCGAGATCCAGCGCTCGTTCGACAACATGGGAAACCTGCTGAACGAGATTGCCGGGGCGAAATCGTTCCAGTTCGCGATCCTCAGGCTGGTTCGCAAGGGGCGGGCCATGAGCGAGGCGCGTCTGGCCCTCGCCCGGGCCAATGCGGATCTTGCCGCGGCGCGCCTGCGTCGGCAGGCGGCGCAACGCTCGCTGGAGGTGTTCGAGACCCGGCTGAACAAGCTGGAGGACGCCACCAAGCGACGGGCAGCCATGGAAATGCTGGCCTTCGACCGCGTGCTCGACGCCAAGCGCGCGTCATGGCTGGCGATGGAGGCGTACCAGCGCGCCTTCTACTACTACACCCTGAGCCAGGGCGAACTCGACGACCGCGCCCCCCGGATCACCGAGCCGGTCCCGGAATTCGACCGGCGAGCGCGCCGCATGGGGGAAACCTGGGTGACCAGCGCGCGGCTGGCGTCCGCGCCGCAGGAGTTCAACCTGAGTTTCGAACTCCACGACGATGACATGGAGACGCTCCTCACCGAGTCGAAGGGCGTCTTCACGTTCGACTATTCAGCGGACGATCCCTGGTTCAGCGCCTGGCACCGGATCCGGGTCAAGGAAGTGGAAGCCCGCATCGTGGGACTCGACCGCAAGGATTCGGTGCTGATCGACGTTCAGACCTCGGGTACGTACGATGACCGGATGTCCGACGGATCGCTGGCGCGGTTCGTCTGCGATCCGTTCCGGATCAGTGTCGTTTATGACGCAGCGAGCGGCAAGGTGGTCACGCCCGGCAGGGTCGAGGATCGCGTTGCCAAGGATTTCTTCCAGCCGACGCCGTTCACCACCTGGCGGCTGACCATGCTCGATCAGCAGGGCAAACCGATCTCCTTTCCGGGCGCCCGCGGCATCGAGTTCGGCTTGAAGGGGGTCTGGAGCAGGTGCCTCTGAGACCGACGTCACCTTGCGGCGGCCTTGTTGGGCGAGGCTGGTGGAGGATGCAGGATCCGGCACGCTCTGGAAGCGCAGTACAGCCTTGCTGGGCGGCGTTCCTGTGTCTGCCGGTCCAGCCGTGAGCGGGACCTGCCAGAGCCCCTGGGACGGCATGGGGCGGGTGCGAACCCCCGACCGACCGTTCTGCACAGGTCGATCCGCTCCGACAGGGTCGGGGCGTCCGCGATGCCATCGCCCGGGTCGCGCATCGTGCTGGGACACGGCCGGATACCGCGGTCAGTGGGCAGCTTTCCCGCTATCGGCGGTGACCGCGGAGAAGCCCGGGCGCTCTGCAGCGCCTTGAGTCCGGGACCGGACGGATCATCGATCCGGCGTGGACGGGCGCGCCGGGCCTTGGGGAATCCGGGGATGCATCGCCGGGAGGAGAAGGACCACGGCAAGTCCCTGCGGCTGGACGGGGGCGAGGTCGATGGTTCCGCCGTGGCGCCGGACAACCTCGCGGACGATGGACAGGCCCAGGCCGAAGCCACCCTGGGTGGTGGGCGCGCGGGACGGATCGCCCTTGACGAAGGGCTCGAGAACACTGCCGCGCAGATCCTCGGGGATGCCCGGGCCGGTGTCGGAAACCTCGATCCGCACGGCGCCGTCGGGCAGGGCCGCCAGGGCGATGGTGACGGCGCCGCCGAACTTGGTGCCGTTGTCGACAAGGTTCGCCACCGCCCGGGCCAGCGCCCCGGACCGGCACAGGAACGTCAGCCGGTCGGGCCCGGCATAAGTGACCGGGAAGCCGACATCGGAGAAATCCGAACAGATCGTGCGCAGAAGGCTGGGAAGGTCGGTCTTGCGCGGGGGCTCGGTCTCGGTTTCGCTGCGCAGGTAGGTCAGGGTTTCGTCGATCATCCCGTTGATCGCAGTGATGTCGCGCATCAGGAGGGCCGCTGTCCGTTCAGGGACGGTCTGCTCGACCCTGAGCTTCAGCCGGGTCAGGGGGGTGCGAAGATCGTGGCTCACGGCGCGCAGCATGGCGGTGCGCTCCTTCAGCATGCTGTGGATTTGCGCCCGCATCTCGTTCAAGCGCCGCGCCAGCTGACGGATTTCCAGCGGCCCGGTCTCGGGGAAGATCTCGCCGCCCGGATCGGCGGTCTGCTGCGCCTGGGCGGCAGCGGCGAGCCGGGTCAGCGGATGGGTGAGCAGGCGGGCGGCGTGGATCGACAGGAGCGCGACCGGAAGAACGATGATCATCACCGACAGGAGAATGTTGACCACATCGTCGTTCAGCCCCCGCACCGGCACGACCGCGGGCGCAAAGGCCAGAAACCCGGTTCTGACCTCGACCACGATCAGCGGACCGGGACCCGGGGCGGCGACCGCCCGGGCGCTGCGCCCGTGGATGGCGGACAGGGCATAGAGCAGCCGGTCCTGAAACGCCGAACCGGCCGGGCCGGGTTCCGCGTCAGGACCCGTCCACCGCACTTCGAGACCGGCCGCGCGCGTTGCCGCCAGCACGGCCTCGGACTGGGCGGGGGTGCCGGCGCGGTCGATCTGGTCGGCCACCAGGGCGATCTGGGCCGCGACGATCTCGGCCCGGGTCAGGTCGGTATCCTCGGGGAAGGGCGGTTCGGTCATCACCCCCAGAACCCCCACAAGGATGATGGGCAGCACCGCCAGCGTCACGATCTGCCGGCCGATCGGCCCCTGCAGGAACCGGGCCAGCATCACAGGGCCTCGACATGGGGGGTGAAGATATAGCCGCCCATCCGGATTGTCTTGATCATGACCGGGGCCCGCTTGTTGGCTTCGATCTTCTGGCGGACCCGGCTGACATGGACGTCGACGCTGCGTTCCTCGGGTCCGGCAAGGCCCACGTGGGTCAGGGCCAGAAGCTCGGCACGGGTCAGGATCCGCCGGGGATTGCGGCAGAACGCCAGCAGCACGTCGAACTCGGCCGAGGTCAGCGAGATCTCGGTGCCTTCCGGATCCAGCAGGCGTCGGGCAAGCGGGTCGACCCGCCAGCCGTCGAAACCCAGCACCGTCGGTTTCCGGCCGCCGCCGTCGCCAAAAGCCGAGCGGCGCAGCAGCGCCTTCACCCGGGCCACCAGCTCGCGCGAATTGAACGGCTTGGTGATGTAGTCGTCGGCCCCGACCTCTAGCCCGACGATGCGATCGACATCCTCGCCCAGCGAGGTGACCATGATGATCGGAGTGGACGACTGCGCCCGCAGGCGGCGGCAGATGCTGAGGCCGTCCTCGCCGGGCAGCAGGATGTCGAGCAGGATCAGATCGAAACCGGTCTGGGCCAGAAGCCGGTCCATCTCGACCGCCGAGCCGGCGACCGTCGCGGCGAAGCCCTGCTCTGACAGCAGGCTCGCCAGCATTGCCGCGATCTCGGGATCGTCCTCGACCAGAAGGATGCGGCTCGGGCTTGGCTCGGTCGGCATGGCGGTCCTGCTTGCGGTTCGGTCCTGCGCGATCATGGCATCCCTTGCGGCCCGGCGCAGCCTCGCTCGGCCGCCTTCGCGCGCTGCGGATCCGGACGGGGTCCGGTCATGGCGCGGGCGGTGTCGCCCCGGCTGGTCAGGAAGCGGCCGAACATTCGGCCGAGGACATGCCGGAGATCGTCAAGGCAGGTGAAGGCCGCCGGCACGAAGACAAGGCTCAGCACGGTCGACGCCAGCAAGCCGCCGATCACGGCAATGGCCATGGGCACACGGAAGGCGTCGCCATTCCCTGTCGCCAGCGCCGCGGGCAGCATGCCCGCAGTCATTGCCAGGGTCGTCATCACGATGGGCTGCGCGCGCTTGAGCCCGGCATCGATCAGCGCGTCCCGGCGCGGCACGCCGCGACCCGTCTCCTCGATGGCGAAGTCGACCAGCAGGATCGCGTTCTTGGTCACGACGGCGATCAGCATCAGGATGCCGATGATCACCGGCAGGCTGACCGGATGACCGGTGAGCAGCAATGCCGCCACCGCCCCGCCGATGCTCAGCGGCAGCGACAACAGGATCGTGACCGGCTGGAACAGGTCGGAATAGAGCAGGATCAGCACGATCAGAACCAGCATCAGCCCGATCCCCATGGTATAGAGGAAGGACGCGAACAGCTTGCCCATCTGCTCGGCATCGCCGGCCTCGGCCAGGGTCATGCCGGCGGGCAGGGTCCTGACCGCGTCCAGCGCCCGCACCGCGGCCAGGGCGGAGCCGAGATCGGCGCCCGGCGCAAGGTCGGCCTCGATCGGGATCCGGCGCTCGCCGTTCTGGCGCTCGATGGCGGCCGGTCCGAAGCCGGCCGCGATGTCGGCGACCGAGGCCAGCGGCACCGCCGCCCCGCCGCTGCTGCGTAGCAGCAGGTTCTCCAGCGTCGCCACGTCCCGTCTCGCGCTGTCAGGCAGCAGCACCTTGATGTCGATCATCCGGGCATCGTCGGGGAACTTCGCCAGATTCTCGGACCGGTCGCCCATCGTGGCGATGGCCAGCACGTTGGCGATCTCGGTCGGAGAGACCCCGAGCGCCGCCGCCTCGGCCCGGCGCGGCAGGATGCGCAATTCGGGCCGCACGACCGAAGCCCCGGACTGGACGTTGCGCAGCGCGGGCACCTCGGCGCGGATCGCGGTCTCGATCGCCTCGGCGGTGCGGGCCAGCGCGGCACCGTCGGCGCCGGTCAGGCTCAGCGCAAATTCGCGCCCCTCCATGCCGGCCGAGAAGCGCGCCTTCAGGTCGGGGATCCGGGCGAGGTCCGCCTGCACCTGCCGTTCGAAGCTGCGCTGGTCGACGGCCCGCCGGGCGGGCGGTACCAGAGCGACCGAGACGCTTCCGATCCGCGGATCGCCGCCGGTGCCGAGGCTGGCATAGACCGAGACCACCTCGGGCCGCGCCTTGAGTCTTTCGCCGACCTGCAGCAGCGTCGCTGCCGCCGCATCCAGCGTCACGCCGGGCGGCAGTTCGATGGTCAGTTGCGACCGTACCCCGTCCTCGTCAGGAAAGAACCCCGAGGGGAGCTGCTGGGCCATCCAGAGCGATGCGCCGAAAATCGCCAGACCGGCCGAGACGGTGGCAAGGCGCCAGTCGAGCGCCCGACCCAGCACCCGGGCGTACCACCGCAGCACGGGGCCGGGGCCGTCGTGGCCCCCGGGCCGGGCGTTGTCCTGCGCCCCGCCGGTCAGGAAATGCGCCGCCAGCATCGGCGTGATCAGCCGGGCAACCAGAAGCGAGAACACCACCGAGACCGCGATCGTCACCCCGAACTGCTTGAAGATCTGCCCGACCAGTCCGGTCATGAAGCTCACCGGCAGGAACACCGCCACGATGGTGGCCGAGGTCGCCACCACCGCCAGACCGATCTCGTCAGCGGCGTCGATGGCGGCGCGATAGGGCGTCTTGCCCATCCGGATGTGGCGGATGATGTTCTCGATCTCGACGATCGCGTCATCGACCAGGACGCCCGTCACCAGCGTCACCGCCAGCAGGCTGACGTTGTTGAGCGAGAAGCCGAGCAGGCCCATGACCCAGAAGGTCGGCAGGATCGACAGCGGAATGGCAAGGGCGGCGATCAGCGTGGCGCGGAGATCGCGCAGGAACAAGAAGACGACGACGATGGCAAGGATCGCGCCTTCGACAAGGGTGTCCATGGTGGCGGCATAGGTCGCCTCCATCTCGGGCACGGCCGTGTCGATCAGCCGGATCGCCACGCCGTCCAGCTGGTCTTCCAGCCCGGCCAGAACCGCGGCGACCTCGGCGGCCACGGCCGGGGCCGAGAAGCCCGCGGCGGAGATCACGCTGAAGGCGACGACCGGCACGCCGTTCAGGAAGGCGACGCTGCGGGTCTCTGCCCGCCCGTCGGTCACCCAGGCCAGATCGCCCAGGGCGACCTGCTGGCCGGCCGGAAGGGTCAGCTCGAGAGCGGCGAGATCCGCGATGCTGCCCGGAGCCCCCAGCACCCGCAGCGCCTGTTCCTGTGTGCCGACCTCGCTGCGGCCGCTGGAGCGGTCGATCAGCGCCTTCGCCAGCAGATCGCTGACTTCGGCTACCGTGACGCCCAAGGCCTGAAGCCGCAGCGGGTCGATCTCGACGCGGATTTCCCGGTCGGACCCGCCTTCCCGGCTGACCCGGGCCACGCCGGGAAGCGCGGTCAGCGCCCGGGTCACCCGGTCGTCGATCAGCCAGGACTGGTCCTGGGGCGACAGGTGCGGCGCGACGAGGGCATAGGTTGCAATCGGGCCGCCGGTCTCCTCGACCCGCTGGACCACCGGCTCGTCGGCGGCGGCGGGCAGGTCCGACCGGACACGGCCGACCGCGTCCCGCACATCATCCAGCGCCCGGTCCACCGGCACGGTCTCGGCGAAGTCGACCGTCGTCTCGGACCGGCCGTCCGAGATGGCGGAGCGCACCTTATCCACCCCCGGAAGGCTGGCCACTGCGTCTTCCACCAGCCGGGTGACTTGGGTTTCCATCTCCGACGGCGCGGCCCCCGGCAGGCTGACCGCCACCGATACCTGGGGGGTCCGGACCTCCGGCATGCTGGCAATGGGCAGCGCGCCGAAGGCCATCACCCCCAGCGCCGAAAGCGCCGCGAACAGCAGCAGCGGGGGCAGGGGGTTGCGGATCGACCAGGCCGAGATGTTGAGCGCCATCAGCGGTCTCCGGCCCCTGTCGCGGGGTCCGGCGCGACCGGCGTGACCGGGCTGCCGTCGCGCAGGAAGCCCCCGGCCATGGCCACCACCACCTCGCCCGGCGCAAGACCCGAGACGATCTCGACACCGGTTGCGGTCATCAACCCGGTCGTGACGGGCCGCACAGTGATGACGCCGTCGCGGACCACCTGGACCTGGGGTCCGGCGCTTCCCGCCAGAACCGCGGCGTGGGGAAGCACGATCGCCTCGCGCCGGTCGGTCTCGAAGCTGGCCAAGGCGAAACTTCCCGGCTTCAGTCCCTCGCCCTTCAGGCTGATCCAGACCTGGCCGGTCCGGGTCACCGGATCGAGCGCCGGCGAGACGAGGCGGACGCGCCCAGCGACGGGACGGTCCTCGCCCGCCACGCGCACCGTCACGTCCTGACCCGGGTGGATCGCGGTGAGCGCGGTTTCGATGACGCGGGCGTCCATCTCGACCTCGCCGTCCTTCATGATCCGGAACAGCGGCGCCCCGTCGGCTGCCGTCGTTTGCCCCGCCTTGGCGTCGCGCCCGGTGACGATCCCGGATGCGGTGGCGCGCAGTTCGATCTGGCCGAGCTGCCACAGGAGTTCGGCGCGCTCGGCCATGACACGCGCCTGTTCCGCCCTCGCCGCAGCCAGGGACTGCACCTGAGCCCGGGCTCGCGCCGCGGTGGTGGTTGCCGCCGTCTCGCGCTCGCCCAGCAGCTGGGCCGAGATGGTGCCTTTCGCCTGCAGGGCCAGGGCGCGCCTGAGGGCGACCCCGGCCTCGGCCGCGTCCGCGTCCGCTTCGGCCGCAAGGGCTTCGGCCTGCGCGGTGGCCGCCTCGGCCCGGGTCCGATCCGCCGCCTTCTGGGCCAGAAGTAGGTCCAGCCGCTGACTGTCCAAAACCGCCAGCAGCTGGCCTTCGGTCACGGATGCGCCGACATCGACCAGCACCTGTTCGATCCGCACGCCGATGACTTCGGCCGGGATCAGGACCTCCTCGCGGGGAACCAGGGTTCCAGCGGCGACGATCCGGCGCGAGATCGGTCCCGGCTGCGCCACCACCACCGTCACCGCCATGGGCGCTTCCGCCGGCGCCGGCAGTTCTGCGGGTTGGCCCGACGGAAACAGGCTGTGGCGGAACACATAGCCGGTTCCGCCAAGGACGATCGCCGCCATCAGCAGCCCGCGCCGAAGCCGGCGCAGCGCGGGCCGCGCGGATGCCTTTCGAGCCTCGCTCATGATGCGGCGATCAGAATCGGTAGCCGACCATGATCGAGGCCGAAGACTGGCTGGTTTCCTGCACCACCGGGCTGTCGGCGGCATCGCCGAGCAGTTCCGATACCCCGACCTGACCGCGCATGATCCAGTGATCGTTCAGGAAATAGGTGGCCGAGAGTTCCACCCCGACGCTGCTCAGTCCGGCGCCGGCATCGTATTCCGGCAGGCCGGACGCTGCCGACTGCGCCGTGGTCACCCCGAAATAGGCTTCCATGTACCTGTCGTCGGCCCACATCGCCGTTACGCTGGCCGCAAGCATGACCTCGCCCAGCGGGCGCGAGACCTCGGCCCCGAACTTGCCGGTCAGACCCTCGCTGCCGTCGAAGGTCCTGCTCAGATCGGCGAACAGGTTGACCGGCCCGGCGGTGTAGTCGACGCCGAAGCCGACGCCCAGACCGCCGTCGATGTCGCCGAGCCCGTCCAGATGGTCGGACTCGCTTTCCTTGCGGCCCCAGTCATAGCCCAGCCCGGCGGTCAGCGTCAGTGGCCCGGTCTCGTAGATGTCGTACTGGATGCCGGTGATGTCGACGGTGGCCCGGTTGCCATAGGTGATCAGGAAGAACGGCAACGCGCTGGTCTTGTAGTCCTTCGCGCCCTCGAACACCGGGGATCGCATGACCGCGGCGCCGAGGATGTAGTTCAGCCCGCTGCTGTCCTCGTCCGGTCCGAAATCCTGCGCGGGCGCCCGGTGCGCGACCAGCGTCCACGGGGCGGCGAGGCACAGCACCACCGGCGGCAGCAGGCGGAGGCTGCGCTGTCCTTGCGTCCTGGTCATCGGTCAGTCTCCAGAAGGGTTGAGGCTGACACAAAGGAAACGCAGCCAACGCCCGAGCTATGGACCACCGGACAGTTTCGCAGGGTTTTGAATTGTTGAGAATTGTTGCCGGGCCGCCGGCGAGGGGCCGCAGCGCCCGGCCCGCACGGCAACGTGCAGATGGCGTGGCCGCAGGACCGCGCGGCGGGTCCGTCGCTTGCCTGCCCTCCGGCGGGCCGGAACCGGGTGACCATCACCGGGCCGGTGAGCTATCCTTTCGGACCCACAGGCGCCGGTCCCAGAGCAGGATGATGCGGCGGCTGCCAGTCAGCCGGAAGACCCTGCGGACGCAACCAGGCGCGCCGGATCCGGTCCCGGCCGAGAGGCCGCGCGCTCCCCGTGGGCCGAAGTTCGACCCGTTCGGGCCGTCACTGAAGATGCCGATCGCCGAGGCCGCGCCGGGACGGTTGTCTGGACGCCGGCGGGCGGCGTGCGCAACGGCTGGTGGCTCCGCGAGCGAGCCTGCGATGGCCTGCGCGATCGAGGGCCCATCCCTGGCGCGCAGGGTCTGGCCATGGGATCAAGCACCGAGCGAGGACCGTGGCCACGGAAACCGAAGGCCATCCGGCCGGACCGGTCAGCGCAGCCGTTCATCCACGAAGCGTTCGATCTTCGCGGTGTTCATGCTGAGGCGATAGTTCGACACCATGATCGGACCCGACAGGATGTCGGCCAGCGGCTCGGCCAGGGAATAGGGGCCGCCGGTCGCATAGCCCCGCAGCCCGACCAGCCCGAGGGCGCCGACGCAGATCGACACTGCGAGTTCCGAGCAGTTGACCTTCAGCCGGTTGATCTGTGCCGAGAGGCCGAAGCCCATGTCGGTGGCCTGTTCGCGGGTCTCGTAGGACGCGATGGCCTGGCGGATCAGCGCATTCATCATGTGGTGGCGGTCGACCAGCCGGGTCAGCTCGTACTGGGCGACCTGGCCGGTGCCGCCCGCCGGGTCGGTCTCGGCGGCGACGAAGCGGCGGGTGCGGTCCAGCGCCGTCCAGACGATCCCGGACCACAGGGCCGACCAGAAGATGTGGATCGAGGGCGTCATGGTCTGCCGCGCGATGGCGCCGAAATCGGCCGAGAAGATCGCCTCGGGGGCGAAGCGGATGGTGAAGGTCCAGGGCCCGTTCAGGATGCCCCGCATCCCCATCAGGGACATGTCGCGGCCCATCTCGAAGGCGGCCCGGTCGACTTCGGCGGCGATCAGCACCTGCTTCTTCCGCCCGCCCGCGCCGATCTGGTTCGCGGTGACGAGGATCAGGTCGGCATGGTCCACATACGAGACGTTGGGGCTTTCCTTCACCACCTTGAGACGGTCGTCGCCATCGGGTTCGATGCCGCAGACCGAGGTCAGGATGTCGCCGCCCGGCCCCTTCTCCGACGTGCCCGAGGCGATCAGCAGCTGGTCCGCCAGCATCCGCTGCTGCAGGGCATCGAACCACGGCGTCGCGGCGGCATGGACCGAGAGGCTGAGCGCCTGGCTCATGTGCATGGCATAGACCAGCCCCGCCGAGCCGGATTGCCGGGCGATCTCGTGGGTGATGGCCGCGATGGCGGCGACGTCCAGTTCCGGCCCGCCAAGCCGCTGCGGCACGCAGACCGCCAGCAGTTCCGACCGCCGCATCTCGGCCAGCAGGGCATCGCAATGGGCCTTCTCGCGGCCGGGTCCGGGCTTGACCGCGATCCTTTCGGACAGGGTCGCGGCGCGGTCGATGTAGAGGCGCGCATGATCCGCCTGCGCCGTGTCATCCCCGTGAAACGTCATGATCGAAGCCCCCTTCGTGCTTCCGTACCGCCCAACCTCAAACCGCAATCCCGAACGCAGCCAGGATCAGACCCAGCGAGGCCGTCACCGGGGCCTGGCCGTAGAGCGCGGTGAACGCCCCGCCGAGGGCGACGTAGCCCATGGTCATCGCCCATCCGGCCGCCTGACCCGCCCGGGTCTTCATCGCGGTGATCTTCCGCTTCATCGCGAAGCGCCCCCAGAACAGCAGGAAGGCCAGCCCGGCGCCGTGCCAGAGGCCCCACAGCACCCAGTGCGGGCTGGCCGAATGCCACAGGCCCATGGCGGCGAAGGTGGCGATCACCGCCCAGTAGGGATTCCGCGTCCAGCCGATCATCGGCATGTAGACATAGGCCCGGCACCAGTTGGCCAGCGTCATGTGCCAGCGCTGCCAGAACTTCTGCAGGCTGGTGGCGAGGAAGGGCAGGTTGAAGTTCTCCATGATCCGCAGGCCGAACAGCCGCGACGATCCGATGGCGATGTCCGAATAGGCCGAGAAATCCAGATAGACATAGGCCAGTGTGAGCAGCAGCGCCGCCCAGACCCGGTACGGCGGCAGCGCGCCCGGATCGGCGGACAGCGCAAGAAGCCCGCCCCCCGACACGTTCGACAGCAGCTCCAGCACCAGCACGCCCAGAAAGAACTTCTTGCACAGCCCGATCGCGATCCGCAGCACGCCTTCGACGATGAAACGCCACGCGAAGGCCTGATCGCGGCGTTCGGCCAGATAGTGGTCGAAGCGCTCGATCGGGCCGGCCGTGAAGATCGGCGCCAGGAACAGCCAGGCGGCGAAGTCGCCGGGCCCGTGAGGCGGAAAGTTGCCCCGGCGCATCTCGATCACATAATGCAGAAGCTTGAAGCTGAAATAGCTGACCCCCAGCGGGATCGCCACGTCGAGGAAGCTGCCCTGACCGCCAAGGGCAGTGGCCAGCGCGGGCAGGTACTTGGCCCAGACGAAATAAACCAGCACCAGCCATGCTGGCCAGGCCGAGCGGGCAGCGCGGATCACCCATGCCGGCCAGCGCTGGGGGTCGAGCCGGAAACCCGCGAAGACCAGCGTGGCCAGCGCCAGCATCAGGACCAGATCGTTCCGGGCGAAATGGCCGATCAGCACGAGGCTCGTCAGGGCCAGAAGCCAGGTCCGCCAGGACGCGGGGGCCAGCCAGTACAGCATGGGGACCAGGACCAGAAAGTACCACCATTCCGCGGTCTGGATCATCGGTTCAGAACCCCTGATACTTGAACGGGCTCACGTTGCCCGCCACTGCCACGAGTTCCAGCAGCGCGGGCATCAGCGCCAGCCCCAGGGCAAGGCCGAGCACCACCCGCCCGGCCAGACGCGCCCAATGGAGCCCCGGCCGGCAATCCGCGATCCGGTCGGCCTCGGATGGGATGCCGGGCACCATGCGGCCGCTGTCGGTCACGGTGCGCCCCCGACCTGCCGGGCCAGCGGCACCAGATGCGCCAGGATGCGGTCCTGACAGGCGACCTGCGGATCGCCCTCGCGGATGTGCAGCACGTCGAAATAATCGCCGGGGGCCAATGCCGCCTCGCTGACCGCGGGCCAGAACGGCACGCCGGCCCGGGCGGCGAGCGCCACGATCTCGTTCCGGAACAGCGCGGCGTCGGACGCGATGGCAGGGTCCTGCAGGAACTCCGGCGACAACGGTTCCTCGACAAAGGCGACGGTGATCCCGGGCACGGCCTGAAGCCGCCGCAGGATCCGTTCGGACAGGGCATGGAAGTCTTCGCGCCCGGCCATCCCGGCAGAAATCGCCGCCCTGAGACCGTCGACCTGTTTCGGACCCGGGGCAGTGCCGCGCGCATAGCTGTCTGCATCGCGCTGCGCCGGCCGGCGCAGCGCGAGGCGCAGCAGGCTTTTCGGCGCGTTCAGGGCCACGAAGTCGCGATGTTCGACGGCCCAGACCGGCACGGGCTTTGACGGCGCCGCACCGAGCGCGGCGAGTTCCGCATCGGCCCATGCTGACGCCAGAGGGATGCGGCTGGCCTTGTCGCTGTGCAGCATCCGGTCCTGGGTCCAGGCGACGCGGGTCATCCCCATGCCGATGACGACAATCACCGGTGCGGCCTCGGCAGGCCGGTCGGACAGGGCAGTCTCGAGCAGCCGCAACTGGTCCAGCGGGCTTTGCAGCGGCGTCGCCAGAATGCGCAGATCCCAGTCCCGGGAGCTGCCGACGGACAACCCCCGATCCAGCCGCTCTCCTTCCGCGATCATCTGGGCAACGGTCGAGGATCCCAGAAAGACAACTGTGGGCGAGCGGCCGTTGTCCTCGCGCATCCGCAGCGCCTCGACCAGGGCGAAGGCGTCCGCATCCCGGCCGGATCGGGGCACGAACGCTCCCATCGGCCCCGCCATGGTCTCGGGACTGAACAGCCAGACGGTCACGCCCGAGACGCCGGTGAACACCCCCAGCATGATCCAGAGCGACAGCGCCGACAGGTCGGTGACGCCCGCCCAGAACTCGCCCCAGGTGCGGCGCAGCGCGGCCACGGTCGCGGCGGTGCCGGTCATGGCCGGCCTTCCGCGGCGCGCGTCAGGGCCGGATAGTCCACCTTGCCGCTGCGGGTCCGGGGCAGGGCGTCGAACACCAGCCAGCGCCGCGGCTGCATGTGCTGGCTCATGGTCTGGCGCGCGGCGGCCCTGAGCCGGCCCACCAGGTCCGCCTCGGACAGCCACGCGCCGGCCGAGGTTCCGGTGTCGCCCGCCGCCCCTGCCGGAAGCGCTTTCGGGATGGGCATCGGCACGGGTGCCGGCGCGACCGTGGCGCCGGCGGCCCGCTTCGGCACGATGCAGGCGACGATCATGTCGCCCAGCACGTCATGGGGCAGGGCGATCACGCCGGCATCGGCGACCAGCCCACTGTCCAGAAGCAGCGCCTCGATCTCGTCCGGCGAGACCCGTATCCCCATTGATTTCATCTGCCGGTCGCGGCGGCCGTGAATGCGCAGCAACCCGTCCGACCCGACCCGGCCCAGGTCGCCGGTATGGACCACCTGCCCGGAACCACCGGCGGGGTCGTGGCGCAGCACCTCGGCCGTCCGTCCGGGGTCGTTCCAGTAGCCCAGGAAGGTCCCGAGGCCGCGATGGACGATCTCGCCTTCCTCTTCCGGGGCGGCCGGCGTTCCGTCCGGCCGCAGCACCGCCAGCGTGACCCCGGGCACCGCATGGCCGACGGCGTCGGGCGCCTGCCGGGCCAGCGCGACCGGCAGAGAGGCGCTGCGGTAGGTCTCGGTCAGGCCGTAATTGAGCGAGACCGCGGCTTCGGGAAACAGCTCCAGCATTTGTTCGAACACCCGGGCCGGAATCTTCGACCCGGTGTTGGTGATCAGCCGGATGCTCGACCGGTCAGTCTCGCGGATCGGCGCGAGGCCAGCCGTGAGATCGCCGAACACCGCCGGGACGCCGGCAAGGACCGTGGGCCGGTGCCGGGCCAAGGCCTCGCAGAGGCCGAAGCCGGTGCGGGGCAAGGGCAGCACCAGCGGCATGCCCTGCAGCAGGCAGGACAGCGCCTGGCCCCAGCCATAATCGAAAGCGAAGGGCACCGGGCAGAGGATCCGGTCTTGGTCGGTGTAGCCCAGAAACCGTCCCAGGCTTTCCGAGCAGGCCAGCAGCGTCGCCCCGGACTGGGTCACCCCCTTGGGGCGGCCGGACGAGCCCGAGGTGAAGACGATCGATCCCGGGCCGTCCCCGGGCCGCGCGGCCGGCATCGGACCCTGGACGGGCACCGGATCGCCGCTCGCCGGCACAAGTTCCCGCAGGTCGACCCGGGGAAGATCCTCGAGGCCGCGCAACGGGCTGTCGGTGACGACCAGCGCGGCATCGGTGGTGCGCTGCGCATGGGTCAGGTGGGCGGGCGGGCTGTCCTGGTGGATCAGTGCCGGGATCGCGCCCCGGTGCCAGATGCCCAGGACCCAGGCCAGCATCTCCGCCGCCGGATGGCAGGCGACCAGCACCCGGTCGCCCGGCTGCAGGCCGAAGCCGGCGTCCAGCGTGGCGGCCGCATCCACCGCGGCGCGCCTCAGATCGGCGAAGCGCCAGACCTGCGCGCCCTGAAACACCGCCTCGTCGCCCGCGCGTCGGGATGCGATCCGGTCGAAGCGATCCCAGAGCGCATTGGCCATCCGGCTAGCCCTCGGACCTTGAGGTGTTCCACTTCATGCTCGCGGCCATCGCGAACTGGCGGACCGCATCATCGCGGGACGGCAGGCGTGGCACCTTCGGCACCTCGTAGCCCTGCGCCTGCATCATCGGGGCAAGGATCGGCACGATCCGCGCCTGGGCCGCCCGCGGCAGCCGCTTGCGCCAGGCGTTCGGTTCCGGCGGCCGGATGCCCCGGGTCTGGTTGACCCGGAAATCCCCCAGCCCGATCCGGGGTTGCATGCTGAAGGCGACATCTGCCAGCCGGGCGCCGTCGCCGTCCGCGACCCCGATCCAGGCCAGCAAGCCGGAGAGCGTTTCGCCGGGTGCGGCGACGAGGTCTTCATAGCGCAGCCGGAACACCGCATCGCCGCGGCGTGCCGCAAAACCTTCCAGCGCCGCGGCGCGGTCCACCCAGGCGCGGGCGAGGCCTTCGAACCGGTCCGGATAGCGGGCGGTGGCCGCCGCCAGATCGGACAGTTGGGCGCCCATCTCGGCGTCAAGGTCCAGGTTCGACGCGATCACGTCCAGGGGATTGCGCGTGAGCGCGATGAAGCGTGCGTGCCCGTGCAGCAGCACCTCGATGGTTTCCAGATGGAAGATGTCGTTTCCGGTCTTCTCGACACAGACCGGGGCGCCGGCGGCGATCCGGTTGTGGAAGCCGAGCACCAGATCGCGCAGCGGCGCGATGACATCCTCGGCTGGAATGCCGACGAAGGCGAGCCCGCTCAGCACCCCGATGGGCGGGCCTTCCACGGCGGTCTGTTCGGACAGGAAGCGGCTGGCCGCGGTCAGCAGATGGGTTTCGGGCGGGCAGGAGATCTCCGGATGTGCGTCCAGCAGACGGGCCAGCAGCGTGGTCCCCGACCGCGGGAAGCCGAGCACCACCACGAAGGCGGGCGGCACGCTCATGCGGCGCCCCTTTCCCGGTTCCAGTGATTGAGCAGCGTTTCGCTGGCGTCCCGACACTGGCCCGCGGCGCAGACGATCTCGCGCGGCTCGGGATGCGAGATGAAGCGGGTCGGCGAGGCGGTCAGCCCGTAGGCACCCGACTGGGGGATCGCGATCAGGTCGCCGACGCGGACCTCGGGCAGTTCCACATCGACCGCCAGCCGGTCGATCGAGGTGCAGAGCGGGCCGACCAGCGTGACGGGCCCGACCGGGCCGTCGGGATTGGTGAGGTTCTCGAAGCGCCAGTTGCGGCGGAACACCGACCCCATCATCCCGCAGGCGGCCAGATGGTTGTTGAACCCGGCATCGCAGGCGCGGATTTCCTTGCCGCGCGAGGTCTTCCCGGCCAGCACCCGGGTCAAGAGCCAGCCATTGGGCCCGACGATCCAGCGGCCGATCTCCAGCGTCAGGGTCGCGGCGCGGAACGGCGCCTCGGCGCAGAGCGCGTCGACGATCGGGTTGATCAGGCCGGGCAGGCGGGCATGGTCGAGCTCGGTCTCGTCGGGAAGGTAGGGAATCCCGAAGCCCGAGCCGAAGATCAGCCGCCGGGGCGCGATGCCGGTGATCGTCTGCGCCATGCGGAACAGACCGGCGAAGATCGCGAAATTCTCGGCAATCGCCTCGGCGTCGAGGCAATTGGTGCCCGAATAGATGTGGAACCCGACAAGATCGAGCCCAGGCAGCCGGGCGATCGCCGGCAGCACCTCGCCCAGAACCTCCTCGTCGATGCCGAACTGGCTGGCCGTGCCGGCCATGGACGCGCCGAACCGGCGCGGCACCTTCAGGGGGTTGATCCGCACCAGGCAGGGCTGCCGCCGCCCCAGGGCGCGGGCATGGTCGCTGGCCAGGCGGGCCTCGTCGGGGGATTCGATCACCAGCTCGCCGATGCCCGCGTCGACGGCGCCGCGGATTTCCTCGGGCCGCTTGGCCGGCCCCGAGAACGAGATGCGGGCCGCCGGCATCCCGGCGGCCAAGGCGCGGCGGACCTCGGCAAACGAGGACGCATCGAACGTCGCCAGATGCGACTGCAGCGCGCTCAGCACCGCCGGGTTCGGGTTCGCCTTGATTGCGTAGCTGACCCCGAACCTGCCGCCGAACAGCCTGCCCAGAAGCCCGACCCGTCCGACCATGCCATCAAGATCGTAGGCGTAAAGCGGGGTTCCGAACCCAGAGATCGCCTCCAGATCGAGCAATGCTACACCAGGGCGCGGTTGCAGAAGGCAATGATGCGATCGACGGTGTCGAAATTGTCCAATGTGACGTCTCCGGGGTTGATCCGGAATCCGCCTTGCTGTTCGAGATGCATCATCAGAGTAACCAGGGCGAAACTGTCGACGATACCGGAACTGAACAACGGTTCGCCATTTCCCACGTCTGACAGATCGACGCCGAGTTCGCTTTCCAGGAACTCGACGACAGAGGTCCTGTCGAATGTCGCAAGTTTCAAGGCCAAGCTCCTCCTCGCTAACCAGCGGGTACCTGCGGCGTTGACGATTCGTCAACGATTCCTCCCGCTCCCTGCAGCGCGCTGGCAGGAAGTCACCGACGGCGTTTATGCCGATTTGCGTCCCGCCTCATCTTCTGTCGCGCCCGGCGCCCGGCTTGCTCAAGATCCATCTGGGTACGTTGCGTAAACCTGACCGATGAAGGAACGGTTTCCGGCATCGTGCGGCCAGAGGGTCAGATCCCTTCGAGCAGCCAGCTTTCGTGTTCGGGCAGCAGGCGGGCGGCGGAGAACCCGGCGACGGCGCGGGCGCGGGCCTCGGTCGCCCGGCTACGGGCCGTGGCGGGGTCCTCGACGCGCTGCTGCTGTGTCGAGGACTTCGAGCACCGGCGCGGTGGCCGAAGCGATCAGGGGTGCGCCGCTCGCCATCGCCTCGATCAGCGACCAGGACAGCACGAAGGGCACCGTCGAGTGGACATGGGCGTCGGAGCGGCGGAGAAGATCGCGGTAGGCGATCCGCGGCAGCGGACCGGTGAAATGCACGCGCGACGCGGCGGAGCCAAGCGTCTCGACCGCCCAGGCCTGCCAGTCGATCCTGCGCTCGGCGTCCGAGCCGTAGCAGACCCGATTGCTCCCTGCGATCGCCGCGTGCCAGCCGCGGCGCCGGTCGAGCACAAGGCGCAAGGCGCGGATCAGCTGCGGAAAGCCGCGCTAGAGTTCCATGCCCCGGGTGGCGTAGGTGACAAGCGGCACGCCCTCCGGGATGGTGCCGAAGCCATGGCGTCGTCCCGGCACATCCAGGGGCGCGAAGAAGTCGGTGTCGATGCCGTCGTGGCGGACGCACAGCCGTGTGCGCAGGACATCGGGGAACTGTTCCGCCTGGAAGCGGGTCGGGCAGAGACCCCGGTCCGCCGCCAGCAGTTCAGCCGAGACGGGCAGGTTGCGTGCCCGGGCGAGCACCCTCGCCTCGATCGTGTCGCAACTGGTCCGGCCTTCGAGTTCGCTCAGGAAGGCAAGGTCAGGCCCGGGCGCGCCGTACCACCATTCGCAATAGGCGATGATGTGGCTGTCGGGATAGAGATCGCGCAGATAGAGTCCCGCCCCCGGCCCGGCATGGGAAACGACGATATCGGGCGCCGGAAGGCTGGCGGCGAGCAGGGCGCGCAGGCAGGCCTGCCCCTGCAGCGCCGCGCGTTCGCAGCCCTGCACATAAGGGTGGGTGGCCGCCGCCGGGGCGCGGTGGGGGCGGTAACCGATCACCGGCCAGGGCGCCCGGTACGGCCTTGAGCCCGGCCCCTCCGCCGCGGTGGCGAAGGCGACCGCCCAGCCCTGGCCTTGCAGGTGGCGGGCAAGGGCGCCGAACTGGCCCGGGTGGTCGTCGTGGACGAACAGGATGGCAGGCCGGCGCACGGGTCTGGCGGCGTCAGAACAGCGCGAGCGACCTGAGGCCGATCACCAGCGACCCGATGCCGAGCGCCAGAGCCGCCGCGACGGCGATCTTCAGTCCCGGCGGCAGGCTGCGCGGCGCCCCGGGCGGCAGGACACTTAGATGGGCCTCGATCCGGGCCTGCGCGGTTTCGATCGCCCCGAGCGCTGCCTCAAGGCGCGGGGTGTCCGCCCCCGTCGCGGTGCCGCTGCGCGCCGCGGCAAGGCGCTGAAGCACGAGGTAGGTCTCCTGCGCCAGCCGGCGGTCGGGGTCGTCGTCCAGCGCGACGGCCCCGATCGGCCTGAGCGGCGCGCGGACCCCGTCGGCCGTGCGGGCGAAGGCCGTGACGGTGAAGCCCATCCCGGGGACGACGGGTTCGTCCAGAATGGCCGAGAAGCCATAGCGCCCGGTGCCGATCCCACCCTTTTCCAGGTCGGCGCGATACGCCGTGGCGGGGACCTCGGCGACCTTGCGGCTGCCGCAGAACACCTCGACCGTGACATGGGCAGCGGGGTCGGCCCGGTCGATCGCCCATCCGCCGGCGCGAGCGGGGTGCGGCAGGTCGATAACGCCGTTGATCCGGCCGGCCCGGTCACCGCCCGCCGGCCGCGTTTCGCTTCCGCCATCCTTGCCTTCGTCGTCGAACATGCCGGCCCTTCCGCGCGAACCATCGCTCCGCGAGGAAAGCGCGAAAAAGTTAAGCGCATCTCAACCGCGGCCGGCAAGGCTGCGCGGGACCTGGAAGCCAAGCCGGACAAGGCCGATGACGCAACACCCCGGATCGATCCTTGCCGCGCTGGCGCTGGCGCTGGCGCTGGCCCCGCAGATGGTGGCGCCGGACAGCCCGACGCCCGCAGCCGCACCGCTTGTTCTGCCCGGCACGATCGTCCTTTATTCTTGGGCGAAGGACCGCTGCGCCGAATGGGACATCCCCGACACGCCGGCGCGGCTCTGGCGCGGACCGGACGGCCGCCTGACCCTGATCGCCGGGGCCGAAGTCAACCGGGCCTCGGTCGGCGTTGCGCCCGATGCCCTGGCGCGTGATTGCCGGCCCCGGCTGGAAGGCCCGGAGCGCGCCGACCCCGCGGCCCTGAGCGACCGCTGGTGGCTCGCCTCGGTCCATGCCCAGGGCGACGGGCGCATCGAGGCGCTGGTCCACGCCGAATACCACGGCCATGCCCATCCCGGCGCCTGTTCCGCCGGCGCCTACCTGCCCTGCTGGCGCAATGCCATCCTCGCCGCGGCCAGCCGCGACGGCGGGCTAAGCTTCACCGTGGACACGGCCCACCCTGTCGCCGCACTGCCCTATCCCTATGACGGCGGACAGACGGCGCGGTCGGGCTATTTCTCGCCCTCGAACATGATCCTCAGCGATGGTGCCCTCTATGCCTTCATCTTCGCCGAGGCCTATGGGGCCCAGCGGCGCGGCGTCTGCCTGATCCGCCGCCCGGTCGCGGGGGGCGCAAGCGACTGGCGCGCCTGGGACGGCGCCGGGTTCACCGCCCGCCTCGACGGCCGGGCGGCGGATGGGCGGCCGGGCGGCGAGGGACCCGCGGTCTGCACGCCGCTTCCCGGCATCGCGGAAGGTTCCTCGCTGTCTCGCCGATGACCGCGCGCGGGCCGGACGGCACCTTGCAGGCGGGATTCTGGCTGCTGCAATCGGCCGACCTGGTGCACTGGTCGCGGCCCGAGCTTCTGGTCGCGCTGCCGCTGCTGTGGCAGCCCGATTGCGCGCTGTCCCATGTCCATGCCTATCCGGCGCTGATCGACCCCGCGAGCCCGGACCGGAACTTCGCCATCGCCTCGGACCGGGTCTGGCTGACCTTCGTGCGGATGCGGCTCGGCTCCGGCTGCCGCCCCGGTCCCGAGCGCGATCTTGTGGCGCGGACGGTGATCCTGTCCGGGGACGGAAGCGCTTCCCGACCCGACTGACGCGGCGCCCTGGCCGGACCGGCAATCCGTCGATCCCTGGTCCCTACCGGCCGGATCGGGCTCGGGACACCCGGTCAGATACCGGCGACCGTGACGGGTGGGCAGACAGGGTCCACCGGCGGTGCCGGGGCGGCGGCGGTCATCGCGGCGACCACGTTGCGCAGCGCGGTGCGGGCCGCCTCGTTGCCCGGGTCCCGGGCGAGGGCGGTGCGCTGCGCCAACTCGGCTTCGGCCAGGACCCCGGCCCGCGCCAGCGCGATGCCCCGGAAATGCCAGTACTCCGACGCGTTCGGATTCAGCTCGGTCGCCCGTGCCGCCGATTCGGCCGCGCCCGCCGCGTCGCCCGACCTGAGCTGCATCTCGCCCAGGCAGCGGAACAGCGGTGGATGGCTGCGGCAGCGGTCGCCGGCCTCGCGCAGCCGTCGGACCGCGCGGTCGCCGTCGCCGCGGTCCCAGGCAATCTGGGCATCGCGGATCGCGATCTCGGCCTCCAGCCGGCGGATCTCGTCCTGCGCGGTCTCGTGCAGCCGCGCGGCAATTCGGGCAGCCGCGGCGATGTCGAGGCCGCGGCTTTCCGCCACCTCGGGATAGGTCGAGAAATCCTCCGAGAAGAGCGCCCCCGACCCCGGGAAATACCGCGCCGCCAGCGCCGCGTTCGAGGCACGGAAGAGGTCGTAGAACGCCATCGCCTCGGCCCGGCCCGGCTGCGCGCCCCGGCCGGCAAAATGCCGCGACAGCGCCGCCGAAAGCGGCCCGGCGACAAGCTCGCGCGGCAAGGCGGACGGCCCTCCGGGCTCGGGGCCGAGATGGAAGTTCAGCTGGCGCAGGAATTCCTGTGCGGCCGGTTGCAGCGACTCGTTCTGGTCGGCCACGGGCGCAAAGTCCGCGGGCGTGCCGATCGCCCAGGCAGTCAGGAAGTCGGTCACGATGCTGCCGCCGGTCAGGGCGCTGCGGCCGAACAGTCGGACATGGATGTTCTCGCGCCCAAAGGCGTCCTCCCACAGGCGAAGCGAGCGGTCGTAGTTGAAGAACAGATCCTCGGAGCTGGTGCGAGGGAACATCTCGCTGTCGGTGGCACCGCTCTTCAGCCGGGTGGTGTAAAGCGACAGCGCCAGTTCGTCCTGCCGGCGCAGATAGACCGAGACCCGGATCTCGTCGAAGAAGCCGGCAAGGAAATTCCTGAGCCGCGCCACCTCGGCCGGGGTCTTCAGGCGACTGTGGCAATGTTCGTTGCAGAAGATCGCCGTCCGTCCGTCACCCAGCTCCAGCGCCGCCTCGGCGCGAAACCGGCGGCGGAAGCTATCCATGTCGGTGGCGGCGCCGATGTTCCAGCTCTGTTTCAGCGGATCGGCGCGGGCGTCGTCCATGGCGAAGACCGCAAGCCCGGTCTGGTTCACGTCGCCACAGAAGCGCGGATAGACGAAGCCCTGCGCCCTCAGGCGGTCGCGGTTGGCCTTGAGGAAGACCTGCAGCGTGGTGGTGCCGGTCTTCTCGGTTCCGATCTGCAGGATGGCGCGTCGTGTCATGGCGGTGTTTCCAGTGGCGGCAGGGGACGGGATCATTCCTCGCGCAGCGCATGGCGCGAGAAGCGCAGGAGCGGTTCCAGGAGGTAGTCGCCGGCGCGGCGGCTGCCCATCGGCACGGTCACCTCGACCGGCATTCCGGCCAGGATCCGGGCACCTTCAAGCGCTGCCGCCGCGTCCGGATCGAGTGCGATGCGGGCCTCGAAATAGCTCTGGCCGGTGCGCGGGTCCTCGAGCTGGTCGGCCGAGACATAGGCGATCCGGCCCGGCAGCACCGGGACGTCGACCCGCCGGTAGGCGGTCAGGCGCACTTCGGCCGGTGCCCCGGCGGAGAGGTTGTCGATGACCGCGGGCGGCACCCTGACCAGTGCGACAAGGTCGTCCTCTTCCGGCAGGATCGTCATCAGGGCCACGCCCGATCCCAGAACCGCGCCCGGGGTGGTGAGCGCGATGTCGACCACCCGGCCGGTCTGGGGCGCGCGGAGGCTGAGCCTTTCCCGCACGTCCGTCGCCGCGCGGAGCCGGCTGTCCAGTGTCATGAGCGCGGCGCGCGCGGCGGTGAGGTCGGCGGCAAGCCCGGCCTGACGGGCCTCGCTCAGCGCCGTGATCTCGGCGCGCGCCCGGGCGATGTCCTCGCGCGCGGCGCTGACCAGTCCGGCGCTCTCGTCGCGGTCGCCCCGCGTCGCGGCGATGGCGCGTTCCAGCTCGAGCAGTCGGACGCGGGGCATGGAACCGCTGTCGGCGAGGCGTTCGGCGATCCGGTGTTCTTCGGACCACAGGCCGAGCTGGGTCTCGGCCGCCGCGGCCTGCCCGGTGCCGGCGGCGATCTGATCCTCGAGCTGGGCGATCTGGCGTTCCAGCGCCTCGATCTCGGCGGCATGTGCGCTGGCGCGTGCGGCCGAAAGGCCAACCGCCTCGGCCACCAGCTGCGGTCGCCGCGCGGCTGCAATTCCCTCGGCCTCTCCCGGGGCGGCGGCGGGGTCGGGCAGCGTGCCGGCACGTTCGGCGGTCAACCGCCAGATGTCGAGGATCTGGCGCTCGCGTTCGGCCGCGATCTGGATGATCTGTTCGTCGATCTGCGTCGCGTTCAGCCGGGCCACCACCTGGCCCGCAGCGACGCGGTCGCCGGGACGGACGAACAATTGGGCGAGGATGCCGCCTTCCAGGCTTTCGACGGTCTTCAGTTCGCTGTCCGAGTGCAACAGGCCGGCGGTGACGAAGGCCGCATCCAGCCGTGCGGCCATCGCCCAGCCGCCGACCGTCAGGATCATCGCCAGCACCGTCAGCAAGGCGGCGATCATCACCGGGCGGAAATCGGGCAGCGGCAGCCCTGCGGTTCCGGCGCCGGCGGCAGACAGATTGCCCCGCTTCATGCCGCGCCCCATCCGGCGCGCGGTCCGGTTCGCGGTCCGGTTCGCGCGGGCGGCGGCGCCGCGGTCACAATGGCGCTGCGGACCGGGGCGAGCGCCGCCATCACCTCGGCGCGCGGGCCGATCTGCGCCACCGCGCCGTCGCGCAGGACCATGATCCGGGTCGCCCGGTTCAGGACCGCGATGCGCTGCGCCACCAGAACCACCGCGGTGCCGTCGGCCTGTGCCGCGGCCAACGCCGAGACCAGCGCCGCCTCGCCTTCGGCGTCCAGATGCGCGTTCGGCTCGTCCAGCACGATCAGCCGCGGCCGCCCGAACAGCGCGCGCGCCAGTGCCACCCGCTGGCGCTGGCCGCCGCTCAGCTGGTGGCCGCCGGCGCCGACCCGGGTCGCATAGCCCTGCGGCAGCGCGCCGATCATCTCGTGCACCCCGGCCGCCCGCGCGGCACGCACCACCTCAGCCATGTCGGCCTCGCCGAAACGTGCGATGTTGTCGCGCACGCTCGCCGCGAAGATCGGCGGCTGCTGCGGCAGATAGCCGACCCCGGCGCCGAAGCTGGTGCGCTCGTGGGCGAAGGTGCTGATCCCGTCCAGATAAATCCCGCCCCCCGATGGCGCGTGCAGCCCGACGATCATCCGCGCCAGGGTCGTCTTGCCGGCGCCCGAGGGGCCGATGACGCCCAGCATCTCGCCCGGATCCAGGGTGAACGAGATGTTGCGCAGCACCGGCTGGGTGCTGCCGGGCTGGATCAGGCTCAGCCGGTCCGCGACCAGGCGGCCCTGCAGGATCGGCACCGTCTCGCGGTCGCGGCCGGCGCTACCCGAGCGGGTCAGCGCCCTGAGCCGACCCAGCGCCGCCGAGGCGTCAAGCCACTGGCGCCAGCTGTCGGTCATCCGCTCGAAGGGCGAAAGCAGCCGGCCCATGATCACCGACGCGGCGATCAGGGTGCCCGGATCGACGATCTCGCCGGCCGCCAGCACCGCGCCGGTGGTCAGGATGGCAACCTGCAGAGCCACTCGCAGCGACCGGGTCAGGCTGGCGAGCAGCTTGGCGATGCGCTGGCTGCGGCCGGAGAGGCGGATCATTTCGCCCTGCCGGTCGTGCCAGCGCCGGGCCAGCGCCGGCAGCATTCCCGAAGCGGTGACGATGTCGGCGTCGCGGATGGCTTCGGAAGCCTCGGCGTTCAGCCGCGCCGCGGCGAGCCGGCTGTCGCCGTTGGGCCGGCGCACCAGATGGTCGCCCAGAAACGCAGCGCCTGCCAGCAACCCCGCCCCGACCAGTCCGACAGCGCCATAGGCCGGGTGCAGCACGAAGAGCACGGCAAGAAACAGCGGCGCCATCGCCATGTCGATCGGGATCGCGATCGCGCCGGAAGACAGGAAGGCGCGCAGGTCGGTCACGTCGCGCATGGCGCCGCCCGCCACGCCGCTGCCCTCGTTCAGGGCGGTCTCGACCGCGGCTTCCAGCACCGGACGGCCGAGCCGGACCAGAAAGCGTTCGCCAAGAATGACGAGGATTTGCTGGCGCAGGATGTCGAGCAGGGTCTGGAACGCGAGCAACACGCCGACCAGGACAACCAGCGCGGTCAGCGTCGCCATGCTGCGGCTGGTCAACACGCGGTCGAAGACCTGCATGGTGAAGATGGGCAGCGCGAGGTGCAGCAGGTTGACGAAGATGCCGATAACGCCGGCCAGAAGTCCGCCGCGCCAGATGTCGCGGATAGCAGCATCGTAGCTCCCGGCGGGGCTGAAGTCCGTGTATCGGGCCGTGTATCGGGCCGTGTTCCGGGCCTGGCTTCGGGCCGGGCCAGGGGCCGGATCGGGCGCGGTCATTCCGCCGCCAGTCCGGTCTTGGGCGAGGCTTCTGCGCCCCGGCGCCGGCGGATCAGCTTGCCGAACAGTTCGACATGCAGCGCGGCGCTTTCGGCCGCGCTGGTGGGCGGGACGGTTCCGGACCGGAGCCGGTCCCAGAGCCCCGGCGTCCGCGCCGCCCGGATCATGGTCTCGGCAAGACTTGCCGCGCTCGAGGCGCGGAAATGCAGCCCGTCGATCCCGTCGCGCACCTTCTCGGCCATGCCGCCAATGTTGCTCGCGATCACCGGGCGGCCGTGGAACTGCGCCTCCTGGATGACGACCGGGGCGTTTTCCCACCAGGTCGATGGCACGATCACCCAGTCCACCTCGGCAATCAGTTCAGGCAGATCCTCTCCCCGGTACGAGCCGCCGAAGCGCACCCGCCCCGCGGCCCGGCGCATCAGGTCGCGCAAGGCCTGCTGGAAGTCCTCGGGCTGGAGTTCGAGATTGCCGCCATAGACATGCAGCACGGCGTCGCCCCAGTCCGCGGCCGGAATGCGCGAGACGGCCTCGATCAGCACCCGGATGCCTTTGAACGGGTTGAGCTGGCCGAAGAAGGCGAACCGGTTGCGCCGCCCTCCGCGCCCCAGCGGCCGCGGCGGCACCGGGGTCCCGGCCTCGAGCCCGTTCTCGATCATCACCAGCCGATCGGCCGGCAGGCCCCATTCTGCGAAGCGCGTGAGGAGGAAATGCGACGGACTGACGAAGGCGTCCGCCTCAGCCAGGAAGCGCTTCAGGAACAGCTCGCGCCGCAGCAGGTCCGCCGCGCCGGTCTCGGGGAAGCAGTGCCCGCACGCCGTCGGCGAGGCGCGGGAGCACAGCGCATGGGTCCTCGGCTTGATCATCTGGCCGTGGTGGGCGCAGATGGCCAGGTATTCATGTAGCGTGAAGACGATTGGCACGTCGCCCAGGGCGCGTCGGACCGAGCGCAGAGCCTGCACCCCGAAACCCATAACGTGATGGAAGTTCACCACGTCGGGGTCGACCCCGCGCAGGAAGCGCTCGAAGTCCTGCATCAGGCCGTCGATCGCCGGCGTGCCGAGATGCAGCCAGTCGAAGCCGTCGGTCCAGTAGCCGGTCTCGTCCGGGCCGCGGCCCATCGACATCAGCCGCGACTCGCGGTGCCGCGCCAGGGGCGGTCCCATGGCAGCCAGGAAATGCGAGCTCCAGCCGGGCTGCTCGCGGATCCCGAGATGCAGGTTGTAGGCGGCGGCCTGGGCGCCGCCGATCGAGAATGCCGGATGGGCATGGGAGATCACCAGCGCCTTCATGCCCCTGTTATCCTCGCCTCGGGCCGGATCTCGGATGCGGCGCCGGCGGCAAGCGCCAGCAGCGCCGCATCGAGCTGGTCCTCGATCGCCGTGCTCGGGCCGGTCGCCGCAGCGGCGCGGCCGAGCATCCAGAACTCGGCCTCAGGCGTGAACCAGACGGTGCCGCCGGCCGCGCCGAGGCGGCGGCCAAGGTCGTGGTGGACATGGGCCTCGCCCAGCATCCGGCCGCACAGCCCGCCCGCGGCTTCCAGTCGGCCGCGGTCGACCAGCGCCAGTTCCGCCGCGCCCGCCGAGACCCGGGTCGGCGCCGCAAGCGCCTGCCGGTCGCGGGCGAAGCCGGCGACGTGGCAGATCGCCCGGTCGGCCGGGGCGGCGACGCGCGCTCCGCCGACATGCAGCGTGCCGTCCTCGCAGGTCATCACCGGCGAGACCAGCGCGCAGCCCGGCAGCGTCGCCGCCGCCCGGCGCAGCGCCGCCAGCCAGCCCGGCCGTTTCGGCAGCGCCGCGGGACCCCAGATCAGCAGCGCCGGCGCCTCGGTCGCCGCGACGACGAGGTCGAGCCGCCGCGCCGCAGTCAGGTGAGGACGGACCAGCGCCACCGCGCCGGTCACGCCGTAGAAGCGGAAGCAGTCGTCGAGTCCGGCGACGAAGTTCGCCGGCATGGTGTCGTCGGCGACAAGGACGAGGTCAAGCTCCGCCGCGTCCGCGGTGTCGCTGAGCGCGGCAAGCACCGGCTCGAGCAGCCTCGGCTGGCTCAGGGGCATCAGCGCCACGACCGGCTTGCCGAGGCCTCGGTCCGGCGCCGCCGTGCCCAGCGGGTGCAGTCGCGGGGCCGGTCCGGTCTGCGCCCCCGACAACCGCGCGACGAAGGGTGCGACATGGGCGCCGAGCACCGTGGCGAGCGCGGGATCCTGCCGCGGCACCTGCGCCAGGATCGCTGGCCAGGCCGATCCGTCGCGGCAGCGCGCCGGGGCGAGCGGCCGGAACAGGCACTCGCCGCCCGCCAGCACCAGTTCGAGATAGATCTCGGCGTCGGGTTCGGCACCGGCGCCGCCGGGAACGTAGACGAGGAAGCCGTGCATCGTCTCGCGCGGGTCGAGGCAGGACACGAAACGGGGGTCGGCCGCGAAGCCCTGGATCAGGTCTGGACGCTGGGTCGGGTGCCAGCGGTCGTCGATGCGAGCGTAGAGGCCTGCGGTGCTCTTCACCAGAATCCGGTCCACCTGGTGCAGCGGATCGAGCAGCCAGCCGGACAGGAACAGGTCCCCCGACGGGGCCTGCAGCGCACAGTCGAGCGCCGCCGCCACCGGGCCGGGATGCGCCGAAAGCGTGTCAGTTCCGGGGTAGCGCGGCCGGCAGATGCGCTGGAACGGCGCAGTGACCGCGTCGTCGTCCGGCAGCCGGTCCAGCATCGCGCGGACATGGCGCGTCCCCGCCGCTGGGTCGGGAAGCCGGGTCATCCCCGACAGGGGCGTGAGGCGGAGCACGCCCGCGGGACCGACGACCAGGACTGCCTCGCGCGGGTCGGGCGCCTCCGGAAGTCCATGGGCATAAAGGCAAAGCCCGGTCGCCGGTGCCAGCACGTCATCCCGCGCGAACGGGGCCGCGGCGGCCGTCCGCAGCCCGGCGGCGGTGACGATCCGGCACGGCCCGGCCAAAGGCGTGGTGGTCCAGCCCTGCAGCAGGATGCCGCCGGTTTCGGGTTCGCAGGCCAGTTCGATCACCCCGCCCGGCGCCGCAAGCGATCCGAGCAGCCCGTGCAGCGCCCGCGCCGCAGCCGCGTCCGGGTCGTCCGCGCCGATCAGGAAATCGACGGTCGCGGCCGGCGGTGCGCCAGCCTCGACGAGGAACCGGGCGACGTCGGCGGGTTCGCCACTGATGCTGCGGGCCATGGTGACCTCGCACTGGGCGGAACCCGGTCCGAGAAGCGTGAAGCCAAGCGTCGGCGTCACCGAGGCGAACAGCACCAACGCCGCCCGGCCCGCCTCCGCCTCCCAGACCAGCGCGCGCATCGCGTGCTCGCGCCCGCTGACCATCGCCCGGGCGCCCTCGGGCAGCGCCGCGGGCAGGCTGCGGAACAGAACGAAGCTGCCCAGGGGCGGCACCAGGACCATCGCCTCGGGAACAAGGACCGGGCCGCTGGCGGCGGCGAGCGCCCAGGGGGATTGCTCGATCATGCGGGAACCTTCCGTAACAGACCCTGGAACAGAATGCGGTGGGCCTCGACATGCGCTTCGTGGCGCGGCCGGCTGCGCGTTCCGGCAGCAAGGCGGTGCCAGAGCCCGGGGTCGGTGGCGGCGCGGCGCAGCGTATCGGCCAAGCCATGGACATCGCCGCGCGGCACGTGCAGTCCGTTGACACCGTCGCGGACCAGCTCCGGAAGGCCCCCGACCGGAGTGCAGATCACCGGCCGGCCGGCCGCGAGCGCCTCGAGCACCGACAGGGGTGCATTCTCGGGCCAGAGCGCGGGCAGTACCACCCAGTCCGCGGCGGCGAGGATGCCGGCCACGTCCTCGCGCCCGTAGCGGCCCGGGTGCTGCACCACCGGCCAGGCGGCGTCGAAGGCGCGCCGGATCTCGGCGCGCGCCGCTTCGGACGGATGGACAAGGTCGCCGTGGACGCTGATGCGGATGCCGGCCGGATCGTCGCGCAGCAGTTCCCCGGCCTTCAGCAGGACGCGGACGCCCTTGTGCGGCGCGAGGTTGCCCAGATAGGCGAAGCGGTTGGGCAAGCGATCCGGCGCAAGGGTCCAGCCAGCACCACTGCCAGAACCGCTGTCGTCTGCACTGCTGTCGCCGTCGCCGCCGGACGGCGGCGCCACGGCGTTGCGGACCAGGTGGACGCGGCCCTCCGGCAGGCCCCAATCGAGGAAGCGCTGGCGCAGGAACGCGCTCGGCGCGATGAAGGCGTCGATCTGGCCCAGAACCCGGCGCAGATGGTCGGCGCGCAGGGCGTGGCGCCACGCCTCGATCCGCGGGAAGCATTGCTGGCAGGCGATCGGGTCGGGCGCCTGGCACGGCGCCCCGTCGGCGGTGCGCAGCATCAGGCCCTCGGCCGGGCAGAGGATCTGGTAATCGTGAAGCGTCAGCACCAGCCGCAGCCGCGGGAAACGGCAGCGCAGGAAGGTGACGACGCTGGCGCCGATACGGTCGAGCCCGTGCAGATGCACGAGATCGGGCGCCAGCGCCCCGATCACCCCGGCCAGCGCCGCCGTCCAGTCCGGCCCGTCGTGCCGGGTCATGCTGAAGGCGTCATAGCCGCCGGTGCGCAGCAGCATGTCCTCGCCCAGCCATTCCACGCTCCCGGCTGCGGCTTCGGGCCGGGTCAGCGCAGTACTGACCGCCAGGAAGCGCGCCGTGACGCCGGGCAGCCGGTCAAGATGCCGGACGAGATCGCGGGCGACGATCTCGGTTCCGCCGGGGGTCAGGCTCGGATGGTCGTGGCAGATCGACAGGATCTTCATGGTGCACCAGACTCCGGCCTGCGGCGGAGACTTTCGGCAATCCGCGCCTCGGCGGCCTCGAGGGACGGGTCCTGGCCCGGCCGGCCGGCGAGAACGCCGATGCCGGACCGGCGCTCGACCGCGACCGAGCCCGGTCCAAGGATGGTGGCGAGGCAGGCGAGATCGCCCTGACGGCTTGCGGTGCGGAGTGGAGAAGCGATCAGGGAAGCGGCGGCGGCGCGGTTGAACCCGACCCAGACCGGCGTCCCGCCGGTCGCGGGCCGCACCCCGCCCGCCGGTGCAGCGCCGGGCAGCGCGGTCAGAAGGCGCGGCGAAGCGGACGCGGCCAGCCGGCGCCGCCAGCGCGCGAGCCAGCCGGGCTTCGCGGGCAGCACCGCGCCGGCGGGCAGGAGGATCGTCTCGGCAGCATCGGACTTTGCGAGAACGGCGCGCAGAAGCTCGGCCTCGTGGCAGGGCCGGTCGGGCAGCGCAAGCCGCAGGGCGATGCCGGTGACCGCGTGGAGGTCCTCGAGCAGCGGGCCGAGGCGTTCGGCCCGGCTCGCCTGCGCCGGCAGCACGATGGCCTCGATCCCTGCCGGGCGGGATTCGACCGCCAGCGCCGTGACGGCGGCGCAAAGAAGGTCCGGAAAACCGTCGAACGGGACGAGGATGCGCAGCCGCGGGGTGTCCGGTGGTTCGCCGAAGTCGTGGAACGCGACGCGCAGGGCGGAGCGGTGGGCGAAGAAGTCGATCAGCGCGGCGGCGGTGGCCTCGACTGCGGCTTCGGCCCGGAACCGTTTCAGCCCCTCGGGCAGGGTCCCGTCGAAGAGCGGGATCGCGACCCTTCCCTGCGGGACGATGCGCCCGGAGGCGGTGACAGCGTCAAGCCGCGGCGAGCCGCGCAGCGCCGGCACGCTACCCGCCGGCGCCGGGCCAAGGGCAACATGGCCCAGATGAACCGGGCCCCAGTCGGGATGCAGCACGGGCGCCTTCAGGCGGAAGACGACCGAGGGGCCGGCTGCCCCGAAGCCGATCCGCACAGCGGAAAGAAGTCCCTGAGGGTCCCGGACGGCAAGCGCATAGATCAGGCCGGACTCGGTCAGCGCCGCCGCCTTCAGGGTCAGCTGCGGCAGCGCCTCGCGCGGGCAACGGACCTCGGCCGCCTGGGCGCGGGCCACGGTGTCTTCAGGTGACAGTCCGTCGACGAGCGCGAGAACCTCCGCCTGAAGCGGCGGCGCGGCACGCCGGAACCAGCCCGCCAGACCAAGCGGCCGGGGCCGGTCAGGGGGAATGGCGAGCCGCAACGGGTGCGGGCCGAGAACGAGCAGGGTCGCACCCGGGGCAGGCAGCTTCGGCAGGAAGAGATCCAGCCGCCCGGCGCCCGAGCCGGCCAGCACCCGCGCGCTCCGCTGCGCCTGCACCCGGGTGCCTTCGAGCAGCACGATGGCGGCGGGCTGCCCCGGTCCGTCCGGCCCCCGGCAGGACAGAAGGCAGCCCCGCCGGCCGACCGCCCGCACAGAGACCAGCGCCAGATCGGTCACCGGCAGGATCGCCAGCAGGTGTTCAGCCAGCGCGTGGAAGTCCGGATGCGCGCCGGCGCCGAACAGCGAGACGCCGGTCGTCAGCAGAAGCCGGAGCAGTCGCGCCGCGCCGGGCTGGCTCAGCCCGGCGATCAGCGCCAGGGGACTTGCCAGCGGCGATTGCAGCATCTCGGGGGTCAGTCGCGCGATGGTCTGCCCGTCTTGGGCCAGCGTGAGCCCTTCCCGCAGCAGGCGCTCTGCGCCGATCCCCAGCAGCACAACTTGCCGCCTTCCCGCAGCCAGTTCGAGCGTCGTTGCGGCGAAGGGGCCGACGAGCGCGCCCTGGCCGAGCCTGACCGCGAGGGGACCGGCGCGGCTGAAGGCCGCGGGGACGGGATAGTACACCGCTGCCCGGTCGGGTCCGAGCGGCACGATGCGGATCTGGCCGCCGGCCGTCCGCGCTTGGGGGGCCAGTTCGCAGGAGAGCGGAAGGAAACTGTCGATCAGAGCAGGCACGCCCGGACCCCGGTCGTTGAGGGTTGCGCGAAGGATGGAGGATCGCCGACCCGGCCCGGCAGACCGGGGCGGCGGCTGACGATCAGACAACCGCGAAGTAGCGGCCCGGGTCGTCGGCGATTTGGTCGAAGGACATGCCGCTCAGGAAGATGCTGTCGCCCTGACCGAAATCGATCATCGTGCCCTGTCCGCCGAGGTCGAAGGCGTAATCGAGCACGTCTGCGGCGCTGGAGAGCGTCAGTTCGGGCAGCGAGGACGCGATCTGCAGCAGGTCGCCGTCATTGAAATCCATCACCACGTCGGCCCCGCCGGAGAACACGAACAGGTCGTTGCCGGTGCCGCCGACGAGGATGTCGTCGCCCTTGCCGCCGTCCACGACATCGCTGCCGTCGCCGCCAAGCAGGTAGTCGTTGCCCCCGCCGCCAAAGAGCATGTCGGAACCCGCGTCGCCCGAGATCAGGTCGTCGCCAGCGCCGCCCAGCAGGTCGTCGTCGCCATCCCCGCCATATAGGCCGTCGTCACCCTGGCCGCCCCTCACGAGGTCATCGCCAGCCTCGCCGTAGAGCCGGTCATCGCCGACCGCGCCGACCAGATCGTCCGACCCGTCCTGTCCGTAGAGCAGATCGTTGCCTGTCCCGCCCACCAGTTCGTCGTCGCCGGTGCCGCCGTTGAGCGTGTCGTCGCCGTCGCCGCCGTCGAGCCGGTCCGCGCCGGCGTCGCCGCTCAGCGTGTCACCATCGGCGCCCCCGAAAAGCGCGTCGTCGCCCGACCCGCCCAGAAGGGTGTCGCTGCCGGTGTCGCCGGACAGCCGGTCATTGCCCGTGCCCCCGGTCAGAAGATCGTTGCCGGTGCCGCCCTGCAGGCGATCGTTGCCCGAGCCGCCGTTAAGGAAATCGTTGCCCGCTTCCCCCTGGACCAGATCGTCGCCCGATCCGGCCACCACCGTGTCGTCGCCGCCGCCAGCCATGATGAAATCGGCCGCCGAGGTCCCAAACACGAAATCGTTGAAGGCTCCGCCTGGAATGGTCGCCATGGACTTTACTCCGATAATCCAACGCTTGCCCCTGCAGCCTTCCTGCGTCGCAGAACCTTACCGGATTCCTAACGGGGCCAGCGTCGTTCCGGGCGGGCTCGGCCGAATTGGAAACAAAGTATTCCGGACCACTGCAGTGGTATCTGGAACAAGCACTTAGCGGACGACACCCCTCCCATTTCGCGAAAATCAGCGGGAAAGTTGCGGCAGAACACGGGTCAGTCCGCGTTCTTCCGTTGCCGGAAAATTCATCCGATGCCTGCGCCCCGGGTTGAGGCCTTGCGCGCTGCGCTCACGGCGCGACAGGACGCGGACGCGACGCCAGCCGAAACGGACATGGGTTTCGGCCCGCACCCGGATGCACTGGCGCAGGGCATCCTCTGGCGATCGAAGCAAGGTGTCGTGAAAGGCAAGGCGCCGGACTCCCGATAGCCGCCGTGGCCGTCAGAGTTCTGCTTTGGTCCGATCCGGCACACGACACGCCCATCTCCGGATCCGCCACTCAGGATGGTCCGCGCTCCATTCGGCGAGCTGGGCCTGTCCGTGAAGCATGCAGACCATGATCGGGGTCTCGGCAAAGAGAAGGGAATGATCCCTGCAGATGCCGGGATCGCTCGAAAGGCAGGCGACGAAAAGCAGTTCGATCATGGAAACACTCCCTGATGCAAGGATCTGACTGGTGGAGGCGAGGGGATCCCCTGGCCCGCGGTCCGGCTGCGGTGCAGTCCCGGCACCAAGGCGAAATCGGCACCCCCCTTGCCGCATCCCCGATATGGACCAGAAAGCAGCGGTCGCGGCCGGGCAGGGCACCGAGGCCGAGGGTGGCCTGCGGCCGCGCCAGTAGCGCCCCGCCGAGCCCCAGTCGGGTGGCACGCAGCGGATGCAGGACCCGGGCCATGGCGCGCCTGGCCGCGACGACCGCGCCGGCAACGCCGAGACTGGCCCGCAGCCCCCACGGCACGCGGCCCCTTTGCATCCCCGGGACCCCCAGCGCCGAGGCCGCAGCCAGCAGGCTTGCCACGCCGATCAGGCTCCGCCTCCGGACCACGACCGGCGGATCAAGCGCCGCCTGCCCGGTCATCAGACCATTCGCAATGCCGACGGTCCTCCAGAGTGCCCCCGCGATACTGACCAGAAGTGGTCCCCGCATGCTCGCCTCCGTTCCTCAGAAGGCCGCGTCTCTCCGCTAGACGCTGCTGTCTATCAAACTGTTGATTTACAATGTAAAACATGGATATTCGTCATGCATTTCCGGTCGCCAGCAGAGCATGCGGCGAACCTGCCCGCATCTACCGTTTGGTAGATGGCGGTTGCATTCTGCTGTTCGGATTGCCCGATCGGGGCTGACCCGGCCTGAACCGGGGCGCGCCGCTGCGGGCAACGCAGCCCGGCAAAAATGGCGTCCGCACCGGCAGTTTGCAGGCCCGCAAGTCCGGTCTGTCGGTGCTATGGCGCGGTCGGAGAGGCCACAAGCGCCGGCGTGCCACTGTCCTCGATCACGTCGAGAACATCGTTCCACCGTGCGAGGGCCACCAGTTCGCCCTCGTCGGTGAAGCCGACGCAGCGCCAGGCCGGGTAGATGGCGCAGTAGTCCAGCGCGGTCTCGTACGACCCGTTGCCGTCCTGTTCGCCATGGATCAGGGTGACCGGGCTGGTCACAGCACCAAGCCCCGCGGGCCAGGGCTGGTGGAATCGGACGGCCTCGGCGCAGAACGCGGCCTGGGCAGTGGCGCCCGCCGCGTAGGTGAGGGCGAAGGCGGCGATTGTCGCCTCCGCGATCTCGGGATCCGCGAAGGCGCGGGCGTCAGCCGGTGTGTCCCGGTAGACTTGACGGATAGACGCGTGGAGACCCCTTCGACGCGTGTCCGCATGCCACGCTCGGAGGATGAACCGCAGCATGTGCGGTGCGTAGCGGACGGTAGCCGTGTAGAATCGGCCGATGGTGTTCAGCCGGCGGAACTGTTCCATGTTCAGGATCGGGAACACGCAGGCGATGGCGACGATGTGCTCGACCCGCTCGGGCACGTTCTGGGCCAGCATCAGCGCAATGCGGATGTCATGGGTCGTGGTGACCACCGGACAGCGCGCGATGCCGGCCTTTTCCAGCAGCTCGGCAAGGTCCGACACCGCCACGTCGAGGATGTCGCGGCCGGGCGGCGCCGGGTCGCTGGTTGCGTAGCCGGCCCGAAGCGGGACGACGACCCGAAGCCCGCGGCGGATGAGCTCGCGCTCGCCGGACGGTGTCGGTTGAAAGTACCCGATGCCCGATTGCAGCCAGAGCACCGGCCGGCCCGCCGGGTCGCCGTACTGCAGCACGGCAAGCCGGCGACCGTCGGTGAGGCGGATGTGCTTCGGCCGACGGTCCCACGACAGCGCGCCGCCCTGGCCGGTCGACCGGACCTGACCCGGATCGAAGGCCACGGCCTGCAGCAGCATGGTCGCGAGCCTGATCAGTTCGCCCTGGCTTCGGGTGCCGGTCTTGCCGAGGACCGCGTGCAGCTGCGAGCGCACCGTGCCCTCGCTCCGCGCGGTGGTCCGTGAGATCTCTTGCACCGTGTTTCCGAAGCTCAGTTGCCTGACCAGGGAGATTTCGGCGACGGTCAGTCCGAACACGCGTGCGAGCACCCCGCCGGCCGCATCCTGCCACAGGTGCTCGGTGCTGACCGCGAGCGCGTGGCGCTGCACCCGGCCGATGCCAAGCGTCCTCAGATGCATCAGTACCGGCCGGTCCCGACCAAGAAGATCAAGCTGCACGACGTCGTCCCGGATCTCGGGGCCGAGCGCCACCGCCGCTAACCGGTCGGCGAACCCGTCGAGGTCCGGCCCGGCCAGGGGCATCCGGCGGATCGAGCCGCCCGGGAACAGTCCGAAGGTCGTCCGTGCCGGCTCGTTCGCAGCGACGACGGCACCGCGGTCGGTCAGCACCATCGACGCGGTTGTAATCCCAGCCAGCAGGTCGTCCAACCTGCCGAACTCGAACGTGTTCAGCTCATCTAGGATCTCCAGCGCCCGTTCGACATGCCTGACGAAGGGCGCATCGCAATAGCCGGCAAGCCGCACCGAAATCTCCGGGTCGCTCGTCTGGATCCGGGCGTCCCATTCTTCGATCAGGTCGAAAAGCCGCTCGGGCTTGACCGACGTTTCGTAAAGGTATTCGACCAGATCGCCTGGCTGCCGGGGGATCCGCAATTCTCCCTCCTGACTCGATCCGCGAAAAACGACCGCGACACTGCGCGAGGATAGCACAGTCGACCGTGCAGGGGTGACCCTGCAGATGTGCGGTCCGACCATGGACGTCGGTCGCGGGTCGGGTTGGAAGCGTGGCATGCCCGCGCCCAGCCGGGCCCTGACAACGCCGGCACGGAACAGGGGAAGCCCGCCACCGGTCAGAGGGTGCGCGCGGCCCCCTCGTCGATGATCGGGGGGACGAAACCGAAGGCCGCTTCCGCCACGAGGTTGCCGTGGATGAGCGGGCCCGACCCGTGCGGGGCCCGCGACGATCCGCTCGTATCGGTCGGGGCGAAGGTGACGGCGCCGTTGAGCGGTCGGCGTCCTTGAGGCGATCTCCGGCTGACGATCCGGTCGCCGACGGCGCGCCCGAAGCGCCGGGAGCCCGCCATCCGGGGACGCCGGCAACCGCGCAACCCGCAGCGGCCGGCCTTCCGGCCGGAGCCGCCATCGCGCCGACCCCGGCAACCCGCCGGCCGTCGCCGCCACCCTGTCCCCGCTCGCGCGGTTCAGGCGGGCGCCCCTATCGCGGCGCCTGGCGGCCTGGAGCATGCCTTTCCCGGCAACCCGACTGCTAGCCGCCCGTCCTGCGCCGCAATGATCGGTGGTGCCGGCTGTTGCGCCGGCCCGTCTCGCTGCAGCCGGGGTATATACCCTGCACTGATCGGACCCGTTCCGGCCGGCCTTGCCGTTTTTTTGATCGCCTGCAAGGCACCACCTGGCGCTGATTGCGCCCCTGCGCACCATCTGGCTGGCAAGAGCCGGCATCCCGATGCCGCGCCGCAGAAAGCGACTTGTCTCCCCCTGCCGCTCATGCAATCAATCAAGAATTAACCTTGAACTTAGTACGTTCCTCATTTGGTGGGTCATATTTGATGATGGCGGACTTTTCGCGTCTCCGGGACAGAAATCCGGATGATCCGGCCCTTATCCTCCCCGGTGCTTCCCCTGTCACATACCGCCAGCTCGACCGCATGGCCGAAGACTGGCGGGCCGATCTCGTGGCCATGGCCCATGGCCGGCGCCCTGTTGTGGCCCTTGAATTCGCCACGACGCCCGATGCCATCGCGGCCTATCTCGGTGCGCTGCGGGCGGAACTGCCGCTGCTGCTGGTGGAGCCGGGTCAGCTCGGCCCCGACACCGTCCTGCGGCGGGTCTGGCATCCCGAGATCCGCATCGCCACGACTGCCGGCGCGCTGCGCATCTACAGGGACGACACCCCGGCCCACGGCCTGCCCGAGCCGCATCCGGATCTGGCGCTGCTGCTGTCAACCTCGGGCAGCACCGGCGATCCGAAGCTGGTGCGCCTGTCGCGGCGCAACATCGCCTCGAACGCCAGCGCCATTGCCGAGTATCTGGCGCTGACCCCCGCCGACCGGGCGATGACCACGCTGCCGCTGTTCTATTCCTACGGGCTCTCGGTCCTGAATTCCTATCTGGCCGCGGGTGCCGCCCTGATCCTGACCGAACGCTCGGTGACCGAGCCGGCCTTCTGGGAGGCGTTCCGTACCCACCACGCCACCAGCCTCGCGCTGGTCCCGCACCAGTTCGACCTGCTGGACCGCAGTGGCTTCGCCGCCCGCCCCCTGCCCAGCCTGCGCTACATCACCCAGGCCGGCGGCAAGCTCGCCCCCGACTCCGTCCGTCGCTTCGACGCGCTCGGCAAGGCGGCGGGGTGGGATCTGGTTCTGATGTATGGCCAGACCGAGGCGGCGCCGCGGATCTCGTTCGTCCCCCCCGCTGCGCTGCCCCAGGCGGCCGATACCATCGGCCAGCCGATCCCGGGCGGTCGGTTGCGCATCATCGACGAGACCGGCGCCGAGATCACCCGGCCGGGGCTCGCCGGCGAACTGGTCTATGACGGCCCGAACGTGATGATGGGCTATGCCGAGACCCGCGCCGATCTGGCGCGGGGCGCCGAGGTCAGCGACCTGCGCACCGGCGACATCGCCGAACGGACCGCGGACGGGCTCTATCGCATCGTCGGGCGGATGAAGCGCTTCGTGAAGATCTTCGGCCTCCGGCTGAGCCTCGACCAGATCGAGGCGCTGCTGCACGACCGCGGCATCGCCGCCCAGGCGGTTGCGGTCGATGACCGGCTGGTGCTGCTCCATGCCGAGGCGGATGACGGTCCCGCGGCCCGCAAGGCTGTGGCCGATGCCTACGACCTGCCGCCGGCCGAGATCCGCGTCGGTCATTTGCCCGAGCTGCCCCTGCTCGCCTCCGGCAAGCCGGACCACAAGGCGCTGCGCGCGCTGGCTGCCGAGGTGCTGCGGATCGAGGCCGCAAGGCCGAAACCCGCCGGGCAGAGCCTGGCCGAGGTCCTGCGGCAGGCGACCCGCAGCGCCAGCGTCGGCCCGCAGGACAGCTTCACCTCGCTCGGCGGGGATTCCCTGAGCTATCTGCAGATGCAGATGGCTCTGGAGGAGCGCTTCGGCCAGGCGCCGGCAGGCTGGGAGGCCATGCCCCTCGCGCAACTTGAGGCGCTGTCCGCTCCTTCCGGGTTCCGTCCCGGCTGGAGCCCGGTCGGAATCGACGTGCTGCTCCGGATCGTCGCGATCTCGTTCGTCGTGGTGCAGCATGCAACCACCTATCGGCTGTATGGCGGGGTCTGGATTCTGATCGCGCTCATGGGCTTCTCGGCAGCCCGATTCCAGATGCAGCTGATCGCCGAAGGTCAGGCGCTGCGGCTGGGGATGCGGATGCTGTATCCGATCCTGCCGCTCTATTATCTGCTGCTCTTCACCTACGAGCTCTTGCGCGACGACGCTCCGATGACCTCGTACCTTCTGTTCGCGGATTACGCGCCGATCAACGGATCGCTTCTGACAGTCTACTGGTTCATCAGCTTCTTCGCCAAGGTCGTGGCGATCCTGATGCTGTTCGCCGCGGTCCCCCTGGCGCGCAATCAGCTGGTCCGACATCCCTGGACGACGCCTGCGGTTGCAAGCGTGGTGCTGCTTTCGCTGCAGGCCGTGCTGCTGGCGCAGGGCGACTACGTGACCGACCACCGGTCCGCATGGCCCTGGCTGCACTACACGACTCACGGCTTCATCGAATGCCTGCCGTTCTTCCTTGCCGGCTGGATGATGCAGCAGATGAAGGGACGCGGACAGGTTGCGGCGACCGCCGGTCTGGCGGTGGTCATGCTCGGGCTGTTCTCGCAGTTCGGCACCGGGATGACGACCATCGTCCTTCTGGGTGCGGGCCTTGCCCTGATGGCGATCAACCCGAAGGTGACGTTGCCCACGCGCGCGGCGCGTCTGCTGCAGAACCTCGCCTCGGTGACGCTGTTTGTCTACCTGCTGCACCAGATCGTCATCACGCCGTTCTTCTCGGTCGATCTGCCACAATGGGTCGAGGCGGGATCCGCACTGGTCCTCGCTTTCGCGCTGGCTTTCGTCGCCAAGCGGGCCTTCGAGTCCATCGACCAGGCCGTGACCGAATTTGTCGGACGCGGTGTGCGGCTCCGGGCGCAGAGCTCGAGCCGATGACGCAGATCGGTCCGAAACCGACCGCGTAGGCGGGTACGGCCGTGCAGTTGCCCCGCAAGTCCATGAAGGAAAAAAGTATGCTGTTGAAGAGTGAAAGAGTGCTGGACGCCATGGAACGGACCAACTTCCGGTCCAGCGGGTTCGACTACCTGCGAATCCTTCTGTCTGCTGCCGTCGTTCTCTGGCACGCGTTCAGGACGTCCTATTTCGGCTTCGACATGGACGGGTGGTACCGGCCGGTCGTTGGCCTGATCCTGCCCATGTTCTTCGCGCTCAGCGGATTTCTGGTCAGCGGCAGTCTGCTGCGCGTCCGCAGCATCCACGAATTCGTCCTGCTGCGGGCGATGCGCATCGTGCCGGCGCTCGCGGTCGAGACCGTGCTGTCGATGGTGGTCATCGGCGCCCTTTTCACGACGCTGAGCCTGGGAGACTATTTCACCCATCCAAAGACCCTGTCCTACCTGACGAACATCTTTGGCCTCATTCAGTTCCATCTGCCCGGTGTCTTCGAGAACCTGCCGCGGACGGCGGTGAACGCGTCGCTCTGGACCATTCCGTTCGAACTCGAGTGTTATCTCGCTATCGTGCTGCTCTGGGTGACGCGCATCATCCGGTTCCGGACGGCCCTTCTCCTGTTCGTCATCCTGGCACAGGTTGCCGTGCCGGCCGAAGACCTCATCAGCGGAGAACTGCGCGACTTGTCCGATGCCGTTTCCGGCCGTGTGCTGGTGGTGTCCTTCCTCTGGGGCGTGGTGCTCTACTTCTTCCGGGATGCGATCCGCCTGTCCGTCGCAGCCTGTCTGATCGCCACCGCTGTTGCGATGCTCATGCTGACGACCGAAATCTCGTCCTATTTCGTCGGGGCTCCAGCGGCCTACGTGACCGTGTATCTGGGCCTGCTCAATCCCAGGAAGGTCGGCCCGATCTTCCGTGGCGACTATTCCTATGGACTCTATCTTTACAGCTATCCGATCCAACAGGCGATCGCGTCCGTCATGGGCGATCATCGATCCTGGTATGCGAGCTTCTTCGGCGCCATGCTGCTGGCCGGTCTGTGCGCGGCATTTTCCTGGCATTGCATCGAAAAGCCCGTTCTCGGGCACCGCAAGACTCTGATCGGCCTTGCTGACCGGCTCGCGGGTGCCATCGCGACACGCATGCCGTTCTGGAACGAAAAACGGACCCGGAGATCGGCAACCTGAGACGAAGCGTATGCGCAGTCCCATCTGAGACCGGGCTTCTAGGAGGTTGACGCGGCGGGGCGCTGGCACACTGCTGGACACAAACAACAGGACGACCCGGATGCGCTCCGTGAGGGACGTCGACGGGCGGGCCTGAAAGACGGACCTGAAGCCGCTACGGCGGTGTCCAGGTCAACCACCGGCCCTTCGGTCAGCGGGATGGCGGCCGAGGGGCGCGATCAGTTATTAGTCATAGAATTACGTCATTGGTAAAAATCATTGAATACAATCTGATATATTAGAGGTTACGATGCGTGAATTTTGGAGATTTAATGAGCGATCGTCCGACGATTGTGCGCTTGCGATCCCAGGCGGAACTGGCCTGACCTATGGCAAGTTGGCCCGCAGGGCTGATGCCTGGGCAGAACAGCTGAAGCAACTTACGGCAAACAGGCGGTGCCTGGTGGCCCTTGAGCTTGATCTCGACCCAGAGTCCATCGCAGCTTATCTCGGTGCGCTCCGCGCGGGATATCCAGCGATCATTCTGGAGCCAGGCCAGATCAGTTCTGAAAGCGGAATCTTCGCTTCTTGGCGGCCCGAAATCAGCATTCCCGCCGGAGCTGTCTGCCCAGTTCTGAACCACCTGCCCGATGAAGGCGATGCTGAGCCGCATCCCGATCTGCGTGTGCTGTTGTCCACATCCGGCAGCACCGGAGACCCCAAACTGGTGCGGCTTTCCGCTCGCAATATTGCTTCAAATGCCAATGCTATCGCAGAGTACCTCGGCATTACACCTGCAGATCGGGCCGCGACAACGCTGCCGCTCCACTACTCCTATGGTCTGTCGGTGCTGAATTCCTATCTCGCCGCAGAAGCGTCTCTTCTGCTGGTGCGACAGTCGGTGATCGACCCGGTGTTCTGGAATGAAGCCCGAGCCGCCCGGGTAACGAGCCTGGCGCTCGTGCCACATCAATTTGAACTGCTTGCCCATGGCGGCTTTACAGGAACTGAGCTACCGTCCCTGCGCTATATGACCCAAGCTGGTGGCAAGCTCGCCCCGGATCTTGTTTCCCGCTTTGACGCGATGTCCCGCCTGAATGACTGGGAGCTTTTCATCATGTACGGCCAGACCGAGGCCGCGCCCCGCATCTCATTTGTCCCACCTGAAGCACTGCCCGCTGCCGCAGATACAATCGGACGCGCCATTCCTGGCGGGCGTCTCTGGCTTGCGGCAGAAGACGGAACCGAGATCAAAACACCTGGTCATCCGGGCGAACTTGTCTACGCGGGTCCGAATGTGATGATGGGGTATGCAATCACACGGGCAGATCTGGAGCGTGGTCAAGATGTGACCGACCTGCACACCGGTGACGTCGCCGAGCGTACCGATGCAGGATACTTCCGAATCGTCGGGCGTCATAAGCGCTTTGTCAAACTCTACGGGCTGAGGATCAGTCTCGACCAGATCGAAGCATTTCTGCTAGATCGGGGCATCCCGGTCCAGGCGGTGGCGCTTGAGGATCGGCTTGTGATCCTCCATCGTGAACGGGATCAGGGTATGGCGGCGGTCGCAGCACTAGCTGATGAATACAGCCTGCCGCCTTCGGTCATCCATGCGGGCTTTCTGGCGGAGGTTCCGCGTCTGTCTTCGGGCAAGCCTGACCATGGGGCACTGCGCAGCATTGCAACAGAAATGCTGACAGCGTCGCTGATCGCATCGCAACAGGCACACGCAGATGATACGCTGGCAAAGGTTTTACAGCGGGCGACCCGCAGCCCCAAAGTCGGCCCGGAGGACAGCTTCAACTCATTGGGCGGTGACTCGCTAAGCTATCTGCAAATGCAACTGTTCCTAGAGGAACGCCTGGGGCAGGCGCCGCAGGGTTGGGAAGACATGCCTCTGGTAATGCTTGAGGGTCTGTCGCGGGAAGTCGGTGCGGGTGTTTCCGATCGCGTTCGCCTTGGCATTGATGTACCACTGCGACTTTTGGCGATCACTCTTGTTGTCGTTCAGCATGCAACCAATTACCCGCTGTACGGCGGCACGTGGATGCTGATCGCATTGATGGGGTTCGTCATGGCGCGTTTTCAGCTGCGCCAGATTTCTTTAGGCGAACCCTTCAGATTGGCGGCGCGCTTGCTCTATCCAATCGTACCATTATACTTCTTGCTCCTTGCGGCTTACGAACTGGTGGGAAAAAGTGTTCCCTTGAGCTTCCTGTTGCTCTTGGGGAACTATAGGGTTCCGACCGGGGGCTGGGTGCTCGGGGTATACTGGTTTGTCAGTGTCTATACGCAACTCGTCCTTGCCATGGCGCTGGTCTCGGCAGTACCGGTTTTGCGCGAGGCGGTGGTGCGGCGTCCTTGGGCGGCGCCGGCTCTGGCGGTGGCCGCAGTCTTGCCAGTTTTGGCGGTAATGCTGATTGGCGAGGATCGCCTGCCACTTCCTTATAGTCCGTCGCGTGGCTTTCTGGAGTGCCTGTCGGTCTTCCTGATTGGCTGGATGCTGCACTGCTGGCAGGGTCGTGGCCAACTGGCGATTACCGGGGTTCTCGCAACGATCGTTCTTGGTCTTCTGATGCAGATTGACGCGCCTTGGCATTTTCAATGGAGCGCGCGCGTCTTGCTTGTCTTGACATTTGTCCTACTCGCCATCAACCCGAAGATATCACTGCCCACACCATTGGCCAGGCAATTGACCTCTCTCGCCTCAGTTACGCTCTTTGTATATCTCCTGCACCAGATCGTCGTCTACTTCGTTGTCTATTTCCATCCTACATTCTCACAACCGATCGGCGCCGGAATATCCGTCATCGTGTCATTTTTGGTGGCAATCTTGGCGAGCAACGCCTTCAAGGCAATCGAACAGTGGAGCATGAAGATATTCATCCCATCATCGCGGGTTCGGTTATCGGGCATGTCCGGCTCTGACCCCCAGCACTCATCCAGCTGAAACGACTTGTCGGCGGGTGACAAATGCTTGCCTGCGCGGAGGTAGCAACGGGCGATTGGCGAAGCGTTCCGACGGTGTGGAGCCGATCGCCCGTTGCGGCGAGTTGGGCGGCGGAGTTCGCTGGGGTCAGAGCACGATGACTCCGGTGCGATCTGCCGCGACGGGCGGGGTTCAACGCAGGGGCACGCGAGCACCGGGACACGCCTTCGCGTTGCGGCGAGTGTGATCTGTCGCCGAAGTCCGGGCAGCCCGACCAGCTGCGTGC
>JBGAOK010000159.1:0-4062 GCA_044221805.1 Meridianimarinicoccus sp.
AGACGATCACCGCGCCGTTCTCCTCCCAGACCGACACGAGCGCGTGGCGTCCATCGCGGGTGAACTCGGTGTGGGCCACGGTCCGGCCGGGGTCGGGGACCAGCACACGCACAATCTCCAGGCTTTGCTTGTCGATCAGATGCATCTCGCCCTTGTGCGGCCCGGTGAACACGTCGGCCCAGATCTGCGGCACGCGGTCATGGGTTCTGAGGAAGAAACCAGGCCCCGAGGTCTCGATGACCTTCAAGAGGCTCCAGTCCTCCATATCGATGACGCTGATCCGGCCCTCGGCAAGATGCGGCACGGCCATCACCCGGCGCCCGTCGCGCATCCAGCTGATGCCCGATCCGAGATGCGGCATGCCCGGCAGCGGCAGGCTGGCAATCTCGCGGCCGACGTCGAGGTTGACGACGACCCCGGTGGCACCCTCGCGGTTGGCGCCGATCAGGTTGCGGTAGTCGGGGTCGAAGAAGAAGTCGTCGAGAGGGGCGGAAACCAGGATGCGGCGCCGCGCGAACAGCCCGCGTTCGGCGCCAAGCTCTTCTTCCATCGCCGCTTCATGGCTGTGGACGAAGCCGTCGTGGAACGGCCCGCCCATCGGGTCGGTCGCGACTTCCCAGACTTCCGGCACGTCCTTGAGCGCCAGGACAAAGGACTTCCGGTCAGGGGCCTGGTAGACCGCAGATACGCGGGAGGGCGTGCCGTCGCGGCCTCGAACCTCGTTCACCCTTGCCACCGAAAGGTCCTTGGTGGACAGGATCGTCAGCGTCGCCGGAAGGTAGTTCGCTACCGCCAGCCACTGCCCGTCATGACTCATGGCGATGTTCCGGCTGTTCAGACCGGCACGGACCCGTCCGACCTCGTGCAGGGACCAAATATCGTACTTCTGCACCCAGCCGTCCCGGGACATGACGAAGACGAAGCGACCGTCAGGACTGAATTTGGGCCCGCCATGAACTGCAAATGGCGTTTCAAACCTGTCGAGAATGTCAAAGGTATCGCCGCCAAGAACGCTGATGTGGCTGTCGCCGGTCTCGACCACAAGTGTCACGTTCATCGGATCCGCGTCGAAGACCGGCGCCGCGACAGGAACATAGTCTGTACGCAGTTCCCGCGTTGCCATGATCTCGGCCGCGCCCCAGAGCGGCGGTTGGGGCAGGGGAGATGATACATAGGCGGCAAGGCCGGCGATCTCGTCGGCCGAGATGGTGCCGGCAAAGCCGGGCATGCGTGTCATCGGCCGCCCCTCGGCGATGACCGCCAGCAACTTCTCGCCCGTCAGGCGGCCAAGACTCTCCGGGATCAGCGCGGGTCCGGTGCCGCCAAGCCGGGTCGCGGCGTGACAAGCGGCGCAATGCCGGGTGTACAGCGATGCGCTGTCCGGCTCTGCCTGAGCCGCGGCGGCCAGAAGGCTATAGAAAACGATGTGCCGGATCATGGCTTTTCCCGCGGAAGGGAGTGACGGCGAGGCGGGGCGCCTCGTCCACCCCGATCTCGGCGTTGGACAGGTAGCAGGCGGGATCCTCGGCCCAGGGATCGCCGCTGAGTTGCAGCGCGCGGATCCGGGTGTTGCCGCCGCAGACGCGCAGAGCGGCGCAGGCGCCACACCGCCCTTTCAGCGGTCGCGGTCGCTGCCGCAGCATCGCCAGAACTGGATCTGACCCGGTCCACAGCGTGCTGAAGGGCTGCTTCTTCACCGAGCCGATGGTGTAATCCGACCAGTAGGTGTCGGGATGCACCTTGCCTTCGGGGTCGATGTTGGCAACGCCGAGGCCACTGGAATTCCCACCCCAGGCTTCAAGATGGGCGCGGACATGGGCGGCCCGCGCGGGGTCAAAATTGCGCTCGACCCAGTGCAGGAAATGGACTGCATCCGCGTCATTGTTGCCGGTGACGATCTCGATCGGGCGGCCTCCGGACAATCCTGACCAGGCGCGCTCGATCAGGATGTCCAGGGCCTCGCGGGTGCGCGCATGGGCGGTGTCGTCGCCGCGGTGTTTGTCGCCCCGACCGGCATAGACGAGATGGCTGAGATAGAACTTGTCGATGCCTTCGGCGTCGCAAAGGGCCAGCATCTGGGGCAGGTGCTGGGCATTGGCCTCGGTCAGGGAAAACCGCAGGCCCACTTTCACACCCTGCGCCTTGCAGGCCCTGAGGCCCGCCAGTGCTTCGGCGTAGGCGCCTTCGACGCCCCGGAACCAGTCGTTGGTCCCCCCGATCCCGTCGAGCGAGACGCCGACGTAGTCGAAGCCGAGTGCGGCGATGCGGTCCGCCTGGGCTGCGAGCCTGGTGCCGTTGGTCGACAGGCTGAGATGGCGGAAACCCAGGTCCTTCGCCCGCGCGGCGATCTCGAAGAAGTCGAACCGCGAGAGCGGCTCGCCGCCCGAGAGGATCAGCGCGGGGATGCCGAATTCCTTCAGGTCGTCGAGAACAGCCAGCGCCTGTTCGTGCGAGAGTTCGTTCGGAAACGGAAGATCCGCCGAAATCGTGTAGCAGTGGCGGCAACGCAGGTTGCAGCGCCGGGTCAGACCCCAGATGACCACCGGCCTGACCGCATCCGGGGCGGGGTTCCGATGACGCACCGGCGTCGGTGCGATCAGTTCGCGCATGTACTGGCTCAGTCGGAACAAGGCTCAGCTTCCTTCGGCTAGTCGCATCCCCGTCTTCTTGAGGATCCGCGTGGAATAGAGAATGTCGGAACCCCGGCAGGCATCGCCCAGAAGCGCCGAGATGCGGGCGCGCTTCGCCTCGACCTCGGTCCGGCTTGCGCCGTGGATCATGGCGAACAAGTTGTACGGCCACTCCGGCAGGCTGCGGGGGCGGAGGTAGCAATGACTGACGAAATCGAGCCCGCCGATCACGGGGCCAAGCGTCTCGGCGGCCTCGTCCTCGATATCCCAGACGCTCATGCCATTGGACACCAGCCCGAGCGCATAGTGGTTCGGCGCCACCGCAATGCGGCGGATCACGCCCGCCGCCATCAGCGCGTGCATCCGCGCCATGACGACACTTTCCGGCAGCCCAAGCCAACGTGCCAGTTCCGCATAGGGATGAGCCACCAACGGCAAGCCGCCAGCGGCGGCAGCAAGGATCCGGCGGTCGGTTGGATCAAGCTTCATGCCGAGACCCGGAAGCCGATGAAGAATTCCATCAGTTTCGGAAAGAGGTGAACGCGAAGACCGGTCTCGCCCTCGATCCGGCCTGCAACCTCGCGGATCTCCTCGGGCCGTTCGCAGGCAAGGACGAACCACATGTTCAGCCTGTGCAGGCGTTCATAGTTATGAGCGACCTCGGCGTGGGCATTGACCATTGCCGCGACAGCATCGAAATCCTCGGCCGGCACGGCCATGGCGCACAGGCAGAAGGCCCCGCCCATGGCCTCGGCGTCGAGGAACGGCCCGAACCGGGTGATCGCGCCCACGTCGCGCAGGCGCGTGACCCGCGCGATCAGTTGCGGGCCGGAAAGGCCGCACCCCGGTGCAACCTCGGCAAAGGGATCATGCGAAATCGGAAAGCCGTCCTGAAGCCGGTTGATGATGTGCCGGTCGGTTTCGTCCAGCGCATCTGCCGGCAGCGGTGCGGGTCTCATGCTGCCTCCGTGATCTGGGCACCGGTCTGCTTGAAGCAGCGGGTCGAGAACAGGACGCGGTGCTCGGCACCTTGAAGTTCGGGAAGGGTGCGCGCCGCGCGCAGAACGTCGAGCGCGTCACTCCGGCTTCGGCCATGGATCATCGCGTAAAGGGCGAAGGGCCAGACCCCCGGCACGCGGTTGCGCTGATAGCAGAGCGTGACGCCTGCAAGTCGCGCCAGCGCTTCGCCCGCTGACACTACACGCGCTTCGGGCAGATCCCAGACGGTCATGGCATTCTCGGTCCAGCCGAGCGGCCGGTGCCGCACGATGATTCCGAGGCGCGAAATGATGCGAGCTTCCGCAAGCTGCGCGATCCGCGCCACCGTCTCCGCTTCGTCCCGTCCAAGCTGCCTGGCCAGCGCGGCATAGGGCGCCGGGACGAGATCGAGCCCCTGGACCAGCTCGTGCAGCAGCGGACGGTCTGCCGGGCG
>JBGAOK010000160.1:0-4033 GCA_044221805.1 Meridianimarinicoccus sp.
AGCTGTGACTGCCACAGGAGCGAACCAGTTACCCGCTGCTTCAGATGAGGACTCTTCAGTGAGTGTATACGGATGCGGAGGCACAAGGGGCCGATTTCCCGCTGGTCGGAGAAACCGGCAGGCGCCGCAGACCCTGCCGGTCTATCTCGAGGCCATCGTCATCCCCGAGGATCCCATGATGCCCACCCAACCGAAGATCGCCATCGTCACCGGCGGCAGCCGCGGCCTTGGCCGCAACACCGCCCTGCACCTCGCCCGGCGCGGCGCGGACGTGATCCTGACCTACCGCTCGGCCCGCGCCGAAGCCGACGCCGTGGTCGCCGCCATCGCCGCCGAGGGCCGCAAGGCCGTCGCGCTGCACCTCGACACCGGCGACACCGCGGGCTTCCCCGCCTTCGCGGACGCGGTCGCGGCGGCGCTCGCCGACACCTGGGGCACCGACCGCTTCGACTTCCTCGTCAACAACGCCGGCGTCGGGGTCCACGCGCCCTTTGCCGAAACCACCGAGGCCCAGTTCGACCAGCTGATGAACGTCCACCTGAAGGGCGTCTTCTTCCTGACCCAGCGGCTCCTGCCGCAGATCGCCGATGGCGGCCGCATCGTGATGCTGTCCTCGGGCCTCGCCCGCTTCGCCCTGCCCGGCTATGCCGCCTACGGCACGATGAAGGGCGCGGTCGAGGTGCTGGCCCGCTATCTGGCCAGGGAACTGGGGCCGCGCGGCATCACCGTGAACGCGGTCGCCCCCGGCGCCATCGAGACCGATTTCGGCGGCGGCATGGTGCGCGACAATGCCGAGCTGAACCGCATCATCGCGGCGCAGACCGCGCTCGGCCGGGTCGGCCTGCCCGATGACATCGGCGGCGCGATCGCCGACCTGCTGACCGGCGATTTCGGCTGGCTCACCGCGCAACGGATCGAGGTCTCGGGCGGCCAGAGCATCTGACCCCGGGCCGTCAGCGCCCGACAGGGCGGCCGGCCCTCAGATCAGGCCGGCCGCGCCCTTGCGGATCAGGTTCAGACCCGCCAGAACCAGCACGACCAGCGTCCAGCGCCGGAACCGGTCCTGGTCCAGCCGGTCCTGCACCCGGAACCCCAGCGCCATCCCGGCCAGCGCCGGGACCGTCATCAGCACTGAGAGCGGAAGGGTCTGGGCGTTCAGCACCCCCGACTTCAGGTGCGCCAGCAGCAGGGCAACGCCGCCCACCCCGTAGATCACCCCCTGCACCCGTACCGATTCGCCCTTGGGCACATTGAGCGCGGTCAGGTACAGCACCGTCTGTGGCCCCCAGACGCCCGACAGCCCGCCCATGCCGCCGGCCAGCAGCCCGACCCCCAGATCCGCCGCCCGCCTCTGCCCGGGCCGGACATGGAACCGCACGCCCGCCAGTTGCATCAGCGCAAGCACCGTGATCGGCAGGCCAAGGATCAGGTAGAGCGCATCCTCGGGAAGCCAGGTCACCAGCTGCGCCGTCGCCAGGATCGCCAGCACCAGCACCGCCAGATACAGCCGAAACGGCTGCAGCGAGGTCCAGGCCGCCGCCCGCCCCTGCCGCAGCGCCTGCCAGAGATTGCTCGCCAGCGTCGGCACGATCAGCATCGCCAGGGCGACCGGCGCCGGCAGGAACAGCGCCAGCCCGGACACCATGATCATCGGCAGGGCGAAGCCCACCGCGCCCTTCACGAAACTGGCCGAGAGCGTCACCACCACCGCCGCCACCAGCTCCATGGACGTGAGAGATTCCATCCCGCCGCTCCCTGCACAGCCTGCAACCGGTTTGCCGCATTCTGCGCCGCAGTGCAAAAGGTCGCATCGGTCAGAAAACTGCAACTATGCCCGCCGTTTTGAAAATTTGTTGCGCTGCAAATGCGAAATGCGTATTTCGGGCCAGATATCGAAAGGATGCGACTCATGCCCCATGACGGTCAGACCGTGCCCGCCGCCGGCGCCCAGCCGGCGATCCTGCCCGACCTTCTCGACCTGACCGGCGCCGCCATCCCGCCGGCCGAGACGCTGCTCGCCGCCGCGACCGACAAGGTCCGCGCGCTCTGCAGCGCCGACGGCAAGATCTCGGGCAGCCTGATCGAAACCTACCAGACCGCCGCCCACGGCCTCGCCTGGCTCGCAACTTACGTCGAAGCGCTGCGCCAGATGCGCGCCTGGGCCGGCCGGCTCTCCGAGATGGGCAAGTTCGGCGAGACCGAGAAGCTCCTCCTCCAGATCGGCTTCGGCGAATACCTCAGCCAGATCCACGGCGGCATCCCGATGAACCAGGGCGAGATCGTGCGCCCCCACGACCTCGGCCTCTCCCACGACGACCGCCGCGCCATGCTCACCGCCGAGGTCGAGCTGCTGATGGCCGCCGGCAACACCCCCGCCGCCCGCACCCGGCTGGTCGAGCTGATGCTGGAGCAGTCCGCCAACGTCACCGTCGGCCATTCCGGCCTCGAGGACGAACTCGAGATGATCCGCGACCAGTTCCGCCGCTTCGCGGTCGAGAAGGTCATCCCCTTCGCCCATGAATGGCACCTCAAGGACGAGCTGATCCCGATGTCGATCATCGAGGAACTCGCCGAGATGGGCGTCTTCGGCCTCACCATCCCCGAGGATTTCGGCGGCCTCGGCCTGTCGAAAGCCTCCATGGTCGTGGTCTCGGAAGAACTCTCCCGCGGCTATATCGGCGTGGGCTCCTTGGGCACCCGGACCGAGATCGCCGCCGAACTCATCCTCTGCGGCGGCACCGACGAGCAGAAGGCGCACTGGCTGCCCCTCCTCGCCTCGGCCGAGATCCTGCCCACCGCGGTCTTCACCGAACCCAACACCGGCTCCGACCTGGGCTCGCTGCGCACCCGCGCGGTCCTCGACGGCGATGTCTGGAAGGTCACCGGCAACAAGACCTGGATCACCCACGCCGCGCGCACCCATGTGATGACGCTGCTCGCGCGCACCGACCCCGCCACCACCGACTGGCGCGGCCTGTCGATGTTCCTGGCCGAGAAGACCCCCGGCACCGACGAGACCCCCTTCCCCACCCCCGGCATGACCGGCGGCGAGATCGAGGTCCTCGGCTACCGCGGCATGAAGGAATACGAACTCGGCTTCGACGGGTTCGAGATCAAGGCCGACAACCTCCTCGGCGGCGAGCCCGGCCGCGGCTTCAAGCAGCTGATGGAAACCTTCGAAAGCGCGCGCATCCAGACCGCCGCCCGCGCCATCGGCGTCGCCGCCGCCGCGCTTGACGTCGGCATGCAATACGCCATCGACCGCAAGCAGTTCGGCAAGGCACTGGTCGAGTTCCCCCGGGTCTCGGGCAAGCTCGCCATGATGGCGGTCGAGATCATGATCGCCCGCCAGCTCACCTATTTCTCCGCGTGGGAGAAGGACCACGGCCGCCGCTGCGACCTGGAAGCCGGCATGGCCAAGCTGCTGGGCGCCCGCGTCGCCTGGGCCGCCGCCGACAACGCCCTGCAGATCCACGGCGGCAACGGCTTTGCCCTCGAATACACGATCAGCCGCATCCTCTGCGACTCGCGGATCCTGAACATCTTCGAGGGTGCCGCGGAGATTCAGGCGCAGGTCATCGCCCGGCGGCTGCTCGGCTGACCGGCATCAGGCAGCGCCCGGCGGGCGCTGCATTCGGCTGCACGCGGAGATCCACGCGCAGGTCATCGGCCCGGCGGCTGCTGGGGTGAGTGGCGTCCCGAAAACGCTCCGGTGAAGCGTTTCCGCCACGAACGGGCGGAGCCCCGGATACACCCGACACCCATACCGTGACGCCCCGGGCTTGACCCGGGGCCCCGCGCTCAACCGGGAGACGCACAGGCCCCTTCCCTGTCATCCCCGCGAAAACGGGGATCCGACACCCCCAGCCACCCCCACCAATCGCCCGGGAGCGCCGCCGCCACCAGCCCCGCCGGATTTGGCCGTCGACAAATCCGGCCGCGCCTGCCTGCCCCCGGCAGGCGCGTTTCCGCGCCCGCCCAGGCAGCCGCGACCGGATTGCCGGTTTCCGTCCCGGCCGCACACCCCTCGGCC
>JBGAOK010000002.1:0-137723 GCA_044221805.1 Meridianimarinicoccus sp.
TTCCCCGGCGCTGCGTCAGCCGGGCGCCTGCGCGAAGATCTCGGCCACCACCGGCATCGCCTGTTCGCGCCGCATGCCGGAGTGCAGCCGGGGCGAATACAGCGCCCGGAGCAGCATCTCGTCATGGCGGGTCAGCACGCCGTATTGTTCGTTGTCGTTGAAGATCGACGGCCGCGGACCCTTGCAGTCGTTGGGCAGGCCCATGCCCTGGGCCAGTTCCTCCTCGATGCAGGACTGGCGCATCAGGGGGGTGTGCTCGGCCCGGACGATCGCGATGGCGCTGCGATAGCCGTTGCGGATGTCGCCATGGGGCACCGCGACGACCATGCACAGATGCCCGGCGGGCATCCGGGTGATGGTGCGGATGGTGCGGTCCGAGAGGCCGGGCACATTCGCCTTCAGCCAGGGCGCAAGGCCGCGGATCTCGGCCTCGGCCGCGACCATGACGACGAAGTTGGGGTCCGGATCCTGGAACCGGATTTCGTGGCCGCTGACCCGCTCGAGCCGGTTGGCATAGGCGCGCACGGTCTGCGCATGGGTGGCCTGGTCGGCCTTGCCGATCGAGGGTGCGAAGCGGACCGCCATCCGGACCGGTTCCTCCCACCGCATCAGGGGGGCGTCCTTGCTGCCGTATTCGCGGCTGAGCGCGATCTCGCGGAAGCTCTCCGACAGCAGGGACGGATCAAGGGCCACCGGTCCGCCGTCCTGGCGCAACTGGCCCCGGCTGAGAAATCCCTGCTCCAGATCCCGGTAGTAGCGGGCGAGCGGGCTTTCGGTGTCGCCCTGCCGGCGGGCCACGGTGCTGCCGGCGTGACACGGCAGTACCGATGACGTCAGGGCAGCGATCGCGCCAATCAGTCGGCAGAGGGTTCGCGGCCGTGTCATCCGGCGACTCCGGGCTGGTGTCCGTGACGAATTGGGACAGGGTATGCAGACCCTGGCCCTTGGGGCAAGAGTTGGCTGGCCCGCCGGCCGCATGGGCGACGATGGCCGGCCTTTCAACGGCGCCGCCGGTCTGCTAGCTGCCGGGCAGGTGGAAGCGGGGCGCGGGGCCCTTCTATGGGGGGTGCCATGACCCGGATCGTCGAGTCTCTCAGCGACCTTGCGGCCGACTATGACGCTGTGTTCTGCGATCTCTGGGGCGTGCTGCACGATGGCGTCACGGTCTTTCCCGAGGCGGCGGCGGCGCTGCAGTCGTTCCGGCGCAGTGGTGGCAAGGTCATCCTGATCACCAATGCGCCGCGACCGCGCGGGCAGGTGGTGCTGCAGCTCGACAGTCTGGGGGCGTCGCGCGACCTTTGGGACGACATCGTCACTTCGGGCGACAGCGCCCAGGCGGCGCTGGTCGGCGGTGTGGTCGGGCGCAAGGTGCACCATATCGGCCCCGAACGGGATCAGGCCTTCTTCTTTGAACTGCCGCCCGAGCTGCCCGCCGGCACGGTGGAACTGGTGCCGCTGGCCGAGGCCGAGGGCATCGCCTGCACCGGCCTGTTCGACGACGAGGTCGAGACCCCGGACGATTATCGCGGCCAGCTCCTGCTGGCGCGCGAGAAGGGGCTGAAGCTGCTCTGCGCCAATCCCGACATCGTGGTCGACCGGGGTGACAAGCGGATCTACTGCGCCGGCGCCATCGCCAAGGCCTATGCCGAGATCGGCGGCCAGAGCCTGTATTTCGGCAAGCCGCACCCGCCGATCTACGATCTGGCCCGGCGGCGGCTGGCGCTTCTGGACCGGATCCCCGACGAACGCATCCTGGCGATCGGCGACGGCCCCACCACCGACCTGGCCGGGGCGATGGGCGAGGATCTGGACTGCCTGTTCGTCACCGGCGGGCTTCTGGCCGAGGAAACCGGCACCGTCGACCAGCCGGATCCGCGGAAACTTTCCCTCTGGATGGCATCGGCAAAGATGTCGCCCGCCTACGCCATTGGTCGCCTGCGCTGAGACACACTGTTGAAATATTCTTGCGCGCAATTATGGATCGCGCAGAAACAGCAGAAAGACAGAATCATGCGTACGGAAATCGGCGAGACGGTCTTCGTGGAAGATCTGAGGATCGGGATGAGCGCCAGCCTGACGCGGGTGCTCGATTCCGGGACGGTGGAGTCCTTCGCCGATGTGAGCGGGGACCTGAACCCGATCCACCTGGACCCGGCGGTCGGCGCGGCCTCGCGCTTTGGCGGATGCATCGTCCACGGGATGCTGGTGTCGAGCCTGTTCTCGGCGCTGCTCGCCAACAAGCTGCCCGGGAACGGCACGGTCTATCTGGGCCAGACCCTGAAGTTTCTGGCGCCGGTGCCGGTGGGCGCCGAGGTGACGGCGATGGTCGCGGTCAGCGACATCAACCTGGAACGGCGCCGCGTCATGCTGGCCTGCGAGGCCAAGGTGGCCGGCAAGCTGGTGGTGACCGGGGAGGCGACGGTGCTTGCACCCAGCCGGGGCTGACGCTATCGCGGCGGCATGCGGATCATCCGGCACTACAGCCCCCCGGTTCCTGACCCCGATCGAGGCGCCAGCGCCGCCATCGGGAATTTCGACGGCGTGCATCTGGGCCATCAGGCCGTGATCGGCCTTGCATGGGACATCGCCCGCGCCGGCGGCCGGCCGCTGGGCGTCGTCACCTTCGAGCCGCACCCGCGCGAGGTCTTCGCGCCGGACGCGCCGCCCTTCCGGCTGATGCGCAGGGACGCCCGGTCCCACCGGCTGGAGAAGCTGGGCGTCGAGATCCTGTTCGAGCTGCCCTTCGATGCCGCGCTTTCCCGGCTGGACCCGCGCGGCTTCGCCCAGAGCGTGATCCGGGACGGGTTGGGGCTGTCCCATGCGGTGGTGGGCGCCGACTTCCGCTTCGGCAAGGGCCGGGCCGGCGACGCCGACGATCTGAAGCGGCTGGGGGCCGTACTGGGCTTCGGCGTCACTGTGGTCGAGCTGATGGATTTCGCCATCGGCCCCGAGCCGGTCTCGTCGACCCGGATCCGCGAGGCGCTGAGCGACGGCCGGCCGCGGGATGCCCGCGCCATGCTGGGCCACTGGCACCGGATCGAAGGCCCGGTGATCCATGGCGAGAAGCGCGGCCGCCAGCTGGGCTTTCCGACCGCGAACATGGCGCTGGACGGCCTGCACCTGCCGCGCTTCGGGGTCTATGCGGTGCTGGTCGACGTGCTGGACGGACCCCATACTGGCAGCTATCACGGCGTCGCGTCGCTGGGGGTCAGGCCGATGTTCGGGGTGAACACGCCCAATCTGGAAAGCTTCCTGTTCGACTTCAGCGGCGATCTTTACGGCGCCGAGCTGTCGGTGGGGCTGGTGGACTATCTCAGGCCCGAGATGCGCTTCGATGGCCTGCCCGCCCTGATGGCACAGATGGACCGCGACGCCGCCGAGGCGCGCGCCCGCCTGGACGCGCTCTGAACGATGCAGCGGCGGTTCCGCGTTCCCAGGTCGCTGGTGCCGCGCGATGCCTTCCGCGAAAGGTTCTGGGAAACCGTGCCGCTGAACCGGATGTCCCCGCGCGAGTGGGAGGCGCTGTGCGACGGCTGCGGCAAGTGCTGCCTGAACAAGCTCGAGGATCCGGACACCGCCGAGGTCGCCTTCACCCGGGTCGCCTGCCGCCTGCTGGACGGCGAGACCTGCCGCTGCAGCCAGTACGAGATCCGCAAGTCGATCGTGCCGGAATGCGTGGTGCTGACGCCGAAGACTCTGCCGGAGATCGCCTACTGGATGCCGCGCACCTGCGCCTATCGGCTGCTCCACGAGGGCAAGGTGCTGTATGACTGGCACCCGCTGATCTCGGGCGATCCGGATTCGGTCCACAAGGCGGGCGAGTCGGTGCAGGGCTGGACGGTGCCCGAATTCGAGGTGCCGGAAGACGAGTGGGAAGACCACATCATCGAGGATCTCTGATGTTCTTCGCGTCGGACAATGCCGCGCCGGTCCACCCTTCGGTTCTGGACGCGCTGGCGAAGGTCAATCCCGGCCATGCCCGCGGCTATGGCGCGGACGAGGTCACACGGATCGCCACGGCCCGGATCCGCGAGGTATTCGAGGCGCCCGAGGCTGCGGTGCATCTGGTCGCCACCGGCACCGCGGCGAACGCGCTGGCGCTGGCCACCATGGCGGCGCCGTGGAGCGCGATCTTCTGCGCCCGCAATGCCCATGTCCACGAGGACGAATGTGGCGCGCCCGAATTCTATACCGGCGGCGCCAAGCTGGTGCCGGTGGACGGCCCGGGCGGCCGGATCGACGCCGGCGCGCTGCGCGCCGCGATCCTTGGCGAGGAAACCCGCGGCGTCCACGGCGTCCAGCGCGGGCCGGTCACCATCACCCAGGCCTCGGAATGGGGCACGGTCTATCCGGTGGACGAGGTCGCCGCGATCGCCGCGGTGGCGCACGACTTCGGCTTGACGCTGCACATGGACGGCGCCCGTTTCGCCAATGCGCTGGTCCGACTGGGCTGTACCCCGGCCGAACTGACCTGGAGGGCCGGGGTGGACACGCTGAGCTTCGGCGGCACCAAGAACGGTCTGATCGGGGTCGAGGCGGTGGTGCTGTTCGACCCGGCGAAGTCCTGGGAGTTCGAGCTGCGCCGCAAGCGCGCCGGGCATCTGGTGTCCAAGCACCGCTATCTGGCCGCGCAGATGGCCGCCTATCTGGCCGAGGATCTCTGGCTGGATCTGGCGGCGCAGGCGAACCGCGCCGCCGACCGGCTGGCTGACGGGCTGCGGCTGCGCAACCGGGGCAGCTTTGTGCAGCCGGTCGAGGCCAACACGGTCTTCGCCCGCTGGCCGCGGTCCCTGCACCGGCATCTTCTTTCCGCCGGTGCCGATTACTACCTGTGGGACGGAACGCTCGACGGCGGTCCCGAGGACGCCCCGCTGACCGCCCGGCTGGTCTGCGACTGGTCGACGAGGGACGACGGGATCGACGCTTTCCTCGACCTGGTCTGAGCCGGTTCTGCTGCGCTGCGGCAGATCTTTCGGGCCGGGGACAACTTGACAGGACGCGGCGCGGTCTCTAGATGCCGCTCATTAGCACTCCCCTTGGGTGAGTGCTAAAAGGGAGAAACACTGAGCGAAGGAGCCTCAGAGATGGCATTCAAACCGCTTCATGACCGGGTGCTGGTGCGCCGCATCGAATCCAACGAGAAAACCAAAGGCGGTCTGATCATCCCCGACAGCGCGAAAGAGAAGCCCGCCGAGGGTATCGTGGTGGCCTGCGGCGAAGGCGCCCGCAAGGACAGCGGCGAACTGATCGCGATGGGCGTCAAGGAAGGGGATCGCATCCTTTTCGGCAAGTGGTCGGGCACGGAAGTGACCGTCGACGGTCAGGAGATGCTGATCATGAAGGAAAGCGACATCCTCGGCATCATCACCGAGGAAGCCCAGGCGGCCGCGGCGGCCTGATCGGCCCGCGACCCTTCTTTCTGACCATCAAAATTTCGAGGAGTTCAGCCAATGGCTGCCAAAGACGTACGTTTCAGTACCGATGCCCGGAACCGGATGCTCAAGGGTGTGAACATCCTGGCCGACGCCGTGAAGGTGACCCTGGGCCCGAAAGGCCGCAACGTGGTCATCGACAAGTCGTTCGGTGCGCCCCGCATCACCAAGGACGGCGTGACCGTCGCCAAGGAAATCGAACTGGAAGACAAGTTCGAGAACATGGGCGCCCAGATGGTCCGCGAAGTCGCTTCGCGCACCAATGACGAGGCCGGCGACGGCACCACCACCGCCACCGTGCTCGCCCAGGCGATCGTCAAGGAAGGCCTGAAGGCGGTTGCCGCCGGCATGAACCCGATGGACCTGAAGCGCGGCATCGACATCGCCGTCGAGCGCGTCGTGGAAGCCATCAAGACCGCTGCCCGTGACGTCACCGGCACCGACGAGATCGCCCAGGTCGGCACCATCTCGGCCAACGGCGAGAAGGAAATCGGCCGGCAGATCGCCGACGCGATGCAGAAGGTCGGCAACGACGGCGTCATCACCGTCGAAGAGAACAAGGGCCTCGCCACCGAGACCGACGTGGTCGAGGGCATGCAGTTCGACCGCGGCTACCTGTCGCCCTACTTCGTGACCAATGCCGACAAGATGGTCGCCGAACTGGAAGACGTCCTGATCCTGCTGCACGAGAAGAAACTCTCGTCGCTGCAGCCGATGGTGCCGCTGCTGGAAGCCGTGATCCAGGCCCAGAAGCCGCTGCTGATCGTGGCCGAGGACGTGGAAGGCGAAGCGCTGGCGACCCTCGTGGTCAACAAGCTGCGTGGCGGCCTGAAGGTCGCGGCCGTCAAGGCACCGGGCTTCGGCGACCGCCGCAAGGCCATGCTGCAGGACATCGCGATCCTGACCGGCGGCCAGGTGATCTCGGAAGACCTGGGCATGAAGCTCGAGAACGTGACCATCGACATGCTGGGCCGCGCCCGCAAGATCTCGATCTCGAAGGACGAGACCACGATCGTCGACGGTCATGGCGAGAAGGTCGAGATCGAAGCCCGCGTTGGCCAGATCCGTCAGCAGATCGAGGAAACCACCTCGGACTACGACAAGGAAAAGCTGCAGGAGCGGCTGGCGAAGCTCGCCGGCGGCGTCGCGGTGATCCGCGTCGGCGGCGCCTCCGAGGTCGAGGTGAAGGAGCGCAAGGATCGCGTCGACGACGCGCTCAACGCGACCCGCGCGGCCGTGCAGGAAGGCGTCGTGGTCGGCGGCGGCGTCGCCCTGATCCAGGCCGGCAAGAAACTGGAAGGTCTGACCGGCGCCAATGCCGACCAGAACGCCGGGATCGCCATCGTGCGCCGCGCCGTGGAAGCGCCGCTGCGCCAGATCGCCGAGAACGCAGGTGTCGACGGTGCCGTCGTCGCCGGCAAGATCCGCGAGACCTCGGACGTGACCTTCGGCTTCAACGCCCAGACCGAGGAATACGGTGACATGTTCGCCTTCGGCGTCATCGACCCGGCGAAGGTGGTCCGTACCGCGCTGGAAGACGCCGCCTCGATCGCTGGCCTGCTGATCACCACCGAAGCCATGATCGCCGAGCATCCGAAGGACGACAAGTCGCCGGCCGGCATGGGCGGCATGGGCGGCATGGACGGCATGATGTAAGCAGTCCCGGGCCTCGCGCCTTGGACCTAGGGGTCGCCTGCGGGCGGCCCCTTTCCGTTTGCGCCGACATCCGTTTGCACTGGCCGGACCACGGGGGATCGCCATGTCACGCAAGGACCGCCGCCGGGTGGTGATGGTGGCGCTGACGCCGGCGCTGCTTGCGAAGTGCGCCGGCGCGGGGAAGGCCGGCGCGGGCTGGGCGACACCATGCGGCTGATGCTGGCCGGAGCACTGGACGCGGTGCCGCCCGACCCGGCCGACCCGGCGCCGCCGGTGCGCCGCCCGCCGCTGCAGCTGCCGAAGGCGGAGCGGGCGCGGCTGGCGGACCTTCAGGCCCGGACCGGACTGGACGGCGCAGAGCTGCTGCGGCGTTGCCTGGAAGCTGTCGTTGCGAAATCCGGCAGCCGGCGGCAGGGCGTGGCATAGTTGCGCCGACTCACCACACTGGGGATTGTGATGCGACCTTTCCTGATTCTGGCAGCCGCGCTGGCCCTCTCGGCCGCGCCGGCTCTGGCCGATGACGGCACCAGCCGGCTGACCATCGGCGGCGACACCTACGTGGCCGGCAGCGATGCCGTCTCAGGCGCCGTGACGGGCGACCTGTTCGCCGCCGGCGCGACGGTGACGGTGGACCAGCCGGTCGGCGGCGCGGCGCATCTGGCCGGCCGGCGGCTGGCGGTCGAGGCACCGGTGGCGGGCGGGCTCTATGCCGCCGGCTACAGCATCGACATCGACAGCGAGGTCGCAGGCGGCGTGTCGCTGTTCGGTTCCGAGGTGGTGGTGAACGCCCCAGTGACGGGCAACATCCGCATCCTCGGCGCCGAGGTCACCCTGTCGGCGCCGGTCCAGGGCGCGGCGCTGCTGACCGGGTCGGAGTTGCGGCTCGACGCGCCAATCAGCGGCGACGTGATCATCACGGCCGAGGACGTCAGCTTCGGACCCGAAGCAACGGTCGGCGGCGCCCTGACGCTCTACGTGGATGACGCCGACGGGATCACCGTCCCCGAGCGCGTCGCCCCGGCCGACCGGGTGACGATCCGCGAGATCGACGAGGTGAAGGACAGCGCCCCCGAACTGCGCCGCGAGGTCGAGGCGATGGGGCGCCGCGGGCTGGCCGCGATCATCGGCAACATCCTGACCGGCGTCGTGGTCGTGGCCCTTGCCGCCGCCGCCGCGGTGGCGATCGCGCCCGAGACCGTGGCCCATATCCGCGCCCGGGCGCTGGCCGCGCCCGGGACGAGCATCCTTGCCGGCTTCGTGGCGATGTCGGCGCTGGTCGGCGCGGCAGTGGTCCTGGCGCTGACCCTGGTCGGTCTTCCGCTGGTGCCGATGGCGATCCTGGTCGCGGCGTTCCTGATCTTCGCGGGCTATGTCGCCGGCAGCTACATCCTGGGCGTCGGGATCTGGACTGCCCTCGGCAAGGCGATCCCGGAACATGTGCCGCAGAAGGCGGCACTGGCGATGCTGGGCGCGGCTGTCGCAGGCGTGGTCTTCCTGGTTCCCTTCATCGGCTGGCTGGCCTGGTTCGCGCTGGTCTTTCTGGGTCTTGGCGCCATCGCGGCGCCGGTTCTGGGCCGCTTCGCCGGCTTCGCTGCCCGCGGCTGATGCCCGTCCCGCCCGCGGTTCGGCTTGTCTCGCAGACGGCCGCGGGCTTCAATCTGTGACGTATGAGTGTGACGGAGTGTGAGGAATGATCGACGTCAGGTCCGCGCGACCCGAGGACCATCTCAACATCTCGGTGCTGGTGGTGAATGCCTTCCGCCAGCCCAATGAATCGAACCTGATCCGCAGCCTGCGCGACCGTGGCGAGATCGCGATCGAACTGGTCGCCGAGGAAGAAAGCGCTCTGGTCGGCCATATCGTGCTGTCGCGGATGCGCATGCCGGGCAACTGGCTGGCGCTTGGGCCGGTCTGCGTGCGCCGCGAAAGTGCGCGCCGCGGCATCGGCCAGGAACTGATCACCAACGGGCTCGACCTGGCGCGGCGAGGCAGAAGGCCGATGCGGTGGTGGTGGTGGGCGATCCGAAATTCTACCGGCGCTTCGGCTTCGTCTTCGACGGGCCGGCCGAGCTGATCACCCCCTATCCGCGCCAGTATACCGGCTTCTACCCGATCGCGCCGGGGATGGCGGCGGCACAGGCCGTGCTGACCTATCCCGAAGCCTTCAACGAGGTGTGATGTCCAGGCTCGCCGCGCTGGTCGCACTCACCATGGTGGCCTTCGCGGCGAATTCGGTGCTGAACCGGATGGCGCTGGCGGGAACCGGGACCGGCCCGGCCGCCTTTGCCGCCATCCGGCTGGCCGCGGGCGCGGCGGTGCTCGGCCTACTTGCGCTCAGGGGCGGCGGGTCGGGCCGCTTGCGGGCGGCGCTGGCGCCCCGGAACGCCGTGGCGCTGGCGGTCTACATGCTGGGATTCTCGTTCGCCTATGTGACGCTGGACGCCGGGATCGGTGCGCTCCTGCTGTTCGGGGGCGTGCAGATCACCATGTTTGCCGGCAGCGTCCTGGCCGGCGACCGTATCCCGCCCGCGCGCTGGACCGGGGCGGGCATCGCCTTTCTGGGCCTGCTGGTGCTGCTCTGGCCGGCCGGTGCCACCGCGCCGCCGCTGGCGGGGTCGGTGCTGATGCTGGCGGCGGCGGTCGGTTGGGGCTGCTATTCGCTTCTGGGCCGGGGCAGCCGCGATCCGCTGGGCGCGACGGCGGGCGCCTTCCTGCTGGCGCTGGCACCGGCGCTTGCGGTGCTGGCCGTGGCACCTGGCCGGGGGGATGACGCGGGGGCGGCGCTGGCGCTGATCTCGGGCGCGGTGACTTCGGGGCCTATGCGCCTGGCTGCTCGCTGCCGCAGCTGACCGCCAGGCGCGCAGCTGACCGTGCCGGTCCTTGCCGCGCTGGCGGGGGCCCTGCTGCTGGGCGAGGCGCTCGACCTGCGCTTCGTCCCCGCCGCGGCGCTGGTGCTGGGCGGCGTCGGCTTCGCCGTCATGGTGCCATCGGCTCCGGCGCGCGTCGATCCGGGCGGGCGGTCGAAGGCCAGATCCGGCAGGATGTCCGGCTGACGCAGGCCCGTCAGTTCGGCCGCGGTGAAGAAGTACCGTTCGGTGACGATGCCCTGGGGATCGGCCCAGCCCGCGGCGAGCGATCCCGCCGTCAGCGCGGCATGGAAGAACAGCTCGACCTGATGGAAGCCGGTAGCCGTTGCGGAACTCCGAGACCTGGCGGGGCTCGGCCGGGAGATACGGACAGGCCGGTTTCCTCGAACACCTCGCGGATCAGGTTCTCGGCCAACGAGGCGCCGCTTTCGACCCCGCCGCCCGGCGCGCACCACAGGTCGCTCTGACCGCCCGGATAGGCATTGACCAGCAGCAACCGGCCGGCATGGACCAGCACGGCGCGGACGGCAAGGCGGCGCGGCGCAAGATGCGGCGGCTGCATGGTGCCGGGCCTGGGGCGCGCGGAAGGGCTTCGCCCTCGCGGCGGCGCGCTGACCGCGATCCCGCTGGGCGGCGTCGGCCTCGCCGTGCACGTGGCCGAGGGCCATCGGCTCGCCGGCGGCCGCGGGTGGATGACCGGCTGACGCTCTGCCCTGATCGTCGATGCCCATGGCGACGGCTTCGAACGCCACGTGGCGGTGCGGCGCGGCGCGCTGCGCAACATGACCGAAGGGCTGGTCTCAGCCGCGGCCGAGCTGGCGGCGAACGGCATCTCCACCGCGATGCTAGCGCAAGAAGCGCGCCGGACTCGCCCGCGCGGTCGCCGAACGATGCCGGTCGGGTCTGGCCACTGTCGGCTGCAACTGCGCGTCGAGCACGGCCGCTGGACGAGCCGCCTGCTGCGGAAGATCGAGCGGTGCGGCATCGGCTATGTGGTGTTCAACGACCACCTGCCCCATGACGCGCTGGCCGCGGGGCGCACGCCGGGCGTTGCGGGATGGCGCTCCGACGCGCATCTGGCGCTGATGCGCAACCTGCACCAGCGCGAAGCCGGCGGGCGCCGTGCTGGCCGCCGACCTGCACGCGCGGGGCGTGCGGCTGGGCAGCCATGACGATGCCAGCGCGGAACGGAGGCCTTTTTCCGGCCCTCGGGGCGGGATGCCGGCAGCGCGCGGCGGCCGAGGCGGCGCGCGCAGGCGGCGACGGCATCGTGCTGGGAGCACCGAACGTGGTGCGGGGCGCGAGCCATGCCGGCCGGTGCGCGCGATAGGCCGGGCTCTGACGCGCTGGCCTCGGATTATCACTATCCGCGCCGCGCCATGGGGTGCTGGCGCTGGGACGATCTGGACGCCGCCGCCGGGCTGGTGTCGGAGGGACCGGCGCGGCTTCTGGGGCTGGCTGACCGGGGCCGGATCGCGCCGGGTCTGCGGGCCGATCTGGTGATCCTCGAGCCGCGCGTTGCCGGGGGGCGGGTCACCCATCTGACCTCGCCCTTGGCCGAGCGCTTCCTGGCCTGATGCCAACCGTGCCGCAGGCAAGAGTTTTGGCAAAACTCTTGCCAAAAGCCTGGCCAAGGCTTATGGTCCCCGGCCGCGCCGTCAGCGCAGCGGCGTCACCCGGTTCACATGGCCCATCTTGCGGCCCGGCCGCGCCTCGGCCTTTCCGTAGAGGTGGATCGCGGTGCCGCGTTCCGCCGCCAACCGCGGCCAGGCGTCGACCTCGTCCCCGATCAGGTTTTCCATCACCACGTCGGCATGGCGCGTCCCGTCGCCCAGCGGCCAGCCCGCGACGGCGCGGACATGCTGTTCGAACTGGTCCACCACGCAGCCGTTCTGGGTCCAGTGGCCGGAGTTGTGCACCCGCGGTGCGAATTCGTTCACCACGAGGCCGGCGCGGGTGACGAAGAACTCGACCCCGATCACGCCCACATAGTCCAGCGCCGAGAGGATCCGCGCGGCCGCCAGCACGGCGTCGCTGCGCAGGCCGGGGGCAATGCGGGCCGGGACCGTGGTGCGGCGCAGGATGCCGTTCTCGTGCAGGTTCTCGCCCGGGTCGAAGCAGGCGACAGCGCCATCGATCCCGCGGGCGCCGATCACCGAGATCTCGCGGTCGAAGGCCACGAAGCCTTCCAGGATCGCCGGCGCGCCCTTCAGCCTGTCCAGCGCCGCCGCGGCGTCGGCGGGCTCGGCGATGCGCACCTGTCCCTTGCCGTCATAGCCGAAGCGTCTTGTCTTCAGGATCGCCGGCAGGCCGGCCGCCGCCAGCGCCGCGTCGAGTCGCGATCCCGTCCACTTCGTGGAACGGTGCGGTGGCAAGGCCGATGCCGTTCAGGAAGGTCTTTTCCGTCAGCCGGTCCTGGGACACCGCCAGCGCCCGGCGGCCGGGGCGGATCGGCCGGCGGCTTTCGATCAGGTCGAGCGCCGCGGTGGGGATGTTCTCGAATTCATAGGTGACCACGTCGACCGCTTCGGCGAAGGCCGCCAGCGCCGCGGCGTCGTCGAAGGGCGCGATGGTGGCGGCGTCGGCGACCTGTTCGGCGGGGCCGTCCGGGACGGGATCATAGACATGGACACGCAGCCCCAGCCGGGCCGCGGCCAGCGCCAGCATCCGGCCGAGCTGGCCGCCGCCGAGGATGCCGATGGTGGCGCCGGGGCGCAGGCGCTCAGTCATCCTGCGGCACCTCGGGGATCGAGGCCGACAGCGCCGCGCGCCAGGCATCCAGCCTTTCGGCCAGCGCGGCGTCCTCGTTGGCGAGGATCGCCGCCGCCATGAGCCCGGCATTGGCGGCCCCGGCATTGCCGATCGCCATGGTCGCGACCGGGAAGCCCTTCGGCATCTGCAGGATGGAATAGAGCGAATCGACCCCGTGCAGCGCCCGGGTCTGGATCGGCACGCCGATCACCGGGACGCGGGTCTTGGACGCCATCATGCCGGGAAGGTGCGCCGCGCCGCCCGCTCCGGCGATGATGACCTTGAGCCCGCGCCCGGCGGCCTCGCGGCCATAGGTCCAGAGCCGGTCGGGGGTGCGGTGGGCCGAGACGATCCGCGTCTCGTAGGGCAGGGCCAGTTCGTCGAGGATTTCGGCGGCGTGTTTCATGGTCGGCCAGTCGGACTGGCTGCCCATGATGATCCCGATCCTGACCTCGGCCATGCCCCGTCTCCCGCGCCGGTGGGACCGGCCCGCGGCCGGCAGAGGCGCGACTATAGCCAAGCCCGCGCGGGCTGCAACTGCCTGCGCCGCGAGGTCCGGATCAGGCGATGATGTCGGGAACCAGCTGGTCCTCGATCACCTGGATGCGGTCCTTCAGCTGCAGCTTCTGCTTCTTCAGGCGCCGCAGGGTCAGGTGATCGGCCCGGGCCGAGGCCTCGAGCGCATGGATCGCCTCGTCGAGATCCCGGTGTTCGCGTCTGAGCACCTCGAGCTTCACCCGCAGCACGTCATCATGCGTCATCTGTCCGAAGGCATTCATGGTGCAGCTACCCCAAGCCGATTGCGCGCGCGCGCCCTGCACCATAGCGAAAAGGCGCTGTTGTGGAAAGACACAAGCCCGGCGCGTGACTTGCAAGACGCTTTGTCGCCACCCATATTCCCGGTGTCGCCGGAATGCCGGGACGCCGACCGACAGTCGCTTCTTCAAGGACATGTCCATGACCAAACTCTCACTGGGGACGCATCCCTTCCTGCTTGGCTTCGAACAGCTCGAGCGTCTGGTGGAGCATACCGCCCGAACCGGGAATGACGGTTACCCGCCCTACAACATCGAGCAGACGTCGGACTGGTCGTATCGGATCACGCTGGCGGTGGCCGGCTTCCGCGAGGAGGATCTGGCCATCACCGTCGAGGACCGGCAGCTGGTGGTCCGCGGCCGGCAGGCCGAGGATGCCGGGCAACGCGTGTTCCTGCACCGGGGCATCGCGGCGCGGCAGTTCCAGCGCAGCTTCGTGCTGGCCGACAAGGTCGAGGTGACCGGCGCGTCGATGGAGAACGGCCTTCTTCATATCGACCTCAGCCGGACGAAACCGGAGACCGTTCTGCAACGTATCGAGATCAGCAAGGGAGTTTCGTGATGGATACGCCGCACAGCTTTGCCGAAAACGGCGCCGAGGACCGGATCGTCTATGTCCGCCCCGTCGATCCTGCCGATCTGCCCGAGGATGTCCGGGCGCAGACCGGCGGCGCCACCGACCTTTACGCCGTCCATGCCGCCAATGGCGACCGTCTGGCGCTGGTGGCCGGTCGCCGGCTGGCCTTTGCGCTGGCGCGTCAGAACGCCATGCGGCCGGTCAACGTGCACTGACCCCTGACCGGCGCCGCAATTCAGATCCTTGTTGCCTAGTCTTTGGTGGTTCCGGGCGCGGCGGGTTCATCGGTGTCGTCGCCGGCGCCGATGAACCGCAGGAAGGTCTGGATCGGCGCATACTTCCGCAGCGGATTCGCTTCGGTGTCCAGGTCGAGAGTGATCACCGGACCGCTCGCCTTGTCTTCGTCACCGTCAAGGGTCGGGGCGGCGCAGGCGGGCTGACAGGCGCTTTCGGTCGGAATGACCGACGCTGCCGCGGCCGCCCGAGGTGACACGGCGGCCGCGATGGCGAGCACGATCAAAACGGCGGTCGCGCCGCCACCCGGGGCCAACCGGCCCGAAATCTTGGAACATCCGCCGCGCATGGCGCCCAGTAAGCGCTCCCGCATTGCCCAGTCAAATGACATTGGCTGTCATGCAACAGCTGGTCGCGGGTCAAGCCTCGAATCCGGCAAGGAACCGCTCGGCCTCGAGCGCGGCCATGCAGCCCATGCCGGCGCTGGTGATCGCCTGCCGGAACACGTGGTCGGCAATGTCGCCGGCGGCGAAGACCCCGGGGATCGCGGTCGCCGTGCTGCCGGGCCGGGTCACCACATAGCCGCCATGATGGGTCTCGAGCTGGCCGGTGACCAGTTCCGACGCCGGGGCATGGCCGATCGCCACGAAGAAACCCTTGCAGGGGATCTCGGTCACCGCGCCGGTCTCGACGTTGCGGGCGACCACGCCCTCGACCCCCAGCGGTGTGTCGGTGCCGGTCACGCTGTCCACGGTGTGGTTCCACAGGACGCTGACCTTGGGGTTGCGGAACAGCCGGTCCTGCAGGATCCGGTCAGCCCGCAGGCTGTCGCGGCGGTGGATCAGCGTTACCTTCGAGGCGAAGTTGGTCAGGAACAGGGCTTCCTCGACCGCGGTGTTGCCGCCGCCGATCACCACCACCTCCTGCCCGCGATAGAAGAACCCGTCGCACGTGGCACAGGCCGAGACGCCGAAGCCCTTGAACTTCTCCTCGGACGGCAGGCCCAGCCATTTCGCCTGTGCGCCGGTGGCAAGGATCACGGCGTCGGCGGTGTAGGTGGTGCCGCTGTCGCCGGTCGCCACGAAAGGGCGCGCGGCGAGGTCGAGCGCAGTGATCAGGTCGGCGACGATCTCGGTGCCGACCTCGCGGGCATGGGCCTCCATCCGGGTCATCAGGTCCGGGCCCATCACCATGGCGTCGCCCGGCCAGTTCTCGACCTCGGTGGTGATGGTGAGCTGCCCGCCGGGCTGCATGCCCTGGATCAGGACCGGGTTCAGCATGGCGCGCGAGGCATAGACTGCGGCCGTGTAGCCGGCCGGTCCCGAGCCGATGATGAGCACGCGCGCGTGTTTGGTTTCCGTCATTCCCGTTCCTCGTCTGCCCGTCGGTTCCCGAAGGTTTCCGGCATATAGGCCGGCACGCGGCGGGACGGAAGATCCCTGCGGACGCGACCGGCCAGAGGCCTGGCGGGGCACGATTCCTTGCGCCGCAACGCCAGCGGGCGAAACAATATTGCGCCATTGGACCCGAGTGGATAAGGTCCGGCCGAGAAGGAGTTCCAGGTATGGCGGTGTCCAAACTCGACCCCATCGATCGCAAGATCCTGGCGGAATTGCAGGCCAACGGCCGGATGACGAACGTCGAGCTGGCAAAGCGGGTCGGGATTTCGGCGCCGCCGTGCCTGAGGCGCATGCGCACCCTGGAAGAAGCTGGATACATCCGCGGCTATCATGCGCAGGTCGACAGCCGCGAGCTGGGATTCGAGGTTCAGGTCTTCGCCATGGTTGGCCTTCGCAGCCAGGCCGAGACGGATCTTTCGGCCTTCGAGGCGCGCTGCCGCGCCTGGCCACTGGTCCGCGAATGCCACATGCTGAACGGCGAGGTGGACTTCATCCTGAAATGTGTCGCCCCTGACCTGAGCACCTTCCAGGGCTTCCTGACCGGCGAACTGACCGCGGCGGACAATGTCGCCAGCGTCAAGACCTCGCTCGTGATTCGGACCGCGAAGGATGAGGCGGGCGTGCCTTTCGAGGTCCTCGAGCATCGGCTGAGCCGGTCTGCCTGACCGGCGGCCGCGGCCGCGGCCCGCCGTCGACGGCAGACCGCCCGTGGACGCGAACGGCCGGGAAGCAAACGGAATCCAGAAACGGAAAAGGGCCGCCCGGCTGCACCCGGACGACCCAAGACCTGTGCGTAACATGCACACTCGCAACTACCACATACCCTGAAACTCGGTAGTCCGCACCCTCACTCGTAGGCTGCCGAACGGGCACTACTCTTTACTCTCACAGGTAGAGTAATAGCCCGGACGTGTAACGGATGCATTGTGCTTTCGCTGCGACGCGGCAAAAATACCGGCGCGGGATCTCTAGAGCCTGATCGTTGAGATCAGTCGACCGTAGTCTGCTTGCTTTTCGTGCAGGCTGCGTCTGTACGAGAAGAACAGGACGGGGTTCGAGCAGGTGCAGTGGCCGATCCACTCGGCATGGCCGATGCCTGCCGACCGCATTCGGTAAAGCGCGAATCCGGGCAGGTCGAAGTGCATCCGGTCACCCGCGCCGCCGGCGAAAAATCGCCCATATTCAACATCTTCATGCATGAATGTGTCGAAGAACTCGGGCCCGACCTCATAGGCGCGCTGGCTGATCGTCGGCCCGATCACGGCGGTGATATCGGATCGGTTGGCGCCGAGTTCCTCCATCTTCGCGATGGTCGCCTCCAGCACGCCGTCGAGGGCGCCACGCCAGCCGGCGTGGGCGGCACCGACCACGCCGGCACGCTTGTCCGCGAACAGGACCGGTGCGCAGTCGGCGGTCAGAACCGCCAGAACAAGTCCGGGTTCCCGGGTGACGATACCGTCTGCGTCGGGGGCGGCCGCTGGCAGATCATGGCCCGCCACGACCGCCCGCGCCGAATGGGTCTGGCAGAGCCCGCGCAGGTCTGCCGCGGTGGCGCCCATGGCCTGCGCGGCGCGCTCGCGGTTGATCTCGACCACTTCGGACTGGTCCGACGAGCCGCGGCCGCAGTTCAGCCCTTCGAAAACCCCGGACGAGGCCCCGCCCCGCCGGGTGAAGAAACCGTGCCGCAGCGGATGCAACACTTCGGAAGTAATGATTTCCAGCGTCATGGATCCAGTCCCGGGAACGGATGTGACGCTGCAGGCGTCGCCGAGAGACATTGGAAGAGAGACCCCATTTCCTCGGGATGGGTCAAGCGGCGATGTGCGGCCGTGTGGGCGTCCAGATCGGCGCCGCTCAGGTTTCGGGCAAGGGTCTGCGCCCGTGCGGTGATGCCGAGCCGCTCGAGGAACACGCCCTGCGGGATCGGACCCTGGACAGCGGTGCCGGGCACCGACTCCATCGCCCGTTTCAACGCCTCGAAGTCCACATGGGCGGTCAGGTCGGCCAGACCCGGCGCCTCGAGCGGGTCGGCATAGGCGTGCGACCGCATCGCCTGGAAGGTGTCGCCGCGGGACCGCCAGCTGCCGTAGTCGATGAACAGCGCGGCACCGCCGAAACCCGCAATCCGCTCGGCCACCTGGGTGGCGATGGCCAGTCCGGGGGCGCAGATTTCCACCACCATGCCCGGCACCGTCTCGTCATAGCGATGGGCCAGCCCGGCATAGCGGGTCGGGGCCGACAGCCCGAAGGCCAGCCGGCCGTCATCCACCGTCACCTGCCGCTCGCGCCAGCCGTCCTCGACCCTGAGGAACTGGCGGATCGGCAGCGCGTCGATGAATTCGTTCGCCACCAGGAACAGCGGCATTTGGGGCAGGCTGTCCAGCCGGTCGTGCCAGACCGGCGTCCGCCCCGGCAGGGCTTGGGCCTGCGCAGCGCGCAGCACCGGCGAGGCTTCGACCAGATGCACCTCGGCCGCGGCGTGGAAGCCGGGCACCACCGCCGCTGCCCGCAGCAGGTCGGCCATCAGCGTGCCGCGGCCCGGCCCCAGCTCGGCCAGCGCGAAGGTCGGCGGTCTGCCCTGGTCGATCCAGGCCTGGACCATCGCCAGCCCGATCAGTTCGCCGAACATCTGGCTGATCTCGGGCCCGGTGATGAAGTCGCCCGCCCGGCCCAGCGGGTCGCGGGTGGCGTAATAGCCATGAACCGGGTGCAGCAGGCATTCCGCCATGTAGTCGGCCAGGCTGATCGGCCCGGTGGCCGCGAGACGGCGGATCAGGATCTCGGCCAGCGGGGTCATGCGCGGCGCCGGGTTTCGGACCAGGCGAGCAGGGCCAACCCCACCGCTACCATTGGCAGGGACAGGACCTGCCCCATGGTCAGGCCGTATTCGCCCAGTTGCAGCACATGGCCCCAGGGATTGGCGTCGGTGACGAACTGGGCATCGGCCTGCCGGAACTGCTCGACCACCAGCCGGGCGAGACCATAGCCGAGGAAGAACAGCCCTGCGACGCGGCCGGGCACCTTCAACGCACCGCGCCGCCAGGCCAGCCAGACCAGCAGCCCGCCCAGCAGCAGACCTTCCAGCGCCGCCTCGTAGAGCTGAGAGGGGTGCCGGGCACAGGGGCCGGTCCAGCCCGCGGGGCAGGTCTGCGCCCATTCGCCCGGAAATATCACGCCCCAGGGCAACGTGGTGGGCCGGCCCCAGAGCTCGGCGTTGATGAAGTTGGCGACGCGGCCCAGGAACAGGCCCGGCGGCGTCGCCAGCGCCAGCACATCGGCAGTGCCGGCCCAGGACAGCCGGTGGCGGCGCACGAACACCGCCGTCGCGATGACCACGCCGGCCAGACCGCCATGGAAGGCCATGCCGCCCTGCCACAGCTTCAGGATCTCGCCCGGGTTCGCCCGGTAGTAGCCCGGCTGGTAGAACAGCACGAAGCCCAGCCGCCCGCCCAGCACCACGCCCAGGATGACCCAGGTCAGCAGCGCCTCGGCCTGCGCCGGGGTCATCGGCGCCCGGTCGCCGGGCCAGAGGCCGGGCCGCGACAGCGCCCGCCGGACCAGCCAAAGCCCGATCAGCAGGCCGGCGATATAGGCCAGCGCATACCAGCGCAGGGCGAAGCCGAAGCCGCCGATCTCGAACGAGAAGACCTCCGGACTGAGCGGCGGAAAGGGCAGGGCGAAGACCATGGCGGCACTTCGCAGCCGACCCCGGCCGAAGTCAACCTTGAGCTTGGGCCTCCGCCACGCCATATCCTCCTTGGCCACCGAAGGAGGGCAACATGCAGACCAGGTCCAAGATCCTCGACGACATCTCCCAGTTGATGACCAATGCCATGGGGGTCGCGCAGGGCGCCCGGGACGAGGCCGAGACCGCGGTCAAGGGCCTGCTCGACCGCTGGCTGGCTGACCGCAACTTCGTCACACGCGAGGAATTCGACGCGGTGCGTGCCATGGCCCAGAAGGCCCGCGAGGAGAACGAGGCCCTGAAGGCCCGTCTGGACGCAATTCAGGGTGGCCCCCAGGGCTGATCCCTGCCTTGCAGGCGTGCGGCAGACACGACCTGCCCAATCCTGCGTCATCAGTCTGTTACAAGCCGGCCGCCCGGGTCGGGAGGGCGTTTCGTCACGGAAATATCGCTTTACAGGGTGTGCCTTTTGCTCACACCATATATTGTAAGCGGTGTTGCTCCTTGACCCCGCTTGTTGGGCAGGCACCAAGTCTTGGCGCATTTGCCGCCAAGGCTGCAAGCAGCGAGGCCGGGCATGTCACTTTCCGAACATCTGATCGACGGAGCGCATCCCATCGACATCGTCGAGACCCTGGCAGAGGACAATGACTGGGAATTCGACCGAGTCGGAGAGGACCAGATCGCCATGGCGGTCGAGGGCCAGTGGCGCACCTATTCGATCACGCTGGCCTGGTCGGCCCGGGACGAGACGTTGCGGATGATTGCCAGTTTCGAACTGGATCCGCCGGCGGACCGCACGCCGGAACTCTACGAGATGGTGAACCTTGCCAATGACGGCTGCTGGACCGGGGCGTTCTCGTTCTGGGCCGAACAGAAGCTGATGGTCTATCGCTATGGCCTCTTGCTGACCGGCGGGCAATGCGCATCGGCCGACCAGATCGACATGATCATCGCCACCGCCGTCGCCGCCGCCGAACGGTACTATCCGGCCTTCCAGCTGGTCTGCTGGGGTGATACCAAGCCCGAGGCGGCCGCCAAGGTCGCCATTGCCGAGGCCTACGGGCGCGCCTGACCCGATCCGGCGCCGGCCTCGCAAGGGTCGGGCCGAGAGGGGGGAAGGCAATGAACGAAGCGATCGCGCGCCGCGGCCTGGTGCTTCTGGGCTGCGGCAAGATGGGTTCGGCGCTGCTGGCAGGATGGCTGGCGCAGGGGCTGCCGGCCGACCGGGTCTGGGTGATCGAACCGCGGCCTTCGGACTGGCTGAAAGCCCTGCCGGGGCTGAACCTGAATGCTCCGCTACCGGCCGACCCCGCACTGGTGCTGGTCGCGGTCAAGCCGCAGATGATGGCCGCGGCCCTGCCGGAGCTGGCGGCCATGGGCAACGGCGACACGGTGTTCCTGTCGATCGCCGCCGGCATCCCGATCCGGACCTACCTCGACCTCTTGGGAGACCGCACACCGGTCGTCCGGGCGATGCCGAACACGCCGGCGGCGGTCGGTCAGGGCATGACCGCGGTGATCGGTGGCGCCACGGCCGACGAAGCCGCGGTCGCCATGGCCGAAGATCTGCTCGCGGCGGTCGGCCAGACCGTCCGGCTCGAGAGCGAGGCCCAGATGGACGCGGTCACCGCCCTGTCGGGTAGCGGCCCGGCCTACGTCTTCCACATGATCGAGGCGCTGGCTGCCGCGGGCGAAGCGGAGGGCCTGGCCCCCGAGCTGGCGCTCAGGCTGGCCACCGCCACCGTGGCCGGGGCGGGCGCGCTGGCGATGGCCTCGGCGGAGCATCCCGCGCAGTTGCGAGTCAACGTGACCAGCCCGGCCGGCACCACCGCCGCCGGACTGGCGCACTTGATGGACGAGGCGACCGGCTTGCCGCCGCTGATCCGCCGCACTGTCGCCGCCGCCGCCGCCCGCTCGCGCGAGCTGGGCCAATGAGCGACGCGCCCGGCTTTGCCACGATCGAGGATTTCCACCGGCTCGACATCCGGGTCGGCACCGTGGTCCGGGCCGAGCCCTATCCCGAGGCGCGGACGCCGGCGATCAAGCTCTGGGTCGATTTCGGTGCTGCGATCGGGCTGAAGCAGAGTTCCGCCCAGATCACCGCCCATTACGCGCCGGACGCGCTGGTCGGCAAGCAGGTGCTGGCAGTGGTCAACTTCCCGCCGCGCCGGATCGGCGCCTTCCTGTCCGAGATCCTCGTCCTCGGCCTGCCGGACGGCGAGGGGCAGGTGGTGCTGATCGGTCCCGACCAGCCGGTGCCGGCGGGCGGGCGGCTCTACTGAGCCGGGCAGGTCAGCTGCCGTCGTCGCCCATCGCCGCGCGCCAGTGGCGCCGGCACAGCGACACATAGGTCTCGTTGCCGCCGATCTGGACCTGCGCGCCGCGGCGGGCGGGCTTGCCGTCGGGACCCTGGCGGACCACCATGCTGGCGCGCTTGCCGCAATGGCAGATCGTGCGCACCTCGCGCAGGTCGTCGGCCAGCGCCAGCAGCGCGGCCGAACCCGGGAACAGCCGGCCGCGGAAGTCGGTGCGCAGGCCATAGGCCATCACCGGCACGCCCAGGTCATCGACCACCCGCGCCAAGTGCCAGACCTGCGCCTCGCTCAGGAACTGCGCCTCGTCCACGAAGGCGCAGGCCAGCGGGGCGCCGCGGTGCCGGCCGGCGATCAGCGCGAACAGGTCGGTATCACCCTCGAAGGCCAGCGCGTCGGAGGAGATGCCGATCCGCGAGGCGATCCGCCCCAGCCCGGCCCGCCGGTCCATCGCCGCGGTCAGGCGCAGGGTTTCCATCCCGCGCTCGCGGTAATTGTAATCGGCCTGCAGCAGCGCGGTCGACTTGCCGGCGTTCATCGTCGAGTAGTGGAAATAGAGCTTCGCCATGGCGGCGGATTAGCTCCGGGACCGGAAAGGGGCAAGGGGTCCGCCCCAAGGACGGACCCCCGCAACCAGATCACTCGCCAAACGTCGCCGCGGCGACAGATCAGTCATAACCACAAAGGGTTATCGGGCGGTTTAAGCTGGATAGCTCCGGCGCACGATGCGGAAGATCTGCGTCGGCCCCCGGCCTTCGTTGCGGATCACGGTCAGCGTTTCGCCGCGAACGGTCAGGATCTGGCATTCCTCGGGCAATGGCGCCGGGCGGACGACGGTCCGGCACCACAACCCGTCGCGGAATGTCCACTGGCCATTGAAGGGCTGGCCCTTGTCGGTGCCGCGGAAGGTCCAGCGCCGGCCCATCTGGATGGTCACCTCGCCATTGGTCACGGTGCGCCCGCCCACGGTCGAGATGAACTGTTCCCGGGTCTCGATACGGCCCCGGGTCACCGGCAGCACGGTGTTCGCGCAGGATGACAGCATTGTGGCCGCAAGGACCGCCATAAGGGTTATGCGCCGCATTCCGTCCCGTCTCCTGCTCAGTTGCTCGGAACCAGCGGGACACCGCAGCCGGTCAGGCTCGCGAGGGCGACCAGAAGAAAGGCGCGCATGTCCGGGTTCCTGCTCGGTTGTCCGGGGCAGCCTAGGCGGAACCGGCCCCGGACGCAATCTCGCCGTCAGGCCTGGCTCAGGCGACGGTTGCGCTGTGCCAGAAGCCGCAGCCTGAGCGCGTTCAGCTTGATGAAGCCCGAGGCGTCCTTCTGGTCATAGGCGCCGGCGTCTTCCTCGAAGGTCACATGCGCCTCGGAATAGAGCGAGGCATCCGACCAGCGCCCGACGCAGGCAGCCCGGCCCTTGTAGAGCTTCAGCCGCGCGGTGCCGGTGACATGGCGCTGGCTCAGGTCGATCGCCGCCTGCAGCATCTCGCGTTCGGGCGAGAACCAGAAGCCGTTGTAGATCAGCTCGGCATAGCGCGGCATCAGTTCGTCCTTCAGATGCGCCGCGCCCCGGTCCAGGGTGATCTGCTCGACCCCGCGATGGGCTTCCAGCAGCAGGGTGCCGCCCGGGGTCTCGTAGACGCCGCGCGACTTCATGCCGACGAAGCGCCCTTCGACCAGATCGAGCCGGCCGCAGCCATGCCGGCCGCCGATCTCGTTCAGCCGGGTCAGCAGCGCGGCGGGGGTCAGGCGTTCGCCATTCACCGACACCGCGTCGCCCTTCTCGAAGCCGATCTCCACATATTCGGGGGTGTCGGGTGCATTCTCGGGGTGAACGGTGCGCTGATAGACATAGTCCGGCGCTTCCTCGGCCGGGTTCTCCAGTACCTTGCCCTCGGACGAGGTGTGCAGAAGGTTCGCATCGACCGAGAACGGCGCCTCGCCGCGCTTGTCCTTGGCGATCGGGATCTGGTTCGCCTCGGCAAATTCCAGCAGCTTGGTGCGGCTGGTCAGGTCCCATTCCCGCCAGGGCGCGATCACCTTGATGTCGGGGTTCAGGGCATAGGCGGAAAGCTCGAACCGGACCTGGTCGTTGCCCTTGCCGGTGGCGCCGTGCGCGACCGCGTCGGCGCCGGTCATCGCCGCGATTTCGACCAGCCGTTTCGAGATCAGCGGCCGGGCGATCGAGGTGCCGAGAAGGTAGAGGCCTTCATAAAGCGCATTCGCCCGGAACATCGGGAAGACGAAGTCGCGGACGAATTCCTCGCGCAGATCCTCGATATGGATGTTCGCGGGATTGATGCCCAGAAGCTCGGCCTTGGCCCGTGCGGGTTCCAGTTCCTCGCCCTGGCCCAGATCGGCGGTGAAGGTGACGACCTCGCAGCCATAGGTGGTCTGCAGCCATTTCAGGATGATCGAGGTGTCGAGGCCGCCGGAATAGGCCAGCACGACTTTCTTGGGCGAGGACATGGGCGGCTCCGATTGCGAGGTCCGCGCGCGGTCTAGCGCGGACGCGGCGCAGGAACAAGGCGGTGAGGTTGCGTGGCCGTGTCCCGCAGGGCCTTGCGTCGAAGGCGCAGCATGCGGATAGCTTCGCGCAAAAGACGAATCCGGCAGGGGAAGCAGCCATGGCGATCTGGACCGATGCGGCAAGGACGGAGACGGTCGCGGATGGCGGACTGCCGGTGCTTCCCTGCCACATCGCAGACCCGGCCGGCGCACTGCGGGGGACGGTGCTGCTGATCCATGGTCGCAACGGCTCGGCCGCCCAGCCGCATGTGGACGAGATCGCCCGCGCCTATCTGGACCGGGGCTGGCGCGTCGCTGCCCCGGACCTGCCCCATTCCGAGGCCACGCCGGGGCTGGGCGCGCCGGCGGACCTGACCATGACCGGCCATGCCGCGGCCGCGGCGCGGGTGCTGCGCTGGCTCAGGCCAAGGCTGGCGGCGCCGCGCTTCGCCCTCGCCGGGCACAGCCTTGGCGCCTATGCCGCGGCGATGATCGCGGATCAGGCGGACGAATTGCACCACCTGCTTGCGGTCTCGCCGGCGCTGTCGGGCCGGGCGCTGCTGTCGGCGCGCCGGGCGATGGGGCCGGACGCGGTGGCCGCGCTGGAAAGCGAGGTGCCGCTGATGCGGGTCGAGATGGAAGCCTGCGATGCCGCGCCGGCACTGGCGCGGCTGTCGGCGCCGGTCGCCGTGCTGACCGGAGCACCGGACGGAATCACCCCGCCGCGCTTCGCCCGGGCCTATTTCGCCTGCGCCGCGGAAGGCCGGTTCTACGCCACCATCCCCGACCAGCACCATTGCCCGACCGGGCCCCGGACCCGGGCGCTGCTCGACGCCGCGCTGGACGCGGTCGAGGCATGAGCGACGCGCTGTCCGCCGGTATTACGGCGCGCCGGCTTGGCGCCATCCGGTCGATCCGCACGGCGGTCTCCGCCACCGGGCTCGTGCGCCAGCGGCCGGGCTTCGGCTGGGTGGTGCGCCCGGCGCCGGGGTCGGTGCTGGCCTCGCCCCGGGTCGCCGACTGGAACCCCGAGCCCGACTATTTCCACCACTGGATCCGCGATGCGGCGGTGGTGATGCGGGTGCTGCCCGACATCCTGCCCCATGTCGCCGAGGAAGACCGCGGCTGGTGGCTGCAGGCCTTCCGCGACCATGTGCGGTTCTCGCTGGCGATCTCGGACCCGGACCGGCCGGCGCTGTCGGAAAACCCCCTGCGCCGCAGCACCAGGGCCAGCCATCTGGAATACCTGCGCCCGGATGTGGAGCTTCACGCCCTGACCGGCAGCGCCCGGCTGGGCGAGCCGCGGGTGGCCCCCGACGGCACCCCCGACCTGGAACGCTGGAGCCGGCCGCAGGATGACGGGCCGGCGCTTCGGGTCGGCTGCTGCCTGGGGGTGATCGCGGCCCTGCCCGAGCTGGACGGCGAGGCGGTTTCCCGGCTGGTCCGGCGCGACCTTGACCATCTGGCCGCGGTGGCCGGCCGGCCCTGCATCGGCCCGTGGGAGGAAGAACCGCCCCGGCGCCATTCCTTCACCCTGATCGTGCAGTGGGATGCGCTGGACCGCGGCGCCGCATGGCTGGCCGGGCGCGGCGAGGCCGAGGCCGCCGCCCGGATGGCGTCCGCCGCCGCACGGGTCGCCGGGCTGGTCGAGGCCTGCGCCGCCCCCTCGGCCGCGGCGTGGAAGGACAGCATCGAGGCCGGCGCGTCCGAGCATGACGCCGCCACCGTGCTGGCCATCCTTCATGCCGGGCGCGATGCGGGGCCGTTCGGCCTGTCGGCCTCGCGCACCATGGGCACGGTGGCCGCACTGGAACGGGATTTCGCCGGGCTCTATCCGATCAATGCCGGCCGGCAGGTGCTGGCCATCGGCCGGTCGACCCGCGATGGCTTCTTCGGCGGCAACCCATGGTTCCCGGTGACGCTGGGCTTTGCCGAGCTGCATTACCGCCTTGCCGAACGCAACCGTGCCCGCCCGGCCTTCGAGAAGGCCGAATCCTGGATGCGGCTGATCCATGACGTGGCACCGGCCGGCGACGCGCTGCCGGAGCAGTTCGACCGCCGGACCGGCGCGCCGGTCTCGTGCCTGGGCCTCCGCCGCAAGGGACGCCGCGCTTCAGGCGATGAGATCGAGATAGGGGCTGGAAAAGCCGAGCGCGGCCAGGCCCGAGCGGATCTCGGGCCGGGCCATGCCAAGCCGCCACAACAGGCCGGAGCGATAGTTCTCCAGCCCGACCACGATCGGCCCCTGGTCGATCGCCAGCCGGCTTTCGGCCACCCAGTCCTGGTTCAGGCTGAAGGCATCGGCAAAGCCCGCCTCGCCGAAGATCCGGTCGCCCAGATCGTCATGGAAATGCCTGAGCGCCGCCATCGCCTCGCGCGGCGCGAAGGGGAACGAGGACAGCGCCGCGGTGGGCGTGATCGTCCCGGTATCCTCGGTGGGGGAATGGGCGGCATAGCCGGCGGGATCGTCGCTGGCGGTCAGGCCCCAGCACTCCGGGCCATAGCCGGCCCAGCCATGGGGGTTCCTGACGCACCAGGCCCGGTTGACCAGGGCATGGGCGCGGGCCTGCACGCCGTAATCCGCATAGGCATCGCGCAGGCCGCGCGGGTCGATCGCCAGGAACGGGTATTGCGACAGGAACAGCGGCCCGCCCCAGTCGGGGCCCAGCGGAAGGGTGATGCCGCCATAGGCGCGCCCGTTCAGGAAGGTGGGCGTCTGCGCCCAGCTGTCGTGATAGACCGCGGCCGGGATCGGGTGGCTGGGCGATCCCGCCGCCAGCACGAAGACCGCCATCGCCTCGTTCCAGCCGCGGATCGGCAGGGCATTGGCGGGCCAAGGATCGGACGGATGGCGGTGCCACATCAGCTGGGTTCCGCCGCGCAGGTGGGCGTCCCATTCCACCGCGTTGAACCGCGCCGCGATCCGTGCGCCCAGTTCGGGGGTCTCGGCGAAGTATTCCGCCGCCGCCAGCAGACCGGTCATCAGGAAGGCGGTCTCGACCAGATCGCCGCCCACATCGCCGGGCATGAAGGCGATCACCCGGCCGGTCGCGCCGCTGAGGAAATGCGGGAACACCCCCCGGAAACTGTCGCAGCGGTCGAGGAAGTCGAGGATGCGCCAGACCCGCGCGGCGATCTCGCGGCGCGGACGCCAGCCGCGCTCGGCGGCGACGATCTGGGCGAGGATGCCGAAGCCGGTGCCGCCGGTGGTCACGGTGTCGGCCACGTCATAGCCGAAGGCGCCGGCGCTGCGTTCGCGCGCCATGCCGCTGCCGGGGTGGCTCCAGTCGGTGAAGTAGCTGGCGGTGGCCTGTGCCACCCGGTCGCGCAGGGCGGCGTCGGAAAGGCCGCGGGGGATCCGGGTCATGCGACCCACCAGATCTCGGCGGTCTCGGCGTCACGGCTGTTCGCGCCCAGATGGACCAGGAAGGTGCCGGGATCCCAGACCATGGCGGCGCTGTCCAGCGACGGCGCCACCGGATAGCTCAGCATGTCGACGGTGATCTCGAAGCGGACGAGCCGGGTCTCTCCGGGGGCAAGGCGGATCTGGTGGAAGTCGACCAGCTGCCGCCCCGGCCGGGTGATCCGGGCGATCGGGTCGGACAGGTAAAGCTGCACCGTCTCGACCGCGGGTCGGTCGCCGCGGTTCGTCACCGGCACGCTGATGGCGATGCGTCCGTCGGGGCCCGCCGCCTCGCCGGCCGAGATGTCCAGCCCGCCATAGACGACCTTGCCGTAGCCCAGCCCGAAGCCGAAGGGAAAGGCGGCGCCCACCGCCTCGTCGGGCAGGTCGAGCCAGGCCGAGCGGAACTTCTCGAAGAAACCCCTGAACGGCCGGCCGGTGGGTTCGGTGGCATGGCTCAGCGGCACCTCGCCCGGGGCCGAGGGCAGCGTGACCGGCAGCCGGCCGACGGGTTCCGCATCGCCGAACAGGATGTCCGCCACGCCCTCCGGGCCGCCATGGCCGCCGTGCCAGGCGTAGACCAGCGCATTGGCCAGCGCCGGCACCGGCCCCAGCGCCAGCGGGCGCGCGGCGAAGACCAGCACCACCAGCGGCGTCCCGGTCTCGGCCAGCGCCCGAAGCAGGCGGATCTGCCCCTCGGGCAGCACCGGCGCCAGGATCGAGGCGGATTCGCCCGCCGCCTCGCGCGCCTCGCCCAGGGTGACCACGGCGACATCGGCGCCGCGGGCGGCCGCGACCGCTTCGGCCAGCGTCGCGTCCGGGTCGCGGGGGTCGAAGGTCACGGTCTCGCCATGGACATTCAGGCGCCGGGCCAACCAGTCCTCGTCCACCAGGTTGGCGCCGCGGGCCAGAACCAGATCGACCTGCCGGGCACCCACCGCCTCGCGCAGCGTGGTGACTAGGCCGGCATCGCCCGAGACCGACCAGGTTCCGATCATGTTCAGGCGATCCTCGGCGAAGGGGCCGATCAGAGCGATCCGGCCGCGCGGCGCCAGCGGCAGGATGCCGTCGTTCTTCAGCAGGACCACGCTTTCGGCCGCCGCCCGCCGGGCCAGCCGCCGGCCGGCCGCCCGGTCCGGCATCCGCTGGCGCAGATCGAGCCCCTTGTAGGGATCGGCAAGCAGGCCGAGCCGTTCCTTGAAGGTCAGCACCCTGAGGCAGGCGCGGTCGATCAGCCGCAGGATCTCGTCGGCGCTGAAGCGGATGGCGCAATCGGGCGCGGCAATGCCGTGGACAGCCAGATGCGGCAGTTCGCGCAGATAGTCCTCGCCCATCATGTCCATGTCGACGCCAGCATGAAGCGCCCGGGCCACCACCATGGGCGCGGTGCCGAGGCCGTGGGCGACCAGCTCGGCCACCCCGGTATAGTCCGACACCACCAGCCCGTCGAAGCCGGTGCCCTGGCGCAGCCAGCCTTCGATCAGGGGCGCGTGGGCGTGCATCGGAAGCTTGTTCACCGCGTTGAAGGCGGCCATGACGCTGGCCGCGCCGGCCTCGATCCCGGCCCGGAACGGCGGCAGGTAGACGCCGAGCAGATCCTCCCAGGCCAGCGAGGCATTGTCGTAGTCCCGCCCGCTTTGCGTGGCGCCGTAGGCGACGAAGTGCTTCAGGCAGGCCGCGACCTTGCCCGGGCCGGCCGGGTCGTCGCCCTGCAGGCCCCGGGTCATCGCCACCGCATAGCGGGCGGCCAGCAGCGGATCCTCGCCCGGACTTTCCGCCACCCGACCCCAGCGCGGGTCGCGGGCGACGTCGATCATCGGCGCATAGACCTGATGCAGCCCTTCCGCCGCGGCCTCGGCGGCGGCGAAGGCGGCGGTTTCCTCGACCAGCGCCATGTTCCAGCTCGACGCGAGGCCGATCGGCAGCGGGAACACCGTGCGGTGGCCGTGGATCACGTCCTCGGCGAAGAACAGCGGGATCTGCAGCCGTGACCCGGCCAGCGCGCGGTCCTGCAGCCTGCGGGACAGATCCAGCGACTTGGCCGCGAAGACCGCGCCCACCGCGCCCTGGTCCAGCCGGTCGCCCAGGGCGGTTGCCGTCCCAGTTCCCGTGGCCAGGCCTTCCCCGGCGGAGAGAAGGTTCAGCTGGCCGATCTTCTCGGCCAGCGTCATCTGCGCCATCAGCGCGGCGGCGTCACGGCGTGACAGCATGGGCCGCGGTCTCCCCCTTGTGGTCCCTGTCTCGCGCCAGATCTACTCTGCCGCGAAGCGGGTGGGAACCATGGCCGGGCGGACCGGGCGGCGGGCCAGCGCAACGCCGTCGCGGAAGTCCAGCGTCACGCCATAGAACGGCCGGCCGTCGGGATCGATCGGGGCGGTGTCGCCATGGACCACGGCAAGGACCACGGTCCGGGGCAGGCTTTCGCGCAGGGTCACGAGGAATTCGGTCGCGGCCAGCGCGTCAAGCGCCGAGGTCGCTTCGTCCAGCAGCAGCACGTCGGGCTTGTGCAGCAGGATCCGCGCCAGCACCAGACGCTGCTTCTGGCCGCCCGAGAACACGTTGCGCCAGTTCTTGCCGTGATAGAGCTCGTCCGGCAGCGCGGTGATGAAGGTGCCAAGCCCGACTTTCGACAGCACCGCGGCGACCCTCAGGTCATCGAAGGCGTCCTCGCCCGAAGGATAGCAGATCAGCGACTTCAGGCTCAGCCGGTCGGGCAGGTCGGGTTCCTGACCGGCGAAGAACAGCTTCGCCCCCTCGCCCAGGGAAATCCGTCCCTCGCCATAGGGCCAGAGCCCGGCGATGGCCTTCAGGACCGAGCTTTTGCCGCAGCCGTTCTGGCCGCGCAGGTGGACCCAGTCGCCGGGCAGTGCGATCAGCCGCGGCACAGCGGCGAAGGCCTCGCTGTCGTGGCCGCGATGATGCAGGCGCAGATCCTCGATCACCAGCGGCGCATGGCCGGTGGCGCGGAGCCGCTCGAAGCGACTGACGCCGGTCTCGGCATAGAAGCGGTCGCGCTCCTGCACCCGTTCCACGGCATCGGCCAGTTCGTTCAGCCGCGTCGCATGGGCGCGCAGCGTGGCGATCGCCGGCATCACGTTGATGAACCACGACACGTCGTTGATCAGCTCGGCAGTCAGTTCCGACACTGCGGTGTAGCTGCGAAAGGACAGGCTGCCCGAGATATAGGCCGGGAGGGCGGGCAGATAGGCCAGCAGCTTGGTGGACAGGAAGGCGTAGACCGAGGTGAACATCAGCATCGCCGCCGACCAGACGTTCTGCTTGCCCCAGGTCCGGTCGACCCTGGCATAGAGCCGGTCGTTGACCCGGGCCTGGGCCCGCTCGCCGCGCGACGTGGCCAGTTGCGACACCCGGTGCAGCATGGTGCCCAGCTCGCCCCGCCACGCGCCGTCCCGGCGCTGGCGTTCCAGGGTCTGGCGCTCCAGCACCCGGCCGATCATCCAGGCGATGGCGGTGACGGTGGGGACATAGAGCAGGACCAGCAGCGCGATCAGCAGGGCGGTGCCGTAGATGCCGGGGGCCAGGTCGACACGCTCGCCCATGCCGGGGCCGAAGGTGGCCGTGAGCCAGGCCGAGACCTGCCCCGCCCAGCGGTCCAGGGCGGGGACCGGCTGGCTGCGTTCCAGGATCGCCTGGGATACGAAGCCGATCGAAGCGATGGCACCCCACAGCCCCATGGCGAGCCCGATCAGCCCGCTGTAGAGCCCGATGGTGCATTCGTCGATCCGCTGGTCGATGGCGTCGGGCAGGCGGGTGCCGTCGCTGGCCTCGCCCCGGTCGCTGAGCAGGTCGAAGGCGATCCGTTCATCGGCCAGGATCGCGGCGTTGAAGCGCCCGGCGAGCCAGGCCCGGGCCCTGCGGTGCAGGGTCGAGGACAGGAAATGCCGCAGCGCCAGTGCAGCCGAGCGGCCCAGGTAGATCGCCAGATAGACCGCCGCGGCGGTCAGCAGGGCTGTGCCGGGGTCGATCCCCTCGGCAGGCGAATGGAAACCGACGATGGCGGCAATGAAGTCGGCGCTGGCCGTGGCCGTCCAGACGCTGGCCTTGCTCAGAAGCGTGGTCACACCAAAGACGAAGGCCGTCAGCGCCCAGGCTTCCTTCCAGCGCTCCGACAGCCAGTAGGCCGAAATCAGGCCCCAGAAACTGCGCAACCCCGTCATACACCCACCTCGCTGGCGGATGCGGATACGGATCATCTGTCCGCGCAGGCCCGAAGCCTCGCGCGCGCCGAAACCGGTCCGCGATACGCCATGATGTACCTGTGTCTTCCACCGCTCGGTTGACCCGGGCGGCGCTACCCCTTGGATTAATTATTCGGCAGGTTTTGGCCGAATGTCCAACGGGATTTCGATTCGGGATTAAATTTCCCGAACATCGTGTTCCCGCGCTGCATCTGCATACAATATGTAGTGGTATGGAATACCAGTATCTACGAGGCCAGCTTCTGGAACATTCAATTCAGCCGCGCTGCAGCGGCGTCATAACGCCGCGGAATCGCGACTCCTGGCCGGCTTCGACCAACAGGTCGGGGCTTCCAAGCAGCGCCACAAGCTCGGTCCGGGTCAGCCAGGACACCGCTTCCTCGGGGGTTGCGGCCTCGGCGATCTTGGCCCGGGCAGTGATCCGGTCGAGGCTGCGGCGGCCTTCCGACCCGTCGGTCGGGTCCGAGGCAAGGTGCCGCTGCAACGCTTCGGGATCGCGCAGCAGCCGAGCGGGGGTCGTGTCGGCGACCTGGCGCAGCGCCGGGCGCAGGGCGGCGGCCCGGCGGGCGACCGCTGGCGGACGGCGATCCTCGGGGATGTAGAGCAGCGTCAGGATGCCCTTGTCCGCCCGATGGCCACTGGCCCGGGACAGGACCGGCGCAAGGATCAGACCCAGCAGCACCGGCGAGACCCAGACCAGCTGCTCGGGCGCGAACCACAGCACCGCGACGGCGCAGACCAGACCGGCAAGGGCATGCGGCCAGTGCTTCCGGACTGCCTGCGCCCAGGACATCTTCTCGGCGTCGCGGCTCTGGGCCGACCAGCCGCTGTCGCGGCCCGACAGGATCTCGAACACCTGCTGGACCTGGAACAGCATCAGCACCGGGGCATAGAGCGCCGACAGGACGACCTCGACCGCGGCGCCGCCGAGGATCCGGCGCGCGCCGCCGAAGTCCCGGCGCAGGTCGGGCTTGGCGAGGGCCCGCACCACGCCGAGGATCTTCGGCAGGAACAGCAGCGCCATGGACAGGACCAGAAGCCACATCATCCGCTTGGCATCGAACACCGGCCAGTTCGGGAACAGCTGCGGCGTGTCGCCGAAGTATTCGCGCTCATAGAGCAGGCTTTGTGCCGTCAGCGCGGCCCCGGTGGCCAGCAGCGCCAGCCAGATCGTCGACATCAGGTAGGAGCCGATTCCGATCAGGAAATGCGCCCGGTTCGACATCGCCAGCCCCTTGGCGCCCACCACCTTGATGTGCTGCAGGTTGCCCTGGGCCCAGCGACGGTCGCGGGCGGCAAGGTCCAGAAGAGTCTGGGGCGAGCCCTCCCAGCTGCCGCCAAGGTCGGTGTCCATGCGCACCTGCCAGCCGCCGCGGCGGATCAGCGCCGCCTCGACGAAGTCGTGGCTCAGGACATGGCCGCCGAAGGGCATCCGCCCCGGCAGTTCGGGCAGGCCGCAGCAGGCGGCGAAGGCGCCGACCCGGATGATCGCGTTGTGACCCCAGTAATTGCCGTCGAGCCCCTGCCAGGCCGACACGCCGCGGGCGATCAGCGGCCCGTACATCCGGCCGGCGAACTGCTGCACGCGGGCGAAGATCGTGGTGCCGCCGAACAGCACCGGCACGGTCTGCAGGATGCCCAGCCGCGGCGCCGCATCCATCCGCCTTGCCATCCGCACGAGCGTGCGTGGGGCCATCAGGCTGTCGGCGTCCAGCACGATCATGTAGTCGTAGCGCCCGCCCCAGCGTTCCACGAAGTCGCGCAGGTTGCCCGCCTTGCGGCCGGTGTTCTTCGGCCGCCGGCGGTACCAGACCGGGGTTACGCCGGCCAGCGCGGTCCGCAGATGGGCGAAACAGGCGGTCTCGCGGACCCAGACCTTGGGGTCGGTGGTGTCGGACAGGATGAAGATCTCGAACGCCGCCCCGACGCCCAGATCCGCCAGCCCCTCGCCCATCGCCTGCAGCGCGGCGCAGGTGGCCGACGGGTCCTCGTTATAGACCGGCATCAGCAGCGCGGTGCGCCCCTTCGGCGCGACCAGCTTCTCGTCGTCCCGGTGCTGGCGCGGTGCCAGCACCGACACCACCCCTTGCGTCGCCGAGAGGGCGATCCAGCCGAAGGTGATGGTGAACAGCGTCAGCAGCAGCCCCTGCAGCGGCGTCGAGGTCTCGTTCCCGAATACCCGGGTCATCTCGGCATAGCCGTACCAGGCCAGCAGGGCCGCGCCGCCGAAGGCGATCAGCCGGGCCAGATAGACCGTCGGCGCCTGGTGGATCGGCATCACCTTCGGCGCTTTCGACAGCGACTGCGTCGGCATGTCGAGCGGGGCTTCGGGCGGGGTCGCCGTCAGGGAAGGCGGGCGGGCGACCGTCATGGCGGGGTCCAGCGGTACAGCCAGGTTTCGGATTCAGGTCCGGCCGGGCTCATCAGCGTCAGCTCGAACTCGACGATCGGGACATCCGTCGTGGGGAAGTCGAACGAGGCGCGCATGCCTTCGCCCTTGGGCAGCGGGCGGAGCGCGACACTGCCGATCTCACGCCCGGCAGCCAGCGCCTGGACGCTCAGCCCCTCGCTCCAGGCGTCGTCCTTCTGGAAGTCGATCACCATGGTGCGCCGCCCGGCGGCATTCACCGCGACGCCCGACCGCGCCGCCATCACCCGGGCCAGCGGTGCGGTATCCGGCGGCAGGTCGCTCCAGTGCAGGCGATAGCGGAACTCGTGCCCGGCCTCGTTCGGCGCCAGCGCGGCGGCCGGCCGCCAGAAGGCGACCACGTTGTCGTGGAACTCGTTGTTGACCGGGATCTCGACAAGGATCACGGCGCCCTTGCCCCAGTTGCCCAGCGGTTCGACCCAGCAGCTCGGGCGGCGCTCGTAATGCGCCTCGTCGTCCTGGTAGAAATCGAAGTCGCGCTGGCGCTGGGTCAGGCCATAGCCCTGCGGATTTTCGTCTGCAAAGGCCGAGACCTGCAGCTTGGTCGGGTTCGCCAGCGACCGCCACAGTCGCCGGCCCGAGCCGGTGATCATCTGCAGCCCCGAACTGTCATGCACCGCGTCACGGAAATCGTCGACCCCGGCGCGGCGCTGCGGTCCGAAGAAATACATCGAGGTCAAGGGCGCGATGCCGATCCGGTCGAGCACGCGGCGCGGGAACAGGGTGCAGCGGGTCTGCATCACCGTGGTGTCGCCGGGGGTGATGACGAATTCGAAGGCGCCGGTGCAGGACGGACTTTCCAGAAGTGCCCGCACCGTCACCTCGGGTGCCTCGGGTTCCGGATGCTCGATCCAGAAATGGCTGAAGCGGGGGAATTCCTCGCCCTGGGGTTCGGCGGTGTCGATGGCCAGGCCGCGGGACGAGATGCCGTAGATCAGGCCGCGGGACACGGCGCGGAAATAGCTCGCGCCCTGGAACACCACGAACTCGTCCTGCTTGTCCGGCCGGTTCAGCGGCGCGCGCATCCGGAAGCCGGAATAGCCCATCCAGTCGGGCGGCGGCGTGGTCAGGGCGGTGGTCACGGCGGCCTCGGCGAAGAAGGCCGGGTCGAAGGTAAAGATGCGCGGATCGAACACCACGTCATAGGTCGTGCCGCCGCTGATGAGCGAAAGCTTGACCGGGTTCGAATAGACCAGCCCCGGCGGCATGACGTCGAGCACCATCTGGCTGTCCGCGCCGCCCAGCGGCAGCGAGGTCGGCCGGATCGCCCGGTAGCTGTCGTAGTTCAGCCCGTCGAAGATGCCCGCCAGCCGCGCCTCGGGTTGCTTGTGGGCCTCGCGCGACAGCCGCCGCGCCTCGTCGACGATCGAGGCATAGGTCCCCGGGATGCCGGTGGTCGGGACAACGAAGGACGGCGGCTCGACCGCCGCAGGCTCGGCCGGGGGCAGCGTCGGGGCGGCGGGATCCTGGGCGAGCGCCGCGCGCGCGAAGACCTCGGGGAACAGGCCGGCGACCGCCAGCCCGGCAAAGGCCCGGCGGGTCAGCATGGCGGCACCTGGCTGCCGAAGGCTGCCGGGCAGGACGGGGTCATCTTGGCTTGCCGCAGGTTCGCCATGCGTTCTTCAGGCTTTCTGGTTGGTCCAGGCATCCGCAATCCAGGTCTCGGTCAACGGGACCCCGTCACGGCGCAGGAAGGCACGCAGGCTGACCGGCCCGGCGCCATCGGTCGCAAAATCGAAGGTCAGGCGCCAGCGGTCGGTTCCGACAACGCGGAAGGCGCGGATCGGTTCCAGCACCTGTCCGTTCGTCGCCTCGATGACCGCCTCGACGTCGTCGCCGGTGTCGAGCCCGTCCAGCGCCGGACCCGCGAAGTCGATCGCCATCTTGCCGGTGCCGGCCACGACCGGCTGTCCGGGGACGCCGCCGCGTCCCTGCCGGGTCGAGACCACCACTGCCACCGCGTCCGGCGTCGGGTCTTGCGGGACCCAGTCGATCTCGTAGTCGAAGCTCAGTGCCTGGCCCCGGGTCGCGGGGGTTTCCGGCACCCAGTAGGCGACGATGTTGTCGAAGGTCTCGTCGTCGGTGGGGATCTGGATCAGTTGCACCGCGCCGCGGCCCCAGTCGCCAAGCGGCTTCACCCAGGCCGAGGGGCGCTTGTCGTAGAACACGCCGTCGTCCTGATAGTTCTCGAAGTCGCGGTCGCGCTGGATCAGGCCGAAGCCGCGCGGGTTGGTGTCAAAGAAGCTCGATGCGGTCAGGTAGGGCGGGTCGTTCAGCGGGCGCCAGATCCGCTCGCCCGCGCCGGTGGCCAGGGCCAGGCCGTCGCTGTCGTGGATCTCGGGCCGCCAGTCGTCGCCACTGATCCGGTCGCGTTCCGAATACCAGTACATGCTGGTCAGCGGCGCGATGCCCAGGCGTTCCACGTCATCGCGCATGAACAGCCGGGCCGAGACGCGGATCTTGTGCCCTTCGCCTTCGGCGCCCTTGGTCAGGCCGAAGTCATAGGCGCCGGCCACCGAGGGGCTGTCGAGGAAGGCCCAGACCGACACGTCCTCGCCCTCGTGCTCGGACGGTCCGAGCCAGAAGGCGGTGAAGCGCGGGAATTCCTCGGGCTTCGACAGGCCGGTGTCGATGGCGAGGCCACGGGCGGAGAGGCCATACTGATGCTCGGGCCCGTCGGTGCGGAAGTAGGACGCACCCAGGAACGACACCCAGTCCGGTTGCAGGCCGGGGCGCATCACCCGGAAGCCGGCATAGCCGAAGCCCGGCGGCAGGTCGTGGGCGGGGCTGTCCTCGGGCATGTCGAAGACGTCCTCGGTATAGAGAACCTCCTGCACCTTGCCCGCACCGTCGCGCAGGTAGATGCGCACCGGCTGCGGGAAGAACCGGCCCGGGTGGAACAGCTGGATTTCGGCGTCCGAGCCCTTGGGCGTCAGGGTCGCGTCCTTGCGGTAGGTGATCCGCCAATGGGCGTCATAGTCGATCTTGTCGATCAGGTCCGGCGCCGGGACCACCGCCGGCATGAACGGGCGCATCGCCGAATCCCGGGCCTGCGCCACCAGCGCGTCGAAAGTGAAGTCCTGCGCCGGACCCAGCGGCACGGTATCGGCCAAAGCGCGCCGGGCCGGCAGGGCGCCCGCCGCCAGCGCGGCCGCGATGACGCTCAGGAAACCGCGGCGGGTCGGGCCAGTCGGCCCGGGTCTGGTGCTGCGTTCTTGACCGACGTGTTTCATGTCCATCCCTGCCTTCCCTGTTGCCCCCGGATTGCGCCGCCCCCGATGCGGGCGGTTCCGGCGATCATGCGCTCCTGGCTGGCCCATCGTAGACCCGAAGCCGACGCGATCAACATGCGGCCTGCGCGACGGGCCGAGCCGGAGCCTGTCGACCGGGAACACTGGCTGCCATCGCGGTGCCCGTGGCGCGCGGCGCGGCCGACAGGCCCTGTGCGGCACGAGTCCGCGCGCCCTTGTGCCGATACTGCGCCGGAACCGAGCATTTCGGATGCATTGCGGCCCTTCGTGTCACCTGTCCGGGTGCAGACGGAGATTCGTCCACGACGGTCGTTTACCAGTCCCTGAGCGCCGGTCCAGTGGTCATGCCAAGTGTCCGGTCCGCTGTGGATATTCTGCACCGCAGCGACGTCGCGCCGCGGCGCCGGGGTCAGAAATCGAGGTGCTCGACCCTGAGCGCATTGGCTTGGATGAACTCGCGCCGCGGCTCGACCACATCACCCATCAGCTTGGTGAAGATGTCGTCGGCCTCGGCCACGTCCTCGATGCGGACCTGCAGCAAGGTCCGCGCCTCGGGGTCGAGGGTGGTTTCCCACAACTGGTCGGGGTTCATCTCGCCCAGCCCCTTGTAGCGCTGGAGCGCCAGCCCGCGTTCGCCCTCGTTCAGGATCGCAGTCAGAAGGTCGACCGGCCCGTGGATCGGTAGGCCCTTGTCGCGGCGGATCAGCTCGGCAGGCTGGGCGTAGGTGTCCTGCAACGGCTTCGTCATCGCGCCGAGCCGCCGCGCCTCGCCCGAGCGCAGGGCGGGACCGTCGATGGTGCGCACCTCGTCCACGCCGCGGAGCGCGCGGACCAGCCGGATGCCGCGGTCCTGGGTCGGCCGCCCGTGCCAGCCGCGTTCGTACTCGACCGCGATCTGGTCCAGCCGCGCCGCCACCACATCGGCCAGCGCCTGCAGGTCGCCATCCGCCGCGCCGGGCAGGAAGGCCCCGGAAATCGCCGCCTGCTCGAGGATGGCCTGCGGATAGTGGGTCGGGAAATGCTGCAGGATCCGGCGCACCTGCCGGGCCTCGTCGACCACCCGGCGCAGGTCCTGGCCGGCGATTTCCTCGCCGTTGCCCAGCCGCAGTGCGGCACCCTCGATGCCCATCTCCATCAGGTAGTCGTCCAGCGCCGCCTGATCCTTCAGGTAGACCTCGGACTTGCCGCGGCTGACCTTGTAGAGCGGCGGCTGGGCGATGTAGAGGAAGCCGCCCTCGATCACCTGCGGCATCTGCCGGAAGAAGAAGGTGAGCAGCAGCGTGCGGATATGCGCGCCGTCCACGTCGGCGTCGGTCATGATGATGATCTTGTGATAGCGCAGCTTGTCGATGTCGAACTCGTCCCGGCCGATGCCGGTGCCGAGCGCGGTGATCAGGGTGCCGATCTCCTGGCTGCCGAGCATCCGGTCGAAGCGGGCGCGCTCGACGTTCAGGATCTTGCCCCTGAGCGGCAGCACCGCCTGGTTGGCCCGCGAGCGGCCCTGCTTGGCCGAGCCGCCGGCGCTGTCGCCCTCGACCAGGAACAGCTCGCGGTCGGCCGGTTCGCGGGCCTGGCAGTCGGCCAGCTTGCCCGGCAGGGACGCGATGTCGAGCGCGGACTTCTTCCGGGTCAGTTCGCGCGCGCGGCGCGCCGCCTCGCGGGCCAGCGCCGCCTCGACGATCTTGCCGACCACGGTGCGGGCCTCGTTCGGATGTTCCTCGAACCATTCGGCCAGTTTCTCGTTCAACAGCCCCTCGACCGCCGGTCGGACCTCGGAGGACACCAGCTTGTCCTTGGTCTGGCTGGAGAATTTCGGGTCCGGCACCTTCACCGACAACACGCAGGTCAGCCCCTCGCGGGCATCGTCGCCCGAAAAGGTCACCTTCTCGCGCCGGGCGAGGCCCGAGGTGTTGGCATAGCCGTTGATGGTCCGGGTCAGGGCGCCGCGGAAACCGGCCAGATGGGTGCCGCCATCCCGCTGGGGGATGTTGTTGGTGAAGGGCAGCATCATCTCGTTGTAGCCGTCATTCCACCACAGCGCGGCCTCGATGCCGATGCCGTCGCGTTCACCCTCGATGAAGACCGGGTCGGGGATCAAGGGCGTCTTGGACCGGTCGAGCCAGCGGACGAATTCGCGCACGCCGCCGTCATAGTGCAGTTCGGCCCGAAGCGGTTCGGCGGGGCGTTCGTCTTCCAGCAGGATGCGCACGCCCGAGTTCAGGAAGGCCAGTTCGCGCAGGCGGTTTTCCAGCGTCTTGAAGCTGTAGTCGAGGTTCGAGAAGGTCTTGTCCGAGGCGAGGAAGCGCACCATGGAGCCGGTCCGCCCTGGTGTCTCGCCCACGACGCGCAGGTGTTCGACCGTCTCGCCCATCTCGAAGCGGGCGTAGTGCTCCTTGCCCTCGCGCCAGACGGTCAGGTCGAGCCAGTCCGACAGGGCGTTCACCACGGACACGCCGACGCCGTGCAGGCCACCGGAAACCTTGTAGGAATTCTGGTTGAACTTGCCGCCTGCGTGAAGCTGGGTCATGATCACCTCGGCCGCCGAGACGCCTTCGCCCTCGTGGATCCCGACCGGCACGCCGCGGCCGTTGTCGGTGACCGAGACCGAATTGTCGGCGTGGATCTTCACCTCGACCCGGGTGGCGTGGCCGGCCAGCACCTCGTCGATGCCGTTGTCCACCACCTCATACACCATGTGGTGGAGCCCCGAGCCGTCGTCGGTGTCGCCGATATACATCCCCGGCCGCTTGCGGACCGCTTCCAGGCCTTTGAGAACCATGATGGAATCGGCGCCGTATTCGATCTGGGACGAGGCGGGTTCGGCCATGCGGAGCAGTCCTTTTTCTTGTTCCCGGCTTATAGACGGCGGGGGTGGCAATGTCACGCCTCGGCACGGCGGCAGCGCGGAACGTGCCGGCGGGGGGCCGCCAACCGGACTGAGGATCCTGTTGCGGGACTGTAACAGTTGCCGGTCCGTCAACGCCGGGACTCGGCGTCTTGATCCACATCAAGGCCGATTCTGCGGCGCGGCAGCATGGAGGCGGCCAGAACTCCGCTAGTTCCCTGCAAGAAAAGGAAAAAGCCATGATGCGGTACATGATTTCTGGGTCGCTGGCCGCCCTTCTCGCCACTGTCGCGGCTCCGGTTCTGGCCCAGTCGGCCGGCGACTGGAGTGTCGGCGCCGGGCTTGCCTACATCCTTCCCCAGGACGACAACGGCACCATCGAGGGCACCACCACCGACATCGTGGTCGGCGATGCGACCGGCCTCACGCTGACGGGCGAATACTTCGTCTATCAGAACGTCGGCGTCGAACTGCTGCTGGCCTGGCCGTTCACCCACGACATCTCGCTCGATCTGCCGGCCGGTGACACCAAGGTCGCCGACACCCAGCAGCTGCCGCCGGTCCTGTCGCTGCAGTACCACTTCAACGGCACCGCCGGTGCGGGCAGCGTGTCACCCTTCGTCGGCGTCGGCGTGAACTACACGACCTTCTTCAACACCGACACGACCGGGATGCTGTCGGGCACCGACCTCGACCTCGGCGACAGCTGGGGCGCGGCCTTCCATGCCGGCGTCGATTACAAGGCGAGCGAGAAGGACATCGTCCGGGTCGACGTGCGCTACATCGACATCGAGACCGAGGCGGAACTGGACGGGCAGAAGCTGGATGACGTGGCGATCAACCCCTGGGTGTTCGGCATGTCCTACGTCCGGATGTTCTGAGCCAAGGCTCCCGGGCCGGTAGGGCGCGCCGATGCGGCGCGCTCAGCCGGCCAGCCAGCCTTCTGCATCCAGCGGCCAGAACGGGTTGTGTGCCACTTCCCAGACATGGCCGTCAGGATCGGCGTAGTAGCCCGAATAGCCGCCCCAGAACACCGGCTCGGGCGGCTTCAGGGCTTGGGCGCCGGCCGCCAGCGCCTGAGCGAAGGCGGTATCCACCCCGGCCCGGTCGACGAAGTTCTGCGCCAGTGTGACCGCGCCGGTGCCAAGCGTGGTGTCCGGCCGGCCCTGATCGGCGGCCAGGTCGTCCCGCCCGAACAGCGCCAGGGCAAATCCGCCCATCCGGTAGAAGGCGATGCCGTCCGTGGCCTCGGTCGGCACCCAGCCGAGCGCGCCGTAGAAGGCCTTGGCCCGTTCCAGATCGGCGACGCCGAGGGTGATCAGGGTGATGCGCTGGGGCGTCATGGCCGGGGTCCTTCTGTCGAAGCCGCTGATGTGATGCCGGTACCGGCGGTCGGCCTTATGAGGCGCTTTCCTTTGGGGCTCTGCCCATCGGGGGCTCTGCCCCCGATCCCCCGGAGTATTTTTTCCAAGAAGAAGGCAGGGGGAAGGGGTCAGGCGCCAAGTCTGGCGATCCGGCTTTCGCCGGCCTCCTCGGTGACGCAAAGGTGCTGGGCGCGGGGGCCGAGCGGGTCGAAGAGTTCGGGCCCGGTGCCGGTCAGGAAGGCCTGGGCGCCCAGGGTGACGATCTCGTCGTACAGCGCGGCGCGGCGGCCGGCATCGAGATGCGCCGCGACCTCGTCCAGCAGGATGATCGGCGGCGCGCCCAGATCCGCGGCCAGCGCCCGGGCATTGGCGAGCACCAGCGAGATCAGCAGCGCCTTCTGTTCCCCGGTCGAGCATTGCGCGGCGGCGACGCCCTTGGCCGCATAGCGCGCGTCGAGGTCGGCCCGGTGCGGGCCGGTCAGGCTGCGCCCGGCGCGCAGGTCGGCGGATCGGCCGGCGGCGAGGGCGGCGCGCAGGTCGGGGGCGGTGTCGGCCGGTTCTGCGTCGTGGGGCCAGACCAGCGCCAGGTCGGCGGCGGGAAAGGCGGTGGCCGCGCCGGACTGGGCCGCGGCAAGGCGGGCCAGGGCGGTGCGGCGGTTGCGCAGGATCGCGGCGCCGGATTCGGCCATGCGGGCTTCCAGCGCGTCGAACCAGCGGGCATCGCGGATCCCGTCGCGCAGCAACCGGTTGCGGTCGCGCATCGCCGCCTCGTAGGCGAGGCTCGCCTCGGCATGGTCGGGCAGGAAGCTGAGCGCGATCCGGTCGAGGAAGCGCCGGCGTCCCTCGGCGCCTTCGGTCCAGAGCCGGTCCATGGACGGCACCAGCCACAGCACCCGCACCAGCCGGCCGAGCGCGATCTGCGGCGCCGGCCTGTCGTCGACGCGCAAGGCGCGGGGCTGGCCCGGTTCGGCGCGCAGGTCGATCTCGTGCCGGCGGCCGGCCACGTCGAGCACCGCGCCGACGCGCCAGCCCAGCGACTCGGGGCGCCGGGCCAGATCGGCGGCCTGGGCGCGGCGCAGCCCGCGTCCCGGGGACAAGAGCGAGATCGCCTCGATCAGGTTGGTCTTGCCGGCGCCGTTCAACCCGAAGATCGCCACCGGTCGCCCGTCGAAATCCAGCCCCGCCCGCCGGTGCGAGCGGAAATGCGAGAGGTCGAGACGGGTCAGGGCGAGGCGCATGTCCCTTGGCTAGCGTTGCCGGGTCGGCGCTGCCAGCCTTAAACGGGCCGCTGTCCGGCATCCCCGAAGGCAAAGACCCCGCCGTTTCCGGTCGGGGTCCCTCTGCCGCGAATCGCGAGGCGCCTCTGGCGCCTCCGGGTCCGAAGACCCTGTCCAAGGGTCTTGCTGCGGTCGGCCAATCGAGGCTGGCCGAAGACCAGACTGCGCCTGCACGTCCGATTCGTCAAACCGGCGGCACGCTGGCGCAGAAGGGCCGAACCGCCGGCGCCGCTGCCATCCCCTTGACAGCTGACCAGAGTTCGCCTGACCATCGATCCAATTCACAATCGGCTTTTGCTTACCTGGTCAAGACGCGGCCCGCAGCGGGTGGGGCAGACGCATGGGTGGCCGGGGGGATGCCGCGGCCGGCAGGAAGGTCTCGATGCAGCCGATCATCCCGCCTTTGGCGGTGGTATCCGACCGGGCCGGCTATGTTGCCTTGCACCAGTCTGCAGTTGGCCCCTTCCTGATGGATTACGAAGACGGCTTCGCCGCAGCCTATCAGGGCGAACCGCGTACCATCCGCGGCTTCTGCCACCCCTGCGGTACCGAAGTCGGGTTCGAGATCGACATGCACTGGGGCGGTCGGGACATGGACGGGCGGTTCGTTCCGAACTGGCGCGAACGGCTGGCCTGTCCGTTCTGCGGTCTGAACAATCGACAGCGCCTGATCGCCACGTTGCTGGCCGCGCTTATGGACTCACGACCCGCGGCGCGGGTCTATTTCATGGAGCAGGTGACGCCGATCTTCAGCCTGTTCTCGGCCCGCTATCCTGACGCCGAGGTAATTGGCAGCGAATTTCTGGGCAATTACCCCAGCGGCACGGTGGTCAATGGCATCCGGCACGAGAACGTCGAAGCGTTGAGCTTTCCGGCAGGTTCGCTTGACCTGATCGTCAGCAACGACGTGTTCGAACATGTGGCCGACCCCCGGCGGGGGTTCGCGGAATGCGCCCGGGTCCTGAAGCCCGGCGGCGTGATGCTGGCGACGTTTCCGTTCTTTCCCTGGGTCGAGGCCTCGGTGGTGCGGGCGCGGCTGACAGGAACCGGGGTCGAACACCTGCACCCGGCGATGTATCACGGCAACCCGGTGTCCGAGGACGGGGCGCTGGTGTTCACCGATTTCGCCTGGGATCTGATGGACGTGATCCGCGCGGCCGGCTTTCCCGATGCGGTGGTCGAGCTTTACCGGTCGGTCCGGTCCGGGCATCTGGGCGGGTTGCAGATGGTGTTCCGGCTGCGCAGGCCGGGATGACGCCGGCGGGCCAGTCAGACCCGCATCGGCATCACCACATAAACCGCCGATTCGTCCGAGCCTTCGCGCATCAGCGTTGGGTCGGCGGCCGAATTGAACAGGAAGACGGCGTTCTCGCGGTCGACCTGGCTGGCGATCTCCAGGAGGTACTTGGCGTTGAAGCCGATCTCGAGATGCTCGTCGCCATAGGCGACCGCCAGTTCCTCCTCGGCGGCGCCGCTGTCGGGGGCGTTGACGCACAACGTCAGGCGATCTTCGTCCAGCAGCATCTTTACCGCCCGCGAGCGTTCCGAGGACACCGTCGCCACCCGGTCGACCGCCTTGGCGAAATCGGCGGCGTCGACCTCGAGCCGGCGCGAGTTCTGGGTCGGGATCACCCGGCTGTAGTCCGGGAAGGTGCCGTCGATCACCTTCGAGGTCAGCGTCAGCCCTGGTGCGGAGAATCGCACCTTGGTCTCGGACACCGACACGGTGATCTCGGCCTCGTCATCCTCGAGAAGCTTGCGCAGCTCGCCCACGGTCTTGCGGGGCACGATCACCCCCGGCATGGTTTCCGCCCCGATCGGCAGCGGCGCGTCGATCCGGGCCAGCCGATGGCCGTCGGTGGCAACGCAGCGCAGCACCAGGGTGCCGGCGCCGGCATCGGCCACATGCATGTAGACGCCGTTCAGGTAATAGCGCGTCTCTTCGGTCGAGATGGCGAATTTCGACTTGTCGAACAGCCGGCGCAGCAGCGGGGCCGGTGCCTTGAAGGTCGAGACGTACTCGCTGGTCGCCATCACCGGGAAATCTTCCTTGGGCAGCGTGGCGAGCCGGAACTGCGCCCGTCCGGCCGTGACCGACAGCAGGCTTGATCCGGGATCGGTTGCCAGCTCGACCAGCGCACCGTCGGGCAGCTTGCGCGCGATCTCGTGGAACATCACCGCATTGACCGTGATGGCACCGGCCCGGTGGATTTGCGCCGGGGCCTCGTCCACCACCTCGATGTCAAGATCGGTGGCGCGGAACCGGACGCGGTCGCCCTCGGCCTCGATCAGCACGTTGGACAGGATCGGAATCGTGTTGCGCCGCTCTACGACCGACTGAGCCTGGGACACCGCTTTCAGGAGCGTCCCGCGTTCGATGCTGAGTTTCATGCGTCAGATCCTCTGACCGGAAGGGACTGTGACGCTATCGGATTCTCGCCACCGCACAAGTCCCTTCCTGCATCGCGCCGCGCCGGTCAAAACAGCGCTCGCCTGGCCCGGCTGCGCCGAAGATCAGGCTTCCAGCGCGCGGCGCAGCAGTTCCAGGTCTTCGGCCACCTGACTGTCCTTGATCTTCAGTTCCTCGATCTTCTTCACGCCGTGCATGATGGTCGTATGGTCCCGGCCGCCGAAGCGCCGGCCGATCTCGGGCAGCGAGCGCGAGGTGAGTGTCTTGCACAGGTACATCGCCATCTGCCGGGGCCGCGCCACGGTGCGCACCCGGGTCGGGCCGATCAGTTCCGACAGGCGGATGTTGTAGTGTTCCGAGACCCGGCGCTGGATCTCTTCGACGGTGACCTTGCGGTCCGAGACCCGCAGGATGTCGGCCAGGCAATCCTGGGTCATGTCGAGGGTGATCTCGCGGCCCACCAGGCTGGCCATCGCGAACAGCCGCAGCAGCGCGCCTTCCAGCACCCGGACGTTGGTCGAGATCCGGTGCGCGAGGAACTCCAGCACGCCGGGCGCGATCCTGAGGCCAGGATACTGCCGTGAATAGAGCTCGACCTTCTGCTGCAGGATCCCCAGGCGCAGCTCGTAGTTGGTGGGATGCAGGTCCACCACCAGCCCGCACTGAAGGCGCGACTTGATCCGCTCCTCCATGTCCTTCATCTCGCCCGGGGCGCGGTCGCCCGAGATGATGATCTGCTTCTGCTGGTCCACCAGCGCGTTGAAGGTGTGGAAGAACTCGTCCTGGGTCGAATCCTTGCCGGCGATGAACTGGACGTCGTCGACCATCAGCACGTCGACCGAGCGGAACAACTGCTTGAACCCCATCATGTCGCGGTCGCGCAGCGCCTGCACGAAGCGGTACATGAACTGCTCGGCCGAGAGGTAGACGATGCGCTTGGCCGGATCGCGCAGGCGCATCTCCCAGGCCACGGCATGCATCAGGTGGGTCTTGCCCAGTCCCACGCCGCCGTAAAGGAACAGCGGGTTGAACCCGACCGGCCCGCCCTCGGCGACGCGGCGGGCGGCGGCATGGGCCAGCTCGTTCGGCGGGCCGACCACGAACGTGTCGAACGTATAGCGCGGGTCGAGCGCGCCGCCGGGCAGCGCCTCGGAGACCGGGTCAGGCAGGTCCTGCGCCGCGGGGTCCGGCAGCGCCCGGAACACGGCGGCTGCGCTCAGGGCATGGTTTCCGTTGGCACGGGTCGGGACCGCCTGGGGGGCAGAGGCGCAGTTGGCGGGAGCGCGGACCGGCAGGCGCACGTCGAACTCGATCCGCCTGACATCGGCCCCGGCGGAATGCAGGTGCCGCAGGATCTGGTCCGCGTAGTTGCGGTTCACCCAGTTGCCGATGAAATTCGTGGGCACGCTGAAATGGGCGACGCCATCCCTGAAGGCGGAGAATTCCAGAGGTCGGATCCAGGTCCTGTAGTTGTGCTCGCCCACGGTCTGCAACAGCGCGTTCTGGACCTCGCCCCAGATCTCGTTCGTCATTTCCAGCCGTCCATTTTATACCGCAGGCTATGCTTGCGGGTGCCCCTGTTGTTCCCTCACACGGGCTCCGGAAAACACCTGACAGTCCGGCCGCAGCCGAATCCTGCTCAATGTCGCACAAGGTGCCGGCCTTCGCCGACACTCACCCGATTGGCGCCCGCCAAGCCTGTGCGGCTGGCAGACCCATGCGGGTTCAGGTGCTATGGACACGGCCTCGACCGCCGGATGCCTGGTCCGGCGAAAGCCTTCCGGCACAACGGGATGCCCCCCGAAGATGCCGGTAAACACGTTCATGATCCGCTACGGACGAAAACCCCTACACGCCCCGCAAATCACCGCGGTCGTACGTCCGTTGCAGGTGCGTGCCTCATGTCCCCCAAAGACGATGTGAATCGCATGGAGACAGTAGCAACGGGGTCCGAACGGGTGCAACAGAACTTACACATTGACAGATTGATTGCCCCGTCCCGAATCTAATTCTTTCTAAAAGTATATTCTTTTCATGTATTTGATCTGCTCAATCCGGCATCTTCGGGTCTGTGCGCGGCGTCACCGTGTTGTTACCCTGCCGCACTCGGCGACAGCTTGCCGATGCACGCAAAAAAGGGCGCCGTTACCGACGCCCCAAGCCTTTGATGGCGATTTCCGCAGCAGTCCGGCGATCAGCCGATAGACTTGACCCGGGCCGAAAGGCGCGAGATCTTTCGCGACGCGGTGTTCTTGTGCACCACGCCCTTGGTGACGCCGCGCATCAGTTCCGGTTCGGCCTGACGCAGCGCTGCGAAAGCGGTATCCTTGTCGCCTGAAGCGATCGCTTCTTCGACCTTGCGCAGGAAGGTGCGGATGCGCGACCGGCGGGACCGGTTCACGTCATTGCGGCGCACGGTCTGGCGGGCGCGCTTCTTGGATTGGGGCGTGTTTGCCATGACGTTTCTTCCCAGATTGCGGGGTCAAATTCGATGAAGCCGGACCTCTAGGACCGACTCGCGGGCAAGTCAACACCTGCCCGCAAGATTCCGCCCGGGGTGCCGGGCTGCGGCGCAAGGGTCACTGGTCGCGGAACTGCGGCGCGCGCTTCTCGAGGAAGGCCGCCATGCCCTCGGCCTTGTCGGCGGTGCCGAACAGGGCGTGGAACAGGCGGCGTTCGTGCAGCAAGCCTTCGCTGAGCGTGGTTTCGAAGCTGCGCGCGGCGGATTCCTTGATCGCCAGCGCGGCAAGGTGGGACCGCGACGCCACCTTCTGGGCGACCGCGAAAGCCTCCTCGGCCAGCTTGTCGGCCGGCACGACCCGGGCGACCAGACCCGAGCGTTCCGCCTCGTCCGCCGAGATGAACCGCCCCGTCAGCAGCATGTCCATCGCCTTGGCCTTGCCCACGGCGCGAATCAGGCGCTGGGTGCCGCCCATGGCGGGAATGATCCCCAGGGTGATCTCGGGCAGGCCGAACCGGGCGGTGTCGGCCGCGATGATGATGTCGCACAGCATCGCCAGTTCGCAGCCGCCGCCGAGGGCATAGCCCGAAACAGCCGCGATCAGCGGCTTCCGGCAGATGCTGAACTGGTGGGCGATCTCGGCGAAGTAGTCGCTGACGAAGACTTCCACGAAGGACTTGCCGGCCATCTCGGCAATGTCGGCGCCGGCGGCGAAGGCGCGCTCGGACCCGGTGATGATGATGCAGCGGGCGCGGTCATCCTGCTCCAGCGCGCTGAGAAGCTGGCAGAGCTCCTCCATCATCTTGCTGTTCAGGGCATTCAGCGCCGCCGGGCGGTTCAGCGTCACCAGCGCCACGTTGTCCGTGATGTCGACGATCAGCGTCTCGTAGTCCATCGGGTCCTGCCTCACTGGTTAACCGGCCCCGGAGTAACAGCGCGCCGCTTCGCGGTTCAAGTTGTGTTTGGCCAGTTACCGCTGACAGACCGGGCAATAGAAGCTGGACCGGCCCGATTGCACGATCCGCTGGATGGTGCCGCTGCAGCCGGGCTTCAGGCAGGGCAGGCCCGCGCGGCCATAGACCCGGAAGGCGTGCTGGAAATAGCCCAGGTCGCCATCCGCCTGCCGGTAGTCGCGCAGGGTCGATCCGCCGGCCTCGATCGCTTCCAGCAGCACCGCGCGGATCACCGGGACAAGGCCGGCGGCGCGTGCCGGGCCGATCTGCCCGGCCAGCCGCCGGGGTGCGATGCCGGTGCGGAACAGCGCCTCGGCCACATAGATGTTGCCCAGCCCCGCGACCATCCGCTGGTCCAAGAGCGCCGCCTTGATCGGGGTCTTCCTGCCGTGCAGCGCGGCGACCAGATAGGCCTCGTCGAACCCGTTGCCCAGGGGCTCGGGCCCGAGGGAAGCCAGCAGCGGGTGCGCCTCGGCCGTCGCGGTCGGCACCAGATCCATCGCCCCGAAGCGGCGCGCGTCGTTGAACGTCACCCGCCCGCCGCCCTCCATGTCGAGGATCACGTGGTCGTGCTTCTCGGGCGCCGGGTGGGCATGGTGGAAGTCGCCCGGCAGCGCGCGCCCGGTCCCGGCCGAGATCACCATCCGCCCCGACATGCCCAGATGGATCAGCAGCGTCTCGCCGGTCGAGAGGTCGGCCAGGATGTATTTCGACCGCCGCCTGAGCGTGAGAACCTGTGCGCCTGCCAGTCTTTCCGGCAGGTTGGCGGGCAAGGGCCAGCGCAGGTCGGGACGCCGCGCTTCGACCGCAAGGATCAGCTTTCCCTCCATCACCGGCACGAGGCCGCGGCGGACGGTCTCCACCTCGGGCAGTTCGGGCATGGCGGGGGCCTCCTCCGGCGGCGGCTGCGGTGCCGGGTGGGGCACCTGCGGTTTGGTCGCCCTGCGGCGACGGGACGGGCGCGGCGCGTTGTATCGGCGCGGCGCCGGCCTATAAGGAAGGCGGGAACAAGGAACGGCAAGACCATGACTGACGACGGCGCAACCCGGACGCATTTCGGCAACCGCGAGGTCCCCGAGGCCGAGAAGGCGGGGCTGGTCCGCGGCGTCTTCACGTCGGTCGCGTCACGTTATGACCTGATGAACGATGTCATGTCCGCGGGCGTCCACCGGCTGTGGAAGGACGCGATGATGGACTGGCTGGCGCCCCGGCCGGGCCAGCGGCTGCTGGACGTGGCCGGCGGCACCGGCGACATTGCCTTCCGCTTCCTCAAGCGTGCCCCGGGGGCCGAGGCGGTGGTGCTGGATCTGACCGCGCCGATGCTCGAGGAAGGCCGCCGCCGGGCCGAGGCCGAGGCGATGTCGGACCGGCTGGACTGGGTCGTGGGCGACGCCATGGCGCTGCCCTTCCCGGATGCCAGCTTCGACGTCTACACGATTTCGTTCGGAATCCGGAACGTGACCCGGATCGGCGAGGCACTGGCCGAGGCGTACCGGGTGCTCCGCCCCGGCGGGCGGCTGATGGTGCTGGAATTCAGCACGATGACAAATCCGGCGCTGCAATGGGCCTATGACCGATATTCGTACAACGTCATTCCGGTCATGGGGCAGGCGATCGCCGGCGACCGGGACAGCTACCAGTATCTGGTGGAGTCGATTCGCAAGTTCCCCGACCAGGACCGTTTCGCGGCGATGATCCGCGCCGCCGGCTTCGACATGGTGAAGGTCCGGAACCTGTCCATGGGGATCGCGGCGCTGCATTCCGGCTGGAAGCTCTGAGTGAGGGGACCGCACAACATCTGGCGGCTGGTCCGCACCGGCGCGACGCTGGAACGGACCGGGGCGATGCGGGTCGTGCTGGACGCCTTCGGCGCGCCGGCCCATCTGCGGCTGGTGGCCAGGGTGCTGGGCTGGCCCTTCGCGCCGCTGGGCCTGAAGGGCGATCCGGCGGTGCCGCCGCTGCCCCGGGCGCTGACCGCCCTGGGACCGGCCTACATCAAGTTCGGCCAGCTCCTGTCGACCCGGCCCGACGTGGTCGGCGACGATCTGGCCCAGCAGCTGTCGGTGCTGCAGGACAAGCTGCCGCCCTTCCCGGCGGCGGTAGCCAAGGCCGAGGTCGCCCGCGACCTGGGCATCGACGTGGACGAGGTCTTCGCGGAATTCTCCGAGCCAGTCGCCGCCGCCTCGATCGCCCAGGTCCACAAGGCACGGCTGGCTTCGACCGGCGAGCCGGTGGCGGTGAAGGTGCTGCGCCCCAGGATCGAACGGGCCTTCCGCAAGGACGTCGATGCCTTCTATCTGGCCGCGTCGATGATCGAACTGCTGTCGCCCGCGTCACGGCGGCTTCGTCCGATGGACGTGATCCGGCATTTCGAGGGCGTGGTGACGGGGGAGCTGGACCTGCGGCTGGAATCCGCGGCCGCCTCGGAATTCGCCGCGACCACGGCGCAGGATCCGGGCTTCCGGGTTCCGGCAGTGCGCTGGCTCCTGTCGGGCCGGCGGGTCATGACCCTGGAATGGGTCGAGGGGCCGGGCATGAGCGACATCGCCGCGATCGACGCGGCAGGACATGACCGCACCGACCTTGCCCGCCGGGTGCTGCAGGATTTCCTGCGTCAGGCGCTCAGGGACGGGTATTTCCACGCCGACCTGCATCAGGGCAACCTGAAGGTCGCGCCCGACGGCGACATCGTCGCGCTGGATTTCGGCATCATGGGCCGGATCGACGACTATACCCGCCGGGTCTATGCCGAGATCCTCTATGGCTTCATCCGGCGCGACTATCGCCGGGTGGCGGAGGTACATTTCGAGGCCGGCTATGTCCCCGCCGACCGCGACATCGACGAATTCGCCCGGGCGCTGCGCGCGGTGGGCGAGCCGATCTTCGGCATGGACGCGACGCGGATCTCGATGGCGCGGCTGCTGAACTACCTGTTCGAGGTGACCGAGCGTTTCGGGATGGAGACCCGGACCGAGCTGATCCTTCTGCAGCGCACCATGGTGGTGGTGGAGGGGGTGGCGCGCTCGCTTGATCCGCACATCAACATCTGGGACGTCGCCCGTCCGGTGGTCGAGGACTACATCGCCAAGAACATCGGACCGAAGGCGCTGGCCCGCGATCTGGCCCGGACCCTGCGGGTGATGTCGCGCTTCGGCCCGCTGCTGCCGGGCATGGTGGAACGGGCGCTGATCCAGCAGGCGCACCGCAACGACCCCGCCCCGCCGCCGCTGCGGCGCACCCGCCTGATCTGGGGCGCGGCGGGCCTTGCCGCCGGGCTGGCACTGGCGGCCGCCTGGCACCTGTTCGCCTGACCAGGTTCAGAGCCGCGCGCGGAGCGCCGCCGCCTCTGCGTCCAGCGCGGCCCCGTAGGGGGCGTCGCCCCGGTCGAGCCGCCACAGGCAATGGCCGATCACCTGAATGTGAAAGGCTACAGCCATACGGTCGAGCCGGTCCAGCAGCGCGGGGTCGCCATAGGCGGCCCGGAAGGCATCGACCAGCCCCGGCCGGGGCGGGGCCGAGCCATAGGCCAGGTGCATCGCCGGCGACAGCGCGAGGGCAAGGTCGCGGACCGGGTCGCCCAGATGCGCGCATTGCCAGTCGATCAGCAGCAGGCCACGAGGGCCGGCAAGGACATTGCCCGGGACCGGATCGCCATGGATCAGGCGCGGTGCCGCCAGCCCGGGCAAGGCCAGCGCGGCAGCGGTGTGGGCCAACAGCGGGGCGTCGTCCCAGCCGGCCGCGGCGAGGTGCCGGCGACCGCGGTCGATCAGCGCCGGGACCAGCGCGGGCCGGTGCCGCAAGTTGCGGATTGCGAAAGGCGGACCGGCATGGAGCCTGGCCAGCAGGGCAGCGAGCGCGGGGTCCAGCGCGGCCAGCGGCCGGCCCTCGACATGGCCATAGATCAGGCCTTCGTCCCTGCCGAAACGGAACCGGGCCACCGGGCGCGGTGCCAGCCCGGCAGCGGACAGGGCGGCAAAGGTCCGCGCCTCGGCATCGGGGTCGAGCGGGAACAGGGCGCCGGCCCGATCCGGGCGGGTCAGCTTGCAGACCAGCACTTTGGACCCGACCGCCAGGCGATAGACCCGGCTGCTGCGCCCGCCGTCCAGGGCCGACCAGCGTGCTGCCGCCGGCACCAGTCCGGCCCGATCCAGCGCCCGGCGCAGCGCGGGATGCGGTGGCGCGACCGGCGGCAGGAACGGGCGCTGGGCCGGGGCCGGGACAAGAGCCGGGGCCGGGGGCCGGACCGGGCACGCTGTCGGGCACGCCGTCGGGCGCGAGGTCGGGCGCGAGGTCGGCGGATCGGGGGGCGCGACTGTCACGGGGTCCTGTCATCCGGTCCCGGAGATCGGGCGCGGGCCGGGTTTAGGACGGGATGCGCTGGCGGGCAAGCGCGCGCCCCGCGCCGCGCCCCGGTCCCGGCCTGTACCGCCGGTCTTGCCGGCGCCGCCGACCCAGCCGAAACCTTTGACCTTGCCCGTCCTCTGGGTCCGCCGGCGCACCCGGCTGGAACCGACGGAATTCCGCGGCGGACCCTACTTGCCGCGGAGCGCGGTGATCTCCTCGGGCGCGACCGTCTGGCCATTGGTGAGCACGATCTCGGTGCCGCCGGTGCCGCTGCGGACCTCGGCCACTTCGCCATAGGCGCTGACCGTGACGGTCTCGATGTCTCCCGAAGCATCGGTGGCCTCAACCTCGAGCGCGTACTCGCCCTTCAGAAGCGGCTCGCCTCCGGGCGAGGTTCCGGCCCAGGGATAGGGCGTCGTCGCCCCGGTGACGTCGATGCGGTGAAGTTCCAGCCCCGATCCGGTCCGCACCACCAGTTCGGCCTTCTTCGTCCCCTCGGGAATCTCGTAGTGCAATTCCACCGGGTTGCCGTCGGCCATGATCGTGCCCTCGGTCCGCGCCTCCATCCCGACCCAGCCGGAGTATTGCGCAAGGCCGCCCAGCCCGGAATTGCCGCCCATCGACTTGAGAAGGTCGTTGGTGAGAACCTGCTGCTCGACCCCGGCAAAGGTGGCGAGCTGGACCGCATAGTCGGTCGAATCGATCGGATTCATCGGATCCTGATTCTGCAACTGGGTTGTGAGCATCTTCAGGAAGGTCTCGAAGTCCGAGGACAGGACGGTTCCCTTCTCGGAATCCGTGCCCGATCCGGACGCGGATGCTGCGGACGCGGTGCCAGTTCCGGTGGCGAGTCCGTTCGAAGACGTCACGGCGTCGACGGCCATGGGGAGTCCTTTCAGAGCCTGAGGTCAAGACCGCGGGCGGAGACCGCCGTGGCAGTCGGACGCAGCGGGAGTACGGGCGGGGCGGACGCCGGTTCGACTCCGGACTCCGGTCCGGTTTCGCCTTGCGAACCGGGCGCGAATCGGGCCGGCTGGTCCTGGCGCGGCCCGAAGTCGAACCCGACCTGTCCGTAGCCGAGGTCGCGGAAATCCTGCTCCAGCAGGGCGATGTGGCGCCGCAGCAGGCCTTCGGTTTCGGGCCTGTCGGCATGGATCCGGACATGGAGGTTCAGGTCGTCGCCCGAGATGGTCATCTGCAGAGTGCCCAGTTCCTCAGGACTGAGAGCGATCTCGATGCTACCATCCCGGGCCTGACGAATGCCGTCGACGATCTGGCTGCCGATGTTTTGCGGCGCGGCCGGGCGATGGTCTGCCGTTCGTGACGCCTCGGTCGGCGTTGCGCTGGCGCGGTCGGCCCCGGTGGCGGGCGAGAGCCCGGCGCTGTCAGGTCCTGCACGGTCGGCGAAGCCGCCGCCGTCCGAGCCTGCCCCGGATCCGCCGGTTTCGGCCCCCCCGGCCGGCACCATCCGCGGATCGCCCGTTGCGGGTCCCGTCGCGCCGGCCGCGTCCCGGTCGCTGGATCCCGATGCGCCGGCCGACCTTTCGCCGGCTGTCTCCCCCGCAGGCGCTGCGGGGGCGCTGTTGCCTGCGGGCGTCACGCCTCGCGTCCCCGGGTCTGCGAAAGCCGGAGCAATTCCGTTCGTAACAGCGTCTCCTGTCACAGGCCGGGCCGCGGCGATCGCGGGGCTGCCGCCGGAAACCTCAGGGGCCGCCGCGGCGGGTGCTTCGGTTGCTGCGGTTCCGGCAAGTGCCGGCGAGTCGCCGTCAGCCGACGCAGTAGAGCCGACGCTGACCGCCCGCGCCCCCGCGGCTCCGGCCTGAAGGACCGAAGCCGGGTGCGCCATCCCGGCGTTGGACAGGCCGGCCGCGGCCGGCGTCTGCGACGTCGCCTCTCCGATCAGGCCGGTGTCCCCGGTGGAAGACGCAGCGGGCGACAGCTGAGCCTGTCCGCCTCCTCCGCCCGCGGCACCCTGCACCGCTGCCTGAAAGGCGCTATCTCCCGAAGACGTCGCGACCTCGGCCACCGGCCGGCTGAACGGGGCTGCGGGCTCGGGTGGGGGTTGTTCGGCCCGGTCTTCGTCCCGGTTGTCGTTCCGGTCGTCCTCCGCGTCGTCTTCCGACGGGACTCTGGCGGGCTCCGCCATTTCATCCGCGAAGCAGGACGGCGATTCGGTGGCGCCGGTCGCGCGGGCGTCTGGCTGGTAGGACGCGGCCCGCGTCCGGGCCAGAGCGGCGTAGGGTGGCAAGGGTTCCGGCATCATCGCAGACCTCGTCTCGGGTTCCGGCCGGAACATTCCGCGATCACCCTTACCAGACGTTTACCGCGACCAAGGCATGGAGTCGGGCGACTCCCACTCACCCGAAAGGACGATCCATGCAGGTGACACCGCACATTCCCGCAAGAACTGCCGAAAGGCGTCCGGGGGCCGACCCGGACGCCGCCTTGCATCAGGCTGCAGTGAAGCTCGAGTCGACCTTTCTGTCCGAGATGCTGCGCTCGGCCGGTCTCGGCGAGACCGCCGAGTCCTTCGGCGGTGGCGTCGGCGAGGACCAGTTCGCGTCGTTCCTGAGCGACGCCCAGGCCGAGACGATTGCAGTAGGCGGCGGCATCGGCCTTGCCGAATCGATCTTCCGGTCACTGAAGGCCCGCGACTGATGGCTGGTCCTGACAGTGGAGCGGACCGGCTCGCGGCGCTGCTGAGCGAGGAACGTCGCTGCCTTCTTGCGGGAGACCTCGGCCGCCTCGCAGATCTTGCACCCGAAAAGCAGGCGCTGGCCGAGGCATTCGCTCGCCGACCGGTGCCGGCGGACAGCGATGCCTCCCGTCTCGCCTCGCTGGCGCGGCGCAACCAGGCCCTGCTGGAGGCGGCCGCGGACGGGCTGAGGTCGGCGCTGCGCCGGGTGATCGAGGTGCGCAACCTGCACCGCGGGCGCGGCACCTATGGCGCCAGCGGGCTTCGCGCCGACTCCGCCGATTCCGCCGGCATCGAGCGACGCTTCTAGTCGGCCGGAATGGCGAAAATTTTCTGCTTTTTCCTGAACGGGTTAGAACTCCATTAGGAGAGGCGGGGCCAAGGTGCCCCTGCATCCGGCAAAGCAGGATGGCGCGGACGAAGACGATCCGCAGCGGTCAGAAGGTCATGACACTCCGCGTTGTGCGACGCGGCGAAACCGACCCGGTGCAAAAGCACCTGAACACAGGAAGACACCTCGATGTCCAGCATTCTGACAAACAACGGCGCGATGGTCGCGCTGCAGACCCTCAAGGGAATCAACGCGAGCCTGGGCAAGACCCAGAACGAGATCTCGACCGGCAAGTCGATCGCCACCGCCAAAGACAACTCGGCCATCTGGGCGATCTCGAAGGTCATGGAATCCGACGTCTCGGGCTTCTCGGCAATCTCCGACAGCCTCGCGCTGGGCGATTCCACCGTGGCGGTTGCCCAGGCGGCCTCGGAAACCATCACCGACCTTCTCGGCAAGATGAAAGAGGCGATCGTCGCCGCCACCAACGACATCTCCGACCGTTCCAAGCTGAACGCCGACGTCACGGCGTACAAGGAACAGATCGCAAAGGTGGTCAGCGCGGCGCAGTACAACGGCCTGAACCTGGTGGACGGATCGGTCGCCTCCACGGACATCCTGGCGTCGCTGGACCGCAGTTCGTCGGGCACCGTTACCCCGTCCTACATCACGGTCTCGGGCCAGAACCTGTCAACCACGGGCTATGTGGCCGCCAACGTGTTCTCCGTGGCGAACGGTTACGCGGCGACCGCTGGCGATGCGGCAGCAATGTCGCTGGATGTCAGCGGCGGTTCCGACAACGACACCCTGACCATCTCGGCTGCCGGTCTGGCCGCCGGCGACACCCTGTCGATCCGAATCGGCAGCGAAGTCGCCTCGTACCAGGTGACCGCGAACGACCTGGCTGCGACCACGCCGGAAGACGTGATCGCGGTGGCACTGAAGCAGCAGGTCGAAGCACTGGGCGTGTCGAACCTGACCGTCGACTACGACTCGTCGGCGCCGGGCGATCTGGTCTTCACCAACACCGGCACCAGCGCGATCTCGGTCTCGGCCGGTTTCACCAACGCCGGTTCGGGCGGCCTTGCCGCCCTGCAGAGTCTCGACGTCAGCACGCTGGCGAACGCCCAGATCGCACTGGGGACGATCGAGACCCTGTCCGACACGGCGATCGACGCCGCCGCGGCCTTCGGGTCGGATGCGATGCAGGTCGACATCCAGGCCAAGTTCGTCTCGAAATTGACCGATGCGCTGAAATCCGGCATCGGCTCGATGGTTGACGCCGACATGGAGGAAGCCTCGGCGCGGCTGCAGGCGCTTCAGGTGCAGCAGCAGCTGGCGATCCAGTCGCTGTCGATCGCCAACCAGGCGCCGCAGAGCGTGCTCTCGCTGTTCCGCTGATCTTCGGTCTCGGGGGTGCCTGAGCGGCACCCCCGGTCCTGACCGGCCGATGGCCGGAGGCACCAAAACGGTCACTGGAAGGAACCGACGTGAACGCTTTCGACATGGCCCGAACGGCCTACTCTCCCGCCAATGCGGCAGTGCGCACTCCGCAGAGCAACGAACACGAGGCCTTCGTGCGCGTCACCCGGCGGCTGAAGGCCGCCGACAGACCCGACGCGCCGTTTCCCGAGATCGTCCAGGCCCTGCACGAGAACCGTCGACTCTGGACGTTGATCTCGACCAGCGTCGCCGACGGGGACAATGCCCTGCCGTCCGACCTGCGCGCCCGGCTCTTCTACCTCGGGCAGTTTGTCGAGCACCACAGCCGGATTGTCCTTCGGGGCGACGGTGCCCTTGGCGTGCTTGTCGACATCAACACGGCGGTGATGCGGGGGCTGCGTCTGCAGCTTGGCCAGCAATGACCGGCCTCGTCCTGAAACTTGGCCCGCACGAGCGTATCCTGATCAACGGCGCCGTGATCGAGAACGGCGACCGGCGCAGTCGGCTGAACATCGTCACCCCCAACGCGCATATCCTGAGACTGAAGGATGCGATCCACCCCGATCAGGTGAACACGCCGGTGCGCCGGGTCTGCTACATCGCGCAGCTTGTCCTTTCGGGCGATGCCGACCCCGAGGAGGCGCGGCTGCAACTCCTCCGCGGTATCGAGCAACTCAGCCAGGCCCTGACCGATCCCGACAGCCGGCGCCTGCTGTCCGCCGCCACCACTGCCGCCGATACCCGGCAGTTCTATCCGGCGATGAAGGCGCTGCGGAGCCTTCTGCCGCGCGAGGAACGGTTGCTCGCGGCGCGGAGGCCATCATGAGCTTCCAGCCGACGATCCCGCTGGGTGGCGTCGCCGGCTGGAGTTTCCTGAAGCGCACCCTCACGGCGCAGAAGGCGGTCCATGCCGCCTCCAGCCAGCTTGACCGCGAAACCGCCTATTTCCGAGAGAAGATCGGCAGTGTCGGGACCGCGGCCGATCTTGTCGCCGACCGCACGCTTCTCAAGGTCGCGCTCGGCGCCTTCGGTCTGCAGGACGATCTGCCGAACCGCTACTTCATCCGGAAGGTGCTGGAGGGCGGTGTGCTTGACACCGACAGCCTGGCAAACAAGCTGAGCGACCCGCGCTATGCCGCCCTGACCAAGGCCTTCGGGTTCGGCGACTTCTCGGTGCCACGCACCGTGCTGAGCGGCTTTCCCGACGAGATCATCTCGGCCTATCGCGACAAGGACTTCGAGGTCGCCGTGGGAAACGTGGACGAGAACCTGCGTCTTGCCCTTTCGCTCGATGGGGAACTCGCACAGCTGGTCGAGCGGTCTTCGTCGGCCGATGCCCGATGGTTCGGCGTGATGGGCAGTACTCCCCTTCGCGAGGTCTTCGAAACCGCGCTCGGCTTGCCAGAGAGTTTCGCCAGCCTCGATATCGACCAGCAGCTGGGAGTGTTCCGCCAGCGGGCCGGACAGGTCTTCGGCGTGACCGAGGTGGAGGACTTCACCGACCCCGCAATGGCCGAGCGGCTCAGGACCCGGTTTCTGGTGATGGCAGAGGCCGGGAGCGGGTCGTCAGCGGTCGCGAGTTCCCCGGCGCTGTCCCTGCTGTCCGGGTCAGGATCGGCATCGAGCCTGCTCTCGGTGCTCTACGCGTCCTGAGCGGCAGAGAGTCGGGTTCCGACGGGCGCCTGTCCGCCATCACCTCGGGTGCACCGGACGGGGCATCGCGCCGGCCGCCGCTGGCACGCGCACGTGGATCCGCGCACCGCGGGCAAGCCCGGACAGGGTCAGATGGTCACGACCGGGACAATCAGCAGCTGACCGGGCGAGCCTCCCATCGTTGCTGCGCGCGCGCCTCCCAGACTGATCCCCTTCCAACCTCTCACCGCCAAACCGCGGGTCTGCCGGAGTCGCGGCTCCTGGTTCTGCCGCGGCGCTCCCCCGGGCTTGTCTGTGACACCGCGTCCGTTTCTGCTCGGACCGGCGCGGATCCTTCCGGCTCGGGATCCGGACCCCAGGGGCACCGAAGTGCGCGGAGCCGAATCAGGCCGGTTCGGTCGCAGGCTCGCCCAGGGCGGCGCGGAGGGCGGCGAAACTGGCCGCGGCCGGTTCGTCGGCGTTCCGGGCGAGGAATCCGTCCAGCGCCGGCTGGCAACGAATGGCGCGGTCAGTGACCGGGTCATGGCCCGCCGCGTAGAGACCCGACTGAATCATCAGTTCGGCCCGCTCGTAGGCGCCAAGCAGCCGCCGGGCTTCGCCGATCAGGCGGTTCTCCTCGGCACTGGCCGCATCGGGCAGGCTGCGCGAAACCGACCGCAACAGGTCGATGGCCGGATAGCGGCCGCGTTCGGCGATGCGCCGGTCCAGCACCACATGGCCGTCGAGGACGCCGCGGATGATGTCGGCCACCGGTCCCTCCATGTCGGACCCGGCCACGAGCACGCTGAACACTGCGGTGATGTCGCCATCGGGCCCCGACCCCGGCCCGGCACGCTCAGCCAGCGCCATGATCTGGTGGGCGAGCGTCGCAGGATAGCCGTGCAGCGTCGGACTCTCGCCAGCCGCCAGCGCGACCTCGCGGTGGGCGTCGGCGAAGCGGGTGATCGAATCGGCGATGAACAGCACCTGCCGGCCCCGGTCGCGGAAATGCTCGGCCACAGCCATGGCGCTCCAGGCGCAGCGGCGACGGTTGAGCGGCGACTGGTCCGAGGTCGCCGCGACCACCACGGAGCGGGCCATGCCCTCCGGGCCCAAGACCTGGTGGACGAAATGGCCGACCTCGCGGCCGCGTTCGCCGATCAGGGCGATCACGATGACATCGGCGTCGAGCCGCCGGGCAAGCCCCCCGACAAGCGTCGATTTTCCGACCCCAGACCCAGCAAACAGCCCGACGCGCTGACCGCGGACGATGGGCAGGAGCGTGTTGAAGGCGGCAAAGCCGGTCTCGATCCGCGCACCGAGGCCGCGCCGTTCCGCCGGGCGCGGCGGCGGCGCCCGCATGTCCCGGCCGCCCGGTCCCGGCAGCAGCGGCCGCCCGTCCAGCGGCTGGCCCAGCGGGTCGATGACCCGGCCGATCCAGCTGTCGTCGGGCGCGATCAGCGCTGGACCGCGGAGCGCCACCAGATCGCCGGGTGCGACCCCGGCAAGATCGCCGCCGGGCAGCACCACGGCCCCGTCGCGGTCAATGCGGATGATCTCGCCGGTGATCACGGACATGGCGCCGGCGCGGATCTCGACCTGGTCGCCAAGCGCCGCCTCGCCGGCGAAACCCGCCACCCTGAGCGTTGCCTCGTTCAGGGCGACGACCCGGCCGACCGGATAGGCCGGGGCGATTCTGGCGATGCGGGCGCTGAGACTTTCAAGGCGCGGTCCGGTCATGGCGGGCTCCCTGTCATGGACAACGCTTTCTAAACGAATCGTCGTTAAGCCAAGGTTGCGGTAATCGAGGGAGAAGCCCCGATGTTCAATGGTTTAGCAATCTTTAAGACAGCGTCCGCGCTGGTCGGACACGCGTCGGCGCGGCAGGCCGTGATCGCCCGCAACATCGCCAATGCCGACACCCCGGGCTATGCCGCCCGCGACCTCGCAACGTTCCAGGACCTGGTCGGCGACGACCGCCAGCCGGCGGCATCGGACGCCCTGCGCACCAGTCGGACCGGCCACCTCGCCCGTTCGCACTTCACCGAGGATCCCGGCCTTCTGGAGACCGAGACGCCGGGCGATGGCTCGCCGAACGGCAACACCGTCTCGCTGGAGACCGAGATGATCAAGGCGACCGAGGTCCGCCAGCAGCACGACCTTGCGCTGGCGACCTATCGCGGCGGGCTCGAACTGCTGCGCACCGCGCTTGGCCGCGGACGATAGGGGGCGGCGATGAACGACCTGATCGCCAGCCTCGACGTCTCGGCCAGCGGGATGCGCGCCCAGGCCACCCGCCTGCGCCATGTGGCCGAGAACATCGCCAACGCCGACACGCCCGGCTATCGCCGGAAGACCGTTCCCTTCATGGCCGAGGGCGAGCAAGGCACGGTTGAGACCGGCCCGGTGCAACTCGACCGCAGCGACCTGCCGCTGGTCTACGACCCGTCGCACCCGCTGGCCGACGAAAGCGGCCATTACAGCGGCTCGAACGTCAACGCGATCCTCGAGATCGCTGATTCGCGCGAGGCGCAGCGCAGCTACGAAGCCAACCTGAAGATGTTCGACCAGGCCCGGAAGATGACGTCGGCGCTGTTCGACCTGTTGCGCCGCTAGGCCGGCCAAACCGTACACGGAGGTCCAGAATGGACATGAAATCGACCCTCGCGGTCCAGAGCTATGCCAGGGCCCGCCCCGCGACCCATCCCCAGCCCGAGACCGGCGGCGCCGCCGCGCTGGCCGGCGACCTGGCCGGCGACTTCGCCGCGACGCTGGCCTCGACCGAGGTGACCGCGCAGGACACGCTGGTCAAGGGCGCCGATCCCCATGCGCTGGTCGAGGCGCTGGCCCAGACCCAGCTCGCCGTCGAGGCGGCGGTCACCGTGCGCGACAAGGTCGTCGAGGCCTATCAGGAAATCCTCAGGATGCCGGTCTGAGCCATGACCGAGGCGATGATCTTCGACACCCTGCGTCAGGCGCTGTGGATCGCCGTGGCGATCTCGGTCCCGATCCTGACGGTGGCGCTTCTGGCCGGGATCGCGGTCGGCCTGTTCCAGGCGCTGACCTCGATCCAGGAGATGACGCTGACCTTCGTGCCGAAGCTGATCGCCATCCTGATCGTGTTCTGGGTCTCGATGGATTTCATGACCCGCACCCTCACCGGGTTCTTCACCGAAACCGTCATCCCCCAGATTGCCGGAGGCTGAGTTGGACAACGCGACATATGCCACCATCACCCGCCAGAGCGGCCTGCAGCAGGAAATGCAGATCCTCGCCAACAACATCGCCAACGCCTCGACCGACGGCTTCCAGAAGGAAGGGATCATCTTCTCGGAATATGTCGAGCGGATGGAGGAGGCGGACACCTCGCTGTCGATGGCCACGGCCCATGCAAGGATGGTCGACCGCAGCCAGGGCCAGCTGACCCAGACCGGCGGCCAGTTCGACCTCGCGATCGAAGGCGAGGGCTATTTCCTGCTTGAAACCCCCGACGGCAACCGGCTGTCCCGGGCCGGCCGCTTCTTCCCGGGCGCGGAGGGACTGCTGGCGACGGCGGACGGCGCCCGTCTGCTGGACCAGGGCGGGGCGCCGATCTTCGTGCCGCCCGACGCGCAAAGCGTCCATGTCTCGCCCGACGGCACGATCAGCGTCGACGGCGCCCCCCTGGGTCAGATCGGCATCGTCCTGCCCGCCGAGCCGAACGCCATGACCCGGAGCGGCGACGTGCGCTTCGCCTTCGAGGGCGATACCCGCCCCGCCGATGCCGCGACCATCGCCCAGGGCTTCATCGAGGCATCGAACGTCGATCCGGTGCTCGAGGTCTCGCGCATGATCGAGGTCCAGCGCGCCTATGAAAGCGGCAAGGCCCTGATCGACGGCGAGGACGACCGGATGCGCAACATCATCAAGACCCTCGGACAGTAAGGAAGCCCCATGCGTGCGCTCAAGATCGCTGCCACCGGGATGACCGCCCAGCAGATGCGGGTCGAGGTCATCTCGAACAACCTCGCCAACATGAGCACCACCGCCTACAACACGCGGCGGGCAGAGTTCGCGGACCTGCACTACCAGCAGCTCCAGAAGCCCGGGTCGATCAACGCCTCGGATGGGACCGTGGTGCCGACCGGGGTGCAGCTGGGCCTTGGGGTGAAGCCGGTGGCGGTCTCGGTGAACTTTGCCCAGGGGTCGCTGACCCAGACCGGCGGCGATCTCGACCTGGCCATCGAGGGCCGCGGCTATCTCGAGGTGACGCTGCCCAGCGGCGAATCCGCCTTCACCCGGGACGGCGGCCTGAAGCGCTCGGCGGAAGGCCAGATCGTCACCTCGGACGGCTATGCGCTGGTGCCCGACATCACCATACCCGAGGACGCCACCAGCCTGTCGATCAATGGCGACGGCGAGGTCTACGCCTATTTCGCCGACCGGCCCGAGGCGGAGCTGCTGGGCCAGTTCACCCTCGCGATGTTCGCCAATGACCGCGGGCTCGAGGCGATGGGCAACAACCTGTTCCGCCAGACCGAGGCCTCGGGCGCGCCCATCGTCGCCGACCCGGGGACCGAGGGGCTGGGCACCCTGCGGCAGGGCTATCTGGAGGACAGCTCGGTCGATGCCGTGCGCGAGGTGACCGACCTGATCGAGGCGCAGCGCGCCTACGAGCTGAATGCCAAGGTGATCACCGCCGCCGACCAGATGATGGCCACCAACTCGCAGATCCGCTGAGCCATGCGCCGCCTTGCCCTGGTCCCGTCCCTTCTCGCGCTTCTGGCGCTGTTCGCTCCGGCCGCGCCGGCGGACTCCGTCGTCGCTGCCCGGCTGATCCGCAGCCAGACGGTGATCGCCGCCGGCGACGTCACGCTGCGCGACGCGGACATGCCGGGCGCGCTGGCGGACCTTGCGGAGGCCGTGGGCAAGGAGGTCCGGGTGAACATCTATGCCGGAAGGCCGGTGCGGGCCGCCGATCTGGCCACCCCGGCCCTGATCGAGCGCAACCAGGTGGTCACGCTGAACTACAGCCATGGCGGGCTGACCATCGCCACCGAGGCCCGGGCGCTCGACCGGGCCGGGCCGGGCGAGCGGATCCGGGTGATGAACCTCGGCTCGCGCAGCACGGTCACTGGCGTCGTCATGGTCGACGGCACCGTCAACGTCGCCCCGTCCTCGAACTAGGTGCAGGAGTTTCCGATGCGTTTCCTTTTCGGTGCCACCGCCGTCGCGCTCGCGCTTGCGGGCTGTGGCCGGCTCGACCATCTGGGCAAGCCGCCGAGCTTCAGCCCGACGGACAGCAGCCGCGCCGATCTGGCGATGGCCACGACCGGCCTGCCCGAGACCCTCGAGAAGCAGCGCCTGGTGGATCAGGCCTCGCTCTGGAGCGCATCGAGCAACTCGCTGTTGGGCGATCCGCGGGCCAGCGACCGGGGCGACATCCTGACGGTGGTGATCGAGATCGACGAGAAGGCCGAGATCTCGAACTCCACCTCGCGCTCGCGCAGCGCGGACGAGCGGATGGAACTGCCCGACCTGCTCGGCCTGCCGCAGCAGATCGACCAGATCATGCCCCCCGGCGCCAGCATGGCCGACGCCGTCGAGCTGAACTCGTCGAGCGAGAGCGAGGGCGACGGCTCGGTGCGCCGCAAGGAGAAGCTGACGCTGCGCATCGCGGCCACGGTGACCGACGTGATGCCCGGCGGCGTGATCCGCATCGAGGGCAGCCAGGAGGTCCGGGTGAACTTCGAACTGCGCGAATTGCTGGTCTCGGGCTTTGTCCGCCCCGAAGACATCTCGCGCGACAACGAGATCACCTATGACAAGATCGCCCAGGCCCGGATCTCTTATGGCGGACGCGGCCAGATCAGCGACTATCAGCAGCCGCGCTGGGGTCAGCAGGTCACCGACATCCTGCTGCCGTTCTGAGGCCGGACGATGGGCAAGCTGCTTCCCGTCCTGATCGCGCTGGCCGGGCTGGGCGCCGGCATCGGGGCAGGCTTCGCCCTGCGTCCCGCGCCCGAGGCCGCCGGCGCCGCCGATGCCCATGGCAGCGAGAGCGCCGCCGAGGGCGCTGCCGCGGACCACGGCGCCGCCAGCCCGGATTGCGTGCCGGCCGACGGCCACACCGCCACAGCCGAGCTTCCCGACCCCGAGTCCCTGCCGGCCTATGTCAAGCTCGCCAACCAGTTCGTGGTGCCGCTGATGGGTCCCGACCGGGTGCGCGCGACGGTGATCTTGACCCTGAGCCTCGAGGTGCCGCAGGGCAGCCAGGATGCGGTCTATGCGATCGAGCCCAAGCTCCGCGATGCCTTCCTCAGGGTGCTGTTCGACCATGCGAATGCGGGCGGCTTCGACGGGAACTTCCTCAACAGCGCCGGCCTCGACGACCTGCGCGACGCGTTGCTGGAATCCGCGGTCACCTCGGTCGGCCCGGCGGTGAAGCAGGTGCTGATCGTCGATCTGGTCAAGCAGGAGATCTGACACCCTGCGGCGTCTGCCGCTGTCAGGACCGGTTGCGCCCGGCCAGCCGGGACAGGACCTGGGACCGGGCCGTGGCCAAAGCCGCGGCCCGTCGCGCTTCGTCGAGCTGCAGCCGCAGGTCGGCCAGGGCGCGGTTCAGCCGGGCGATCTCGCCCATCCGCCAACGATCCCACAGGGCATCGTGGCCGCCGAGAGTGAAGCCCTCGGGCGCAGCGGGCGCCACGTTGCCGCGCAGGGCCTCGATCTGCGCCTCGATCCCGCGGGCCTCGGCCACCACCCGGGCAAGCCGCGCGGTCTCGCGGCCTTCCACCAGATCCGCAAGCAGGGCCAGCCGGGGCAGGCGCGGGTCCATCTCAGCCCTGCCGCTTGCGCTTCGTGCGCATCCGGTCGGCGAAGCGGATCGCCGCCGCCACCGCCTTGTAATGCTCGCGGGTGATCTCCCGCCCGACCTCGACCGTGGCATGCAGCGCCCGGGCGGTGGGCGGGTCCCGGTGCACCGGCACCCCGGCCAGCGCCGCCGCCTCGCGGATCCGGGCGGCGACCTCGTCCACCCCCTTGGCGACGCAAACCGGCGCGGTCCCGCGCGCGCGCGACCATTTCAGTGCCACCGCGTAATGGGTCGGGTTCACCACCACCACATCCGCCTTGGGCACTTCCGCCATCATCCGGTTGGTGGCGATGTCATAGCCGCGCTGGCGCCGCTTGTGCTTGAAATGCGGGTCGCCCTCGGACTGCTTCAGCTCGTCCATCATCTCGGTGTGCGACATGCGCAGACGGCGCAGGTGCTCGGCCCGCTGCCACAGGTAGTCGACCGCCCCCAGCACCACGGCAATGGCCAGCACCCGCCCCATGAAGTCGACGGCCAACTGTGCCATCTGCGCCGCGGCCGCGGCCGGCGGCAGATAGGCAGAGCCCAGCATCTGCCCCAGACGGCGAGCGAGGAAATCGCCCAGCACCAGGCTGTAGAGCAGCAGCTTGGCGAAGCTTTTCGCGAACTCGAACAGTCCGGCGCGGCCGAATTTGTTCTTGGCATTGGCGATGGGCGAGATGCGGCTGAGCTTCGGGACAAGCTTCGATCCCGTCATGGTCAGGCCGCCCTGTGCGGCGCCCGCGACAACGGCCAGCAGCGCGGGCAGCGCGAACCACGGGGCGACCGCCGCGCCCACCTTGGCAAGCAGGCCGCCGGTCAGGGCCGCCCGGCCCTCGCCCAGCATCACCGGGGCAAGCCGGTCGGGCTGGTCCAGCAGCACCGTCAGCGCGGTGCCGAGCGTGGCGATCGAGGCCGTCCCCAGCATCGCCGCCGCGGCCAGCAGCCCGGCATAGGACGCAGCGGCGACCAGATCGGCCGAGCGCGGGATCTCGCCGCGCTTGCGCGCCTCCTCCAGCCGCCGCGGCGTCGGGTCATAGGGTTTGTCGGCGCTGTCCTCGCCCCCGCTCATGGTGCGCCCGTCACGGGCCGACCCCGAACGGATCGGCCAGCCGCGCCTCGAGAAGGCCAAGCCAGAGCGGCAGGATCACCGGTGCGGCCATGAACAGCAGCACCAGCGCCCCGCCAGTGATCGCAGGCGCCCCGACCATGGCGACCATCAGCTGCGGCATGGCGCGGTTGATGATGCCAAGCGCGAGGTTGTAGATCACCGAAGCGATCAGGAAGGGTGCGGCAAAGGCGAAGGCGCTGCCGAACATCGCCGCCACCCGCGCCACCGCCCAGGACGACAGGTCAGCCGCCACCGGGACCGTGCCCGGCGGGAAGGTCTCGTAGGAGCGGATGAAGGCCTCGGCCACCCGCACATGAAGTCCCGCCGCAGCGGCCAGCGCCAGCCCGGCCACCAGCAGGACCTGCGCGACCGCCGGTTGCGGGTCGATCGCGTCGGGCCCGAGGATCTGCGCCAGCGAGGTCGCCTGCGCCGCCAGCGCGCCCGCGACCTGCAGCAGCCAGACCAGCATCCGCGCCGAGAAGCCCAGCATCAGCCCGGCCAGGGTCTCGGTCGCGCTGTAGCGCAGGACGGCGGCCCAGTCAGGCGGCAGCAGGTCGGTCTGGTCGCGGATCGCGGGCGCGATCACCGCGGCGAAGGCGAGGCCGAGCGCCAGCCGGATCCGCACCGGCACGTTCTGCGACCCGAAGGCCGGCAGCAGCGCCATCGCCGCCCCGGTGCGCAGGAACACCACCCAGCCGAGCCAGGCCCAGCCGCCGAGCAGGTCGAGAAGCGCCGCCGCCGTGCCGGTCACGCCGCCACCACGGCCAGAACCGCGGGCTTGGCGTCGAGACCGATCTCCTCGAAGGACAGCACCGGCAGCTGCAGCCCCCGCGTCGCCACCACAGTCCTGAGGAACCGCCGCCGCCGGGTCGAGGTGACCAGCGCCGGGTTGTCGGCCTGCGCGGCGATCCGGGCATAGCGTTCGGCGATCGCGCCGGCGAGGCGGTTGAAGTCCTCGGGCGGCAGGGCGACGTCGGGCAGGCCGCGGTCGTGCTCCAGGGTATGGGCCTGGAACCGCTTTTCCCATTCCGGGGCAAGCTGGATCAAGGGCAGCGTCCCGTCGGCGCGGCGAAGCCCGGCGACGATCTGGAACCCGAGCCGCTGGCGGACATGCTCGCACACCGTTTCCGGCGCGGCGTGGAAGCTGCGCACCTCGGCGATCGCCTCGAGGATCAGGGGCAGGTTGCGGATCGACACCCGCTCGTCCAGCAGGAGGCGCAGCACCGCCAGCAGCACGTCCTGCGGCACCTTGTCGGGGACCATCTCGTCGATCAGGCGCTTGTTGGCCTCGCCCCGCGCCGGGTCAGAGAGCCGGGTCATCTCGTCGAGCAGCCGGCGCAGCGCCTTCAGGGTCATCAGCTTGCCGAGGTTCGCCTTCACCACCTCCAGAAGATGGGTCGCCAGCACCTCCGACGGCGTCACCACCGTCGCGCCGGCCAGCGAGAAGGCTTCCTCGTGGCGCGGGTCGACCCAGCGCGCCGGGGCGCCATAGACCGGCTCGCGCACGTCGAGTCCTTCGGCGGGCGGCTCCACCCCCTCGGGCAGAAGGGCGAGCACCCGGTCCTTGCGCAGCCGGTCGCGGACCCGTTCGGCGCCCTGAATGCGGATCACGTAGGTCCCTGCGGGCAGGGCGCCGTTGTCGGTCAGCCGGATCTCGGGAAGGATCAGGCCGAAGGCCTCGGCCACATGGGTGCGCATGCTGGTGATCCGGGCGTCAAGCCCGGTCGCCGGGTCGAGCACCATGTCGACCAGGTCGGGGGCGAACTCCACATGGACATCGTCGATGTCGAGCATGTCGCCCATGGACTTCTTCGGCGCCGGCCCCGCCGCTGCGGCCAGGGCGGCGCGGTCGATCCGCGCGGCCTCGGCCCGTTGCAGCCGCATCGCCCACCAGCCGGCCGCGCCGAGGATCGCCGCCCCGGTGATGAAGGGCACGAAGGGCAGCCCCGGCATCAGCCCGAACAGCCCGAGCAGCAACGCCACCGTGGCCAGCGCCGCCGGATAGCGGCCGAGCTGGCTGAAGATCGCCACGTCGGTGGTGCCGGTGGCGCCGCCCCGCGCCAGCAGCAGCGCCGAGGCGATCGAGATGATCACGGCAGGGATCTGCGTCACCAGGCCGTCACCCACGGTCAGCACCGAATAGGTCTCGGCCGCGTCCGCGAAGGGCATGTGGTGGACGGCGACCCCCATGATGATGCCGAAGACCAGGTTCAGCAGCGTGATCAGCAGCCCGGCGACCGCGTCGCCCTTGACGAATTTCGAGGCGCCGTCGAGCGAGCCGAAGAAGGTGGTCTCGGCCTGTTCCATGGTGCGGCGGCGCTTGGCTTCCTCGTGGGTGATGGCGCCCGCCGCCACGTCGCTGTCGATGGCCAGCTGCTTGCCCGGCATCGCGTCGAGGGCGAAGCGCGCGCTGACCTCGGCCATCCGCGCGGCGCCCTTTGTGATCACCATGAAGTTGACGATCAGCAGCACGCAGAAGATCACCAGGCCCAGGTACAGACTGCCGCCCATCACGAACTGGGCGAAGCCGTGGATCACCCCGCCCGCCGCATGGGTGCCGGTATGGCCCTGGCCGATGATCAGCTTGGTCGAGGCGACGTTCAGCGACAGCCGCAGCATCAGCGAGGCGAGCAGGATCGTCGGGAAGGACGAGAAGTCGAGCGGCCGCTCGATGAACAGAGTCACGGTAAAGATCAGGATCGCCAGCGCGAAGGAGGCGGCCAGCCCGATGTCCAGCACCCAGGACGGCAGCGGCAGGATCATCATCACGATGATCGCCATCAGCGCGAGCGCCATCAGGATGGTGGGCTGGAACAGGGTCTGGGCGTTGAGTTTGGGCATCATCCCCCCCACAGGCTGCGGGCCGAGCCGGCGAACAGGCCGCCCCGTCCGGGCTGCACCGGCACCAGCGAGCCCATGGCCAGGGGTGGGGCGCCGGCCTGCAGCAGCGGGAACTGGTTCACCCGGACCCGCTGCCCGTCCGGCGCCAGCTCTGCCGCAGCGCCGGGGTCGGCGGCGGCCAGCACGGCCAGCGCATCGCCGCCGAGCGCCGCGAAGTGGCGGTTGAAGATCTGGCGGTAGCGGGCGGCGTGTTCGGGGGTGCGGGAATGATAATGCCCCGCCGCGACCGTCCAGTCGCCGCTTTCGGCATAGAGTCCGGCCAGGAACTGCGCGGCGTAGAGCGCGTTCTGGTCGGGGTCGAGCATGTCTTCCATCGCGTCGAAGGCGGCGCCGTGCCAGCGGTAATTGACCTGGAAGCAGCCGAGGTCGAAGCTAGTCTGGCCGCCGTCCAGCGTCCGCCGCGCCAGGTCCAGCGCCGCCTGCCGGTCCGGCAGGAAGAAGCCCTTGCCGGCGATGTTCAGGGTCCAGGGCCAGGGCGCGAAGCGGCCTTCGGCCTTGCGCCCCGATTCCGTCAGCGAGATCGCCATCAGCACTTCGAGCGGCACGCCCGTGGCCCGCGAGGCCTTCTGGGCCGCCGCAAGGCAGAGCGACGGCGCGTCCTTCGCTGCCGGGGCGAAGGCCCGCGCCGGCGGGGCCGCCGCCAGCATCAGGACGGCCAATGCCAGCCCCAGCCCCGTCCCGCGCCTTGTGTGCGTCCGCATTCCCGACCCCGCCGCAATTCTTGCCGCCATGCCCTGTGATGGCGCCTCGGCATTGAGAAAGCGTAAGCGCCGGCGGGGGTGATGCATTCCGTGCCTTCCCCGGTCCGGGGTGCGAATTGCTTAGACAGGCCGCAAGGCGCGCGTATGATTACCGCAAGGGCAGAATGGCCCGGCCGCGGGAGGACGGAAGATGTCGAACATCGCCGGCAAGGCGTATGCGATGAATGTCGTGACGCCGTCGAAACCCTACCTGACCTGGATCAACCGGCTTCTCTTCATGGTCTCGCGCGGGCTGCCGTCGACTCTGGGCGGGCTTCTGGGGCTGTCGCTGATCCATTTCGCGCGCTGGGTGATCATCCGGCGCGACCAGTGGCCCGACCTGGGGCAGGGCAAGCAGACGCTGCAGAACGACTACATGCTGTTCTGCTCGAACTTCAACGGCACCTGGGACCAGTATATCGACGCCTTCTCGGACGGCATCCCGAACGGGCTGAACCTGTTCTGGTATACCGCGACGAAGTATCCGCAGTCGATCCCGGTGACCGAATTCAAGAATTACATCACCTACAACCAGATCCCGACCGACTATTACTACAACGCCACCCCCGGGGCGGCGCAGCGGGACGTCAAGGCCGCGCTCAGGGTCTATCGCGCGATCGAGGCCCTGGCCGAGGCGCATGGCCGCCAGTCGCCCGAGGCGTTCGCCGCGACCTTCCGCGCCCGGCTGCTCGAGGTGCAGAACTGCCTCGGCGATCCGGGCTTCGGCCCGGTGGCCAGCCTCGACACCGAACGGGCGGACCTGAACCGGCGGAGGGAAGTCCGCCAGCTGGCCGAGCTTCACGGCCGCGAACGCCGCAGCGAGGAGTAAGCGATGCCGACCTTCGATGCGGGAACCCTGTTCCTGACCTTCCTGTCCCCGATCCGGCTGGGGTCGGCCAAGGACCTGACCGGCACCCCGGTGTCCTACGAGCAGCGGTTGCGCATCCTTCTCGCGCTGCTGCCCACCGCGCTGCAGTCCCCCGCGACCCAGCGGATCGGCGAGAACAGCCCCTTCGCCCGGAACCGCCAGACCCATCTGTGCCGCTTCGTGGTGCTGGACGACGTGGTGTTCAACGGCCGCAACCCGAAGGACGCCATCGCCACCTCGATCGCCGGCGAGGATCCGATCTTCCCCCAGCCGGTGGACAAGCTCACCAACGCCTACCTGCTGTTCGCCGCCGACGTCGACGCGGTGATGGACGAGGGCGATCCGCTGCCGGTCACGCTGGACGCGGCCCGGCAGGGGCGGGTCCGCAATGCCTATCTGCGCCGGCTCTGGACGACGATGGAGCCCGAGCTGCGCTCGATCTACGACAACTGCGTCGGCTTCGAGGCGGTCACCGACGCCGACAGCTTCGCCCGCTACATGGCGCGCTGCCAGATCGACACGACGATGCCGTTCCACGACTACTGGATCTCGGCCCCCGACCTGCCCAGCCTGCCGACCAAGGGCTTCATCGCCATCGCCGCGGCGCCGCTGGCGGTGACGCTGCTGGGCTGGCTGGTGGGCTGGTGGGGCGGGATGGCCTTGGTGCCGGGGCTGCTGCTGACCGCCGCCGCGATCTACGGCATCTACCGCTATGTGATGGCCTGCGGTGCCAGGCCGTTGCCGCCGGATCGCCACGGCAACCTGCCGACGGTGCTCAAGTCTCTGTACCTGCAGCAGAACTTCGCCGATTTCGTGATCGCGCAACAGGGATCGGGGGCCGAGGATCTGCATCGCGCCTTCGGCGATTTCCTGGCCCGGCACCGACCCGGCGACCTGATGGCGCCGACCCAGGCGCCCGGGGTGATTTCCAGCAAGGCCGACGGGGGGATGGTGGCATGACCGGCACGATCACGGCAAAACGCGCACCGGCCGAGAAGGTGGCGCGGCGGATCCTGAACCTTGACGACATCCAGGGCCACGTGACCCGGGCCTATGGCCGATACTCGTTCCCCTTCGCGCGCTACCTGTTCCTGCAGATCGCCGAAACCGAAGCGGGACGCGACTTCGTCGATCAGGTCCGTCCGCTGGTCACCACCGCCGCCGACTGGGGCGATGCCAAGCCGAAGGTCACCGTGAACATCGGCTTCAGCTTCTTCGGGCTCTACATGCTGGGCCTGCCGACCCGGACGCTGCAGTCCATGCCCGAGGCCTTCGTCGACGGCATGAAGGCGCGGGCCTTCATTCTGGGCGACCGCGACCCGACCAAGACTGAATCCGAATCCGGCGCCTGGTGTCGGCACTGGGACCCGATCTGGCAGCAGAACCGGATGGGCAAGGACGGCACCGACGTCCACATCTGGATCGGCCTGAACGCCCAGGCGGCGGCCGAGGGCAGCGACCAGCCCGACCCCGCGCTCGAGGAGCGGACCGAATGGCTGCGCCAGATCTGCGCGCGGCTGGACCAGAAGGTCCGCATCCTGGCCACCAACGGCCCCTCGGGGACCGAGGAATACCAGAGCGCGTCGGCGGTGTTCACCCAGATCGGCGGCCTGCGCGTTCCCACCCCGCGCGAGCATTTCGGCCTGACCGACGGCATCGGCGACCCGGTCTTCGAAGGCCAGTACACCGACCCCGAGGCGGAACGACAGGCGGTGATCGGGCGGGGCAAGTGGATGCAGGCGGACAAGGGCTGGCAGCCGCTGGCGGCGGGCGAGTTCATCCTCGGCTATCCCGACGAAAGCCAGGAACTGCCCCCGGTGCCGCAGCCGCCGAGCTTCAGCCGGAACGGCAGCTTCATGACCTATCGCAAGCTGCACGAGAACGTGGCGACCTTCGACGCGGTGATCGCGGACGAGGCGAAGCGCTTCGCACAGGTGATGGGCATTGCGGAAGCCGAGGCGGTCGAGACCCTGAAGGCGAAGATGGTCGGGCGCTGGTCCGACGGGGTGCCGATGTCGCTGGCACCGACCCATGCGGAGTGGCTCAAGGTGCGGGCCGACACCGGCATGGATGACCCTGATCCGCTGAAGGCCCTGATCGCGCAGCGGGACTATCTGAAGTCGACGCCCGCGTCGAACTTCCGCTTTGCCGACGACATGGACGGGGTCAAGTGCCCCGGCGGCGCGCATCTGCGCCGGGTGAACACCCGCGACTATCTCGACCCGCTGAACGCGGCCACGGGGGCGAACCCGAAGGCGACCGACCAGCTGAACAAGCGCCGCCGGGTGATCCGGCGCGGGCTGCCCTATGGTCCGACCGTCCCCACCGAACGGCGCGACGACACGGAACAGGGCGTGGTGATGATGACCGTGGGTGCCAGCATCTTCCGCCAGTTCGAGTTCGTGCAGCAGCAGTGGATCCAGTACGGGCTGGACTTCAATCAGGGCAACAACACCTGCCCGCTGGTGGGCAACCACGAGGCGCACAGCCGCTATACCATCCCGGGCGATCCCGCGACCGGCCGGCCGCCCTATTTCATGAGCGGGCTGAAGACCTTCGTGGAATGCCGCGGCGGCGAGTACTTCTTCTTGCCCTCGCTGACCGCGCTGCAGATGATGGCGCTCGGCATCGTCGATCCGACCTGAGGGGCGATGATGTCCACCGCGGTCAACCTCCTCACGACCCTGTCCCGCAGCTTCGCCGCCTGGGCCGAGGCGGTCGGCTCGGGCGGCAGTCTGGCCCGGGCCGGGTTCGCGGCATCGCGGGCGCCCGGCGGGCTGAAGGGCAATGCCGGGGCCTTGCTGGGCGATCCCCAACGGCAGCGGCAGGTTCTGGCGGTGCTCAGGGCGGCGAAGCCGAACCTCGCGCTCGACCGGGTGCTGGTGAAGGCCTATCCGAACACCGGCACGGTGATCGTGACCCGCCGCGCCGACGTGCTGGACGTGCTGTCCCGCGACGCGGATTTCGAGGTGGTCTACGAACCGCGGATGCGCCGGCTGACCGATGGCGAGAACTTCTTCCTCGGGATGCAGCCGGGCTGGGACTACACCCGCGACGTCTCGGCGATGCGGCTGGCGGCGCGGCATACCGATGTGGCCGGGATCGTCCTGCCGCGGGCAACCGAGCTGGCGACCGGGATCGTGGCGCGGGCCGGCGGCCGGCTCGACCTGCCACGGCAGCTCACGCTGCAGGTACCCTGGGACATGACCGCGATCTATTTCGGCGTTGGCGGTCCCGACAGCGCGACGATGCAGGACTGGACCACGACCATGTTCTGGTACCTGTTCGGCGATCTGGGCGCCGACCCGGCGCTCGAGACGAAGGCGCTGGCCGATGCGGCGGCGATGCGCGCCTGGCTCGATGCGGCGATCGCGGCGCGCAAGGCCGCGTCCGGCGATGCGCCCGACCTGCTCGACCGCTGCCTCGCGCTGCAGGCGGCGGGAACGCCGGGGATGAGCGACCTTGGCATCCGCAACAACCTGCTGGGGCTGCTGATCGGCGCGATCCCGACGATTTCGAAGGCAAGCTGTCTGGCGCTGGACGAGCTTTTTCGCCGGCCTGAGGCGCTGGCGGCCGCCCAGGCGGCGGCGCGGTCGGGCGACGACACCCGCCTTGCCCGCTTCATCTGGGAGGCGCTGCGCTTCAACCCGCATAATCCGGTGATCTATCGCCGGGCCACAAGGGACACGGTGATCGCCCGGTCGACCCTGCGCGAGGTCCGGGTGAAGAAGGGCCAGATGGTGTTCGCGGCGACCCTGTCGGCGATGTTCGACCATCACGGCATCGAGACCCCCGGCGCCTTCCGCACCCATCGGCAATTCGAGGACCACATCATCTGGGGGCAGGGCACCCATACCTGCTTCGGCGCCGCGATCAACGCGGCGGTGATCCCGGCGATCCTGAAACCGCTGCTGACGCGGCCGAACCTGCGCCGGGCCGAGGGCGCGGCCGGGCGGATCGACACCGGCGGCACGCCCTTCCCGCAGCACTTCACCGTGACCTTCGACTGACCGGATGGTGGATCCGACACTTCTGGTCACTCTGCTGCCCTCGACCGATGTCGACATGACCCGCTGGATGCTGGCCCATTGGGGCGTGCCTTTCGTCGAGGAACCCCACGCGCCCGTCTTCCACATCCGCGCAATCCGGCGGCGCGGCATGGCGAAGCCGGAATTCCCGCTGCTGCTGCGCGGGGACGAGAAGATCGCCACGGTCGAACGCATCGTCGCCCGGCTGGACCCCGAGGCGCCGGCGGACCGGCGGCTGGTCCCCGACCCGGGCACCGAACCGGCGCTCCATGCCGAGGTGATGGACCTGCAGCACCGGATGCGCTGGGACATGGGCGAGGGCACGGTGCACTGGGCCTACTATCATTTCCTGCAGCACCGGCGGCTGGTCTGGCCCAGCTTCACCACAGGCGTTGGCCGGGGCGAGGTGCTGGCGCTGACCCTGCTCTATCCCGCCGTCCGGCGGATCATGGTGCGCAAGCTGGGCCTTGGCCCCGAGGACGCGGCGAAGGCGCTGGCGCGGATCCAGACCGGCTGGGACGAGATCGACGCAAGGCTGGCCGACGGGCGGCGCTTTCTCTGCGGCGGACGGCTGACCCTGGCGGATCTGGCCTTCGCCACCTCGGGCGCGCCGATGGTGCTGGCGCGGGGCTATGGCGGCCACCTGCCGGCCTTCGAGGCCTGCCCGCCCGAGATGCAGGCGGTGATCGGTCCGCTGCGCGACCGCCCGGCGGGGCGGTTCATCCAGCGGCTCTACGACGATTACCGCGGCGGCTGAGTCCGCTCGCGCGCGCGGAAAGCGCGCAGCTGTACCGTGGCGCGGCCGATCATGTGCGCGGCAATCGGTGCGGTCAGCATCAGGAACAGGATCGTGGCGATCACCTTGGCGGTGATCGCGGTGGAATCGAAATGCAGCGCCACCGCGATCAGCGCCAGCGAGGCGCCCAGCGTGCCCGCCTTGGTCGAGGCATGCATCCGGTTCAGCACGTCGGGCAGCCGGTAGACGCCAAGCGCGGCGATCAGCACGAAGGCGGCGCCGGCGAGCACAAAGAGTCCGGCAAGGATCGGAATCATGGCCGGCGCTCCTGCGGCTTGGTGCGGGGCGTTTCGGCCAGTTCGCTCAGCGTCTCGACCGGCAGGGCGGGCTGGTCGCGCTGTTCGTCCAGCCGCCGTTCCGCAAAGCGCGCCAGCGCCAGGGTGGACAGGAAGTTGATCAGCGCCAGCACCACCGCCACGTCCAGATAAGCCGGGGTGCCGGTCTCGATCGCGTCCAGCGCGCAGAACGCCACCACCGAGGTCGACATCATGTCGAGCGCCACCACCCGGTCGGAAAACGACGGGCCCCGCGCCAGCCGCACGAAGCCCAGCAGCAGCGATAAAGCGTGCTGCGGTCGGGCGAGACGTCGAGGCTGAGCGTCCCCGGCGCGAGCGAGATCAGGTTTGTGACCAGCAGGATCTCGAGATCGCTGTCCGCCTTCAGCGGCATGGCGAGGATCCTCGGGCTGGACAGGTCCCGCGGCGTGAGCACGTCCCACGCCACCCGGAAGCTTGACATCACCAGATCATAGACGAAATACAGCGCCAGTTGCACGATGCGCAGCGTGCGGACGAAGTAGGTGCCGGCCTCGCCATAGAGCGGCCGGGTCAGCCACAGCGCCCCCAGACCGATCACATAGCCGGACAGGAAGCCGCCGACCGTGAAGCTGTCGGTCAGCGCGGTCCAGACCACCGCCAGCAGCAGATTGACCGAGAACAGGTTCATGGCTGGCCTTTCAGCACGGCGGCCACATAGGGCGCGGGGTCCAGAAGCTGGCCGGCGATCCGGTCGGCGAGGCCGATCACCGGCTGCGGGTCAAGCCCGATCGCCAGCGTGATCGCGGCCAGCGCCACCAGGGGCACCAGCGTCGGCAGCCGGGCTGGCCCCAGACCGGCCAGCGTGGGGTTCAGGCCGTCGGGATGGGCCTTCCAGAAGCCTTCGGACCACAGCGTCGCCATCGACCAGAGCGTCAGCAGCCCCACCGCCAGCGCCACTGCCGCCAGCCACGGGGCGCCGGCGTCGAGGCTGGCCTTGACCAGCAGGATCTTGGCCCAGAACCCCGACAGCGGCGGGAAGCCGGCCAGCGACAGCGCCGGGATCGCGAACAGCACCGACAGCAACGGCGCCGAACGGTAAAGCCCGCCCATCTGCCGGGTCTCGGCGCTGCCGGTCAGGCGCGCGGCGCTGCCGGCGGCCAGGAACAGCGTGACCTTCACCGGGATGTTGTGGATCAGGTAGAACATCGCGCCGGCGATCGCGGCCGGGGTCGCCAAGGCGAGGCCCAGCAACAGGAATCCGATCGACGAGACGATCTGGAACGACAGGATGCGCCGGATCTCGGTCTGCGCCAGCGCGCCCAGGACGCCGGTGATCATGGTCAGCGCGGCGACCCAGACCAGGATCGGCTGCACCGTGTCCAGCGGGAAGATCAGCGTGAACGTGCGATAAAGCGAATAGACCCCGACCTTGCTCAGCAGCCCGGCGAACACCGCCGAGACGCCATAGGCCGGGGTGTGATAGGCCGCCGGCAGCCAGGCGAACAGCGGGAAGGCGGCGGCCTTCATGCCGAAGGCGATCAGGAAGAACATCGCCACCACCGCCAGAAGCCCCTGCTGCGGGCTGCCCGCGACGGCGCCCGACAGGTCGGCCATGTTGAGCGTGCCGGTGATGCCGTAGAGCAGCCCGATCCCGGTCAGGAACATCACGGTGGAGATGAGGTTCAGGGTGACGTATTTCACCGCCCCGTCGATCTGCGCCCGGCTGCCGCCGAGGATCAGCAGGCCGAAGGACGAGATCAGCATCACCTCGAACCAGACATAGAGGTTGAACAGGTCGCCGGTCAGGAAGGCGCCGGTGACCCCTGCCAGCAGCACCTGGCTGATCGCGTGATAGCCCATCCGTTCCAGTTCGGGGCCGACCTCGCCCAGGGCATAGATCGCGACGGCCAGTCCGGCGATGGCGGTCAGGAGCACCATGGTGGCGGACAGCAGGTCGGCCACCAGCGTGATCCCGAACGGCGCCGGCCAGTTGCCCATCTGCCCGACGACGATGCCGTGCAGCAGCACCTCGCGGAACAGCAGGAGCGCGGCCAGCACCGCCAGCGCCGAGCCGCCGACCGCGACCCAGCGCCCGCGCGGGCTGTCGCGCAGCAGCAGCGCCAGCACCGCGGTGGCGAAGGGGATGACCAGCGGGTCGGCCAGAAGCCAGCTCATTCCCGCTCGCCCCGTGCCGGCTCGGCCACCCGCATGCCGCTGGTCTGCAGCGTGTCGAGATCCGACCACGCCCGCATCGCCAGGACCAGCGAGAAGGCGAACAGCCCGAAGCCGATCACGATGGCGGTCAGCACCAGCGCCTGCGGCAGCGCGTTCGCGACCTCGCCCACCGGGGCCTTGGCGCCTTCGGGCACCAGCGGCGGGCGCCCGCCGTGCAGCCGGCCCGAGGCGAAGATCAGCAGGTTGGCGCCGTTCGAGATCAGCGTCAGCCCGAACAGGAACCGCAGCAGGTTGCCGCTGAGCATCAGGTAGATCGCGGCCGCGACCAGGCAGCCGACGGTGACGGGAAGCAGGATCTCCACCGCTCAGAGTTCCTCTTCCAGGGCGAAGACAAGGGCGAGGATCGCCCCCATCACCACGAGATAGACGCCGATGTCGAAGACCAGCACGGTGGACAACGCCAGCCCGCCCGCGGACTTGTCGCCAAGGATCAGCCATTGCCCGGTGAACAGCGGCGTGCCGAACAGCGCCGCCGACAGACCGGCCAGCAGCGCGATGCCCAGCCCGATGGCCGCCAGCGACCGCGGGTCGATCCGGAGCGCGGCGCGCGCCTCAACGGTGCCGCAGGCGATGGTGTACATCACGAAGCCGCTCGCGGCGATCAGCCCGCCGATGAAGCCGCCGCCGGGCGCGTTGTGCCCCCTGAGCAGCATGAAGACCGAGAAGACCAGCAGGATCGCCACGATCAGCTTGGCCCCCGCGGTCAGGATGATCGAGTTCATCGGCGTCATGGGCGGCTCCCGTCACGGCGCTGGCGCAGCAGGGCATAGGCGGCGAGTGACGCCACCGTGACCACCGAGATCTCGCCGAAGGTGTCGAAGGCGCGGAAGTCCACCAGGATCACGTTGACCACGTTGCGGCCATGGGCCTCGGGATAGCTGGCCTTCTCGAAGAATTCGGTCAGCCGCATGTCGAGCGGCAGCGAAGTGGCGGCGAGCAGGATCAGCGTGACAAGGACGCCGATCGTTCCGGACAGCACCGCGTGGAACGGGCGGAGCCGGAACGCGACCTCGGGCATCACCGGCAGGCGCAGGGCGGCGACGGCGAACAGCACCACCACCAGCATCTCGACCAGCATCTGGGTGATGGCGAGGTCGGGCGCCCCGAACAGCAGGAAGACCAGCGCGACGCCGATCCCCACCGAGCCGAGCCCGGCGATGGCGGCGATGCGCGAGCGGGTGACGATCGCCAGCCCGGTGCCCGACAGCGTCAGCAGGAACACCGCCACATGCTTGATCTGGGCGTCCGACGTGGTGATCGGCCCGAAGTCGAGGCCGTGGACCAGCGCCGCCACCCCCAGCCCGAGGGCGATGGTGACGAAGACCGTTGTCAGGTAGCGGGTCAGGTCGCCGGGCTGGAGGATCGCCGTCACCCGACCGGCGAAGCCGATCACGCCATCCAGCAGCCGGTCCCAGCCGCGGTCGAAGCTGATCAGGCGCTTCGAGCGGTCCTCCAGCGCCTCGCGCAGGGCCCAGTGGCGCAGATAGACCGCGGTCCCGGCCGCAAAGGTCAGCAGGCTGAGCACCAGCGCGGTGTTGACCCCGGCCCAGAGGTGCAGCGTCTTGGCGGTGCCGGGCTGGCCGATGACCGCCGCGACCGCGGGGGTGACGATCGCCTCCTGCAGCCAGCCGGGCGCCAGGCCGAACCACAGCCCCAGCGCCCCCAGCACCACCGGGCCCGCCAGCATCTGCCAGGGCGCCTCGTGCAGCGGGCGATGCGGGTCGGGCATGTTGGCGGCCGAGCCCCAGAAGGGTTTCAGCGCGACGATGCCGGCGGCCGCGAACATCAGCGCCGAGGCGGCGAAGATGAAGCCGGTGAAGATGATCGACACGCCGCTGTCCAGCGCGCCCTTGTAGAGCAGTTCCTTCCCGATGAAGCCCAGGAAGGGCGGCAGGCCCGCCATCGACAGGGCGGCCAGGGCCGCGGCCAGCGCGGTGATCGGCATGGTGCGGACCAGCCCGCCCAGCCGCCGCGCGTCGCGGGTGCCGGTGGCATGGTCGACGCAGCCGATCACCAGGAACAGCGCGGCCTTGTAGAGCGAATGCACCACCAGAAAGGTCATCGCCGCGGTGACCGCATAGGGATTCGACGAGGCCAGGAACAGCACCAGCGCGCCAAGAGCCATCAGGGTGGTATAGGCCAGCGTCTGCTTCAGGTCGGTCTGCTTGATGGCCACGACCGAGGCGAAGACGGTGGTCACGCCGCCGGCGATCAGCAGCGTCCAGAACCATGCCGGGGTGTCCGCAAGCGACGGCGCGAAGCGCGCCAGAAGATAGACCCCGCCCTTCACCATGGTCGCGGAATGCAGGTAGGCGCTGACCGGGGTAGGGGCCGCCATGGCATTCGGCAGCCAGAAATGGAACGGCACCTGCGCCGACTTGGTGAAGGCCCCGGCCAGGATCAGGACCAGGATCGGCAGATAGAGCGCGCTGTCGCGCAGCACGTCGCCCTGGGCGCGGATCGCCGACAACTCCATCGTGCCGGTGACCGAAGCGATGACCAGGAAGCCGGCCAGCATCGCCAGCCCGCCCGTCCCGGTGACCAGCAGCGCCTGGGTCGCGGCCCGGCGGCTTTCAGCCGAGGTATGGGTGAAGCCGATCAGCAGGTATGAGGTGAGCGTGGTCAGTTCCCAGAACACGAACAGCCCGATCAGGTCGTCGGACAGCACCAGCCCCAGCATCGCCAGCATGAACAGCGTCAGATAGAGCGAGAACCGCCCGTGCTGGGGATGCCCGGCCATGTAGCTGGCAGCGAACAGCATCACCAGCACCCCGATGCCCGAGATCAGCAGCGCGAAGGTCAGGCTCAGCCCGTCGATCAGGAAGGTCAGCTCGACCCCGAGCCCCGGAACCCATGGCCAGGCGAAGCGCAGACTTCCGCCGGCCCGGACCTCGGGCACCGCCTGAAGGAACAGGACGAACAGCGCCAACGCGACCAGCGGCGGCAGCAGACCCGCGGGCGATCGCCAGGATGCCGGATTTGTTGACTCTTCTGCCACGGTTCGCCCTCTGCCCCGGCGGCCAGATTAACCGTCCCGGAGCGGATTGCCAGTGCCAAGGTCGGCGCGTGCCGGGTCATGGGGCCGCTGCCGCTACGGCATCGCTCGATACCGCCCCAGCGGCCCGCGGACGCTGCGTCCATTTTCCTGTGTGACGCGCCGGGCACGTCGGTTAGAACACCCGGGTGTGCGGCCCGTTGTGGTAAGAGGGTAATGGTGGAGATCGTAAAGACGGAACTGCCCGGCGTCGTGATGCTGACGCCCAGACGGTTCGGTGATGCGCGCGGCTTCTTCTCGGAAGTCTACAACCGCAAGTCCTATGCCGGGCTCGGCATCGATGTGGAATTCGTGCAGGACAACCATTCCCTGTCCCGCGAGGTCGGCGTGGTGCGCGGCCTGCACTTCCAGTCGCCGCCCCATGCCCAGGCCAAGCTGGTGCGGGTCGGCGCCGGCCGGGTGCGGGACGTGGCCGTGGACATCCGGCGCGGCTCTCCCACCTATGGCCGCTGGGTAGGGGTCGAACTCTCGGCCGAGGCCGGCAATCAGCTTTATATTCCGGTCGGCTTCCTGCACGGCTTCGCCGTGCTCGAACCCGACTCCGAACTGCTCTACAAGTGCTCGGACTTCTATGCGCCCGATTGCGACGGCGCGGTCCGATTCGACGATCCCGAGATCGGCATCGACTGGGGCATCGACCCGGCAGCGGCCATCCTGTCCGACAAGGATGCCAAGGCGCCGCTCCTGAAGGATTTCGTCTCTCCGTTCGTCTATGAGGGCTGAGCCATGAAGATTCTTGTCACCGGCGGCGCCGGGTTCATCGGCTCGGCCGTGGTGCGCCTTGCGGTGTCGCGCGGCCATGCGGTCGTGAACCTCGATGCGCTGACCTATGCCGCGTGCCTCGACAACGTCGCCTCGGTGGCGTCGAGCCCGCTTTATGCCTTTGAACACGCCGACATCCGCGATGCCGAGGCGCTGGCGCGCATCTTTGCCACCCACAAGCCCGACGCGGTGATGCACCTGGCTGCCGAAAGCCATGTTGACCGGTCGATCGACAGCCCCGGCGCCTTCATCGAGACCAATGTGAACGGGACCTTCCAGATGCTGCATGCCGCGCGCGCCTATTGGGAAGCGCAGGGCCGGCCCGAAGGCTTCCGCTTCCACCACATCTCGACCGACGAGGTGTTCGGCACCCTGGGCGAGACCGGCAAGTTCACCGAAGACACGCCCTATGCGCCGAACTCGCCCTATTCGGCGTCGAAGGCGGCCTCCGACCATCTGGTCCGCGCCTGGCACGAGACCTATGGCCTGCCGGTGGTGCTGACCAACTGCTCGAACAATTACGGGCCGTTCCACTTCCCCGAGAAGCTGATCCCGGTGGTGATCCTGAAGGCGCTGGCCAGCGAGCCGATCCCGGTCTACGGCAAGGGCGAGAACGTGCGCGACTGGCTTTATGTGGAAGACCACGCCGACGCGCTGCTGCTGGTGCTGGAAAAGGGCGAGCTGGGCCGCAGCTACAACGTCGGCGGCGAGAACGAGGCGAAGAACATCGACCTGGTGCGGACGATCTGTGCGATTCTCGACGTCAAGCACCCGGAGGGCGCCCCCCATGCCGATCTGATCACCTTCGTGACCGACCGGCCGGGCCATGACCTGCGCTATGCCATCGATCCCACAAGGATCCGCACCGAACTGGGTTGGCGGCCTTCGGTGACGGTCGAGCAGGGTCTGGAAAAGACCGTGCAATGGTTCCTCGACAATGAGCCCTGGTGGCGGGCGCTGCAGAACCGCGAAGGCGTCGGCAAGCGGCTGGGCACCGCGGCGCCCGCGCCCGCCGGGGCAAGCGCATGAAGGTTCTGGTCTTTGGCGGGACCGGGCAGGTCGCGCTGGAACTGGTGTGCCGCGCCGGACCGGTGACGATCGATCTGCGCGGCCGCGATGTGGCGGATTTCACCGACCCCGATGCCTGTGCCGCGCTCGTCGAGGCCTCGGATGCCGACGCGGTGATCAACGCGGTCGCCTATACCGCGGTCGACGCCGCCGAGACCGACGAGGCGGTGGCCGAGATGGTGAACGCCGTCACCCCGGGCGCGCTGGCTGTCGCGGCGGCGACCAAGGGCGTGCCCTTCGTGCATATCTCGACCGACTATGTGTTCGACGGGTCGGGCACCGCGCCCTGGCCGGTGGACGCGCCCGTCGCGCCGCTGGGCGCCTATGGCCGCACCAAGCTGGCGGGCGAACAGGCGGTGCGTGCCGCGCAGGGCTGCCACGGCATCCTGCGCACGTCCTGGGTGGTGTCGAGCCACGGCAAGAACTTCGTCAAGACCATGCTCAGGCTGGGCGCCGAGCGCGACCGGCTGACCATCGTCGCCGATCAGGTGGGCGGTCCGACCCCGGCCGCGGCCATCGCGGACGCCTGCCTGTCGATTGCGGCGCAGCTCGCGGCCGATCCGGCGAAATCCGGCACCTATCACTTCAGCGGCGCCCCCGATGTGAGTTGGGCGGATTTCGCCCGGGCGATCTTTGCCGAGGCGGGGCTGTCGCCCGAGGTGGTGGACATCCCCACTTCGGCCTATCCGACCCCGGCGCGGCGCCCGTTCAACTCGCGGCTCGATTGCGCCACCACGGAGGCGGTGTTCGGGATCGACCGGCCCGACTGGCGCGCGGGCCTGCGCGACATCCTCGACGATCTAGGAGTTCCGGCACGATGACCACACGCAAGGGCATCATTCTCGCGGGCGGTTCGGGCACGCGGCTCTATCCGATCACCCGCGGCGTCTCGAAGCAGCTGCTGCCGATCTACGACAAACCGATGATCTATTTCCCGATCTCGGTGCTGATGCTGGCCGGGATCCGCGAGATCGCGATGATCACAACCCCGGTCGATCAGGAGCAGTTCCAGCGTACCCTGGGCGACGGCAGCCAGTGGGGGGTACGGTTCGAATACATCGTGCAGCCCTCGCCGGACGGGCTGGCACAGGCCTATCTGCTGGCCGAGGATTTCCTGGCCGGGGCGCCGTCGGCCATGGTGCTGGGCGACAACATCTTTTTCGGCCATGGCCTGCCCGATCTGCTGGCTGCCGCTGACGCCAAGCAGGTGGGCGGCACGGTGTTCGGCTATCGCGTGTCGGATCCCGAACGCTATGGCGTGGTGAAGTTCGACGCGACCGGCAAGGCCGAGCAGATCATCGAGAAGCCCGCGGTGCCGCCGTCGAACTATGCGGTCACCGGGCTCTACTTCCTCGATGGCTCGGCGCCGGACCGGGCCCGGCAGGTCAAGCCGTCCGAGCGGGGCGAGCTCGAGATCACCACGCTTCTCGAGATGTACCTGCACGAGGGGCTGCTCAGCGTCGAGCGGATGGGCCGCGGCTATGCCTGGCTCGACACCGGCACCCATGGCAGCCTGCTGGACGCCGGGAACTTCGTGCGCACCCTGACCCTGCGCCAGGGCCAGCAGGTCGGCTGCCCCGAGGAGATCGCCTTCGTCAACGGCTGGATCGACCGCGACGCGTTGCGCGCGGCGGGCAAGGCCTACAGCAAGAACGAGTACGGCAAGTACCTGCTGGCGCTGGCCGACGGCCACTGAGCCGCGCGCGCCGGGCCGCCGGCGGTCCTTCGGGGCCGGCGGCGAAGCGGCCCGGCCCGCGTGCGACCAAACCGGGCAGCCCTGGAGCGGTCCGGCTCTCGCCTGCCTTGCCGGGCAGCTCGACGGATTCTCACGACGATTCGGGGGCCGCGGCGCGTGCCGGCGCCAGCCCGCCGGAGCCTTCGGAAAGACCGCCGGTTCCCCTAGAAATAGCTGCGCACCAGGGCGCTCGACACCAGGGTCCAGCCGTCGGCCACCACGAAGAAGGCCAGCTTGAACGGCAGCGACACCACGGCCGGCGGCACCATCATCATGCCCATCGCCATCAGGATCGCCGCCACCACCAGATCGATGATCAGGAACGGCAGGTAGATCAGGAAGCCGATCTCGAAGGCGCGCGAGATCTCGGACAGCAGGAACGCGGGCACCAGAAGCGACAGCTCGGCCTCGGGCGCCAGAGCGGCGGCCGTGCCGTCGGGGCGGATCCGCAGGTCGGCCAGCGTGGCGAAGGTGCCGGAGTCGATCCGGTCCGCCATGAAGCCCCGGAACGGGGTCAGGGTCGCCGCAAAGGCGGCCTCGACCTCCATCTGCCCGTCGATCAGCGGCTTCACCCCTTCGGTCCAGGCCGCTTGGAATACCGGGTCCATCACGAAATAGGTCAGGAACAGCGCGAGGCTGACGATCAGCATGTTCGGCGGCGCCTGCTGCAGGCCGATCGCCTGGCGCAGGATCGACAGCACCGTCACGATGAACGGAAAGCAGGTGACCATCACCGCCAGCGCCGGGACGAGGCTCAGCACCGTGACCAGCAGGAACAGCTGCACCGCGCGGCCCGACAGCGACCCGGGCTCGAGCAGGATCTCGCTCAGGGACTGCGCCGTGGCGCTGCCCGCAAGGAAACAGGCGGCCACCCCCAGGAGGACGGCGACGGCAGGAAGGCGGCCCGGGCGTGGACCCGGCTCAGAGCCCGTCATGCCCGTTCGCAACCTCGGTCAGCCGGACCGCGAGCTGGCCGGCCTGGTCGCCGTCCAGTTCCTCGAGCTGGCCCCGGGCGATCAGCCGGTCGCCCACATAGAGGTCGACCGGGTCGTCGATGGTCTTGTCCAGCGCCAGCACCGAATCGGGGGCCAGCGCCAGCAGATCCCGCACGGTGGGGCGAGCATGCCCGACGGTGACCCGGATCACGATCGGGACCCGGGTGAAGGGGTTGCCGCCCTGGTCGCCCAGGGCACCCGGCGCGCTGCCGGAAGGTCTATCCATGGGCCTTCAGCCTTTCGTCGTTCAGATTGAAGAAATCGTCCACGGCCGATTCGATCCCGGCCAGCGCCGCGGTCAGGTCCACGGCCTGCTCGATCTCGCCGGCCCGGATGAAGACCTGACCCTCGGCCAGGGTCGGTTCCTCGCGGATTTCAAGGGGAAAGCCGGGGCTGGAGGGCAACACCGCCTCGACCTCGGCCCGGCTCTGGGGCGAGACCAGCAGCAGCAGCGGCGCCGAAGCGGCGGTCCTGAGCAGCCCTTCGACCCGTTCGGCCACCAGCCCCGGCAGGGCGTGCTGCGCCACCGCGGGCAGCACGCGCGAGACGAACTGGCGCAGCAGCGGCTCGACCCCCTTCAGCACATGGGCGCGCGCCTCGTGGAAGGTGAAGGCGAGATCGGACAGGTTGTTGGCCAGATCGGCCGAGAGCTTCTGGTGCGACTCGGCCAACGCGCGCGAGGCATCGTCCCAGCCGGCGCGGTAGCCCTCCTCGAAGACGGCAAGGCGCTGTTCCTCGGGCAGGATTTCCGCCGGGGCGGCCGCGGCGCGGTGACGCGGCGGGCCGCCGAAATCCTCGAGCGCAAGGCGCCGTCCCATCACGCGGTCTCCTCGATGTTGTCGTCTTCAAGCCAGTTGCGCAGGATCTCGATGGTGTCCGGCTGGCGCTCCTCGATCATCCGCTTCAGGCTTTCGACCGGCGACTCCTCGAGCGCGTCCCGGCGCAGGCCGGCCAGGGCGAGATCGGCGATGGCCGGCAGTCCGCCGCCACCCTCGGCCGGCATCATCGCGCCATCCCGTCCTGCCGCCGTCGCGATGCCGTCGATCGTCGTGGCCTCGACCGCGCGGGAATCGATCAGCGGGAAGGCACGTCCCTCGCCGTCGCCGGCGCGCGAACTGCGCAGCACCGGGCGCACCACGAACAGGCCGAGGGCCAGCGCGGTCACCGCCAGGACGCCGATCTGCACAAGCCGCAGCGGGTCGAGCCGAAGCGCGTCCAGCATCCCTTCCGCCGCGGCGGTGCCAAGTTCGGGCCGCGGCTCGAACGGCATCGCCTTAACGGTGATCTGGTCGCCCCGGGATTCGTCGAAGCCCACGGCCGAGGCGACGAGCTCGCGCAGGTCGCCCAACGCGGCAGGATCTCCGGCGGCCCCACCGCGCGAGCTGTTGATCAGCACGGCGACGGTCAGGCGCTTGATCGCCCCGGGGCGCCGCTCGATCTCGCGCGTGGTCTCGGACAGGTCGAAATTGGTCAGCGCCCGCGATTCGCTGTTCTGGCTCTGGGACGTGTCGCTGCCCGAGGCCGCGGCACCGTCCGGCAAGTTGCTGGCAACCGTCACGCCGGCGTCGCCGCCGTTCTGCTCGGAGGTGCTGACATCCTCCACATCGGTGCTGATCGCCACCCGCGACTCGGGATCGATGCGGCGCTCGCGGATCGATTCGGCTTCCGTCACGGTCTCGACGCTGAGCTCGACCACCGCGTTGCCCGGGCCGACCTGTGCCTCGAGCAGCCGCGCCACATTCGCCTTCAGGGTCTCCGCCCGGTCGCCGCCCGACGCGCCGGGCGCGCTGCCGTCCTCGGCGCCGATCACCCGGCCGGTGGTGGCGTCGATGATCGCCACGTCGGCCGGCGACAGGCCCTGCACGGCCGAGGCGACGAGATAGCGGAAGGCATCGGCGGTTTCCTCCGAGATGGCGCCGCCGCGGGAGGTCACCGTCACCGAGGCGGTGCCGTTCCGGCTGCGCTGGAACGGGCCGGGGGCCGGATTGGCGATGTGCACCCGGGCCTGGCGGACCGCGGGACTGGCCAGGATGGTGCGGGCCAACTCGCCTTCCTTGGCGCGCCAGTAGGCCGCGTCGAACATCTGCGAGGTGGTGCCGAAGCCCGACAGGCCGTCCAGAAGCTCGTAGCCGGCGCCGGAATTCTGCGGCAGCCCTTCGCCCGCCAGCTGCATCCGCAGGGCATCGCGCTGAAGCGCGTCGACGAAGATCGCATCGCCGCGAATCTCGTAGGGCGCCGTCTGGCGGTCGAGGGCGGCGATCACCTCGCCGGCCTGCCGCCCGTCAAGCCCGCCGTAAAGCAGCGCCATCGACGGCGCCGAGGCCATCCGCGCCAGCCCGAGAATCGCCCCGAAGACCGCCAGCGTGGCCAGCACCGCCACGGCCTTGCGCATCGGATCCAGGGTCGTCCACAGGGCCTTCACGTTCTGCATCAGGCGGTCCTTCCGGGGGCGGGCGGCAATCCCCGCGAGGCGACCCTGGGCCATCCTGACTTAACAATCGGTTAGCCTCGTGGGTGGTATTGCGATTCCCGTAGGTCGGATGGAGCCCCGGGATGAGCACGGCAGACGCGTCACCCCCGAAGAAATCGAAGCTGCCCCTTCTGGTCGGGCTGGTGCTGGCGCTGGTGCTGGGCGGCGGTGGTTTCTATGCCGTCCGCTCGGGGCTTCTGGGCGGCGGATCGGACGCTGGCGGCCACGGGCCGGCCGCTGAGGCCGGCCATGGCGGCGAAACCGGCGGCGGCGCCGGCGGGCACGGCGAGGCAGGCCCGATGCCCGCGGTCGCCTTCGTCGCGTTGCAGCCACTACTGGTCAGCCTCAACCACACTGACCCGCCCCGGCAGCTCCGCTTCGAAGCCACGCTGGAAGTCGCCCCCGATCATGCCGCCGAGGTACAGGCGCTGATGCCGCGGATCATGGACGTGATGAATAGCTATCTTCGCGCGGTCGAGATGGAGGATCTCCGCGATCCCGCCGCGCTTCTGCGGTTCCGGGCGCAGATGCTGCGCCGGGTGCAGGTGGTCACCGGCGAGGGGCGGGTCGAGGACCTGCTGGTGACCTCGTTCCTGGTCAATTGAGGGATGCCATGACGCTCATTGCCGATATCCTGCTGATTGCCGGCGCCCTTGGTGCCGCGTTCTACTGCTTTGTCCTGTCGCGGCGGCTGAGCCGCTTCACCAGCCTCGAGGACGGGGTGGGCGGCGCGATCGCCGGCCTGTCCCGGCAGGTGGCCGAGATGACCGAGGCGCTCGACCGGGCCCATGGCGAAGCGCGGACCTCGGCCGGCTCGCTCGAGGACAGCACCCGGCGGGCGGAAGATGCCGCGCGCAAGCTCGAACTGATGCTGGCCGCGCTGCACGACCTGCCGACCGCGCGCCGGGAGGACAGCGTCCCGCCGGCGCCCGAGCCGCGGGCGACGGTGCAGACCGCGCCGCCAGCCGGCCCGACCTTCCGGCGCACCTTCGGGGCAACCCGACGGGAGGCGGCGGAATGAAGCCGGCCAAGCCTGCCGGCAAGGACAGGCCCGCCCCGGCGGCGAAGCGCGGCGCGCGGGCGTCGGTGCCGATCAGCGCGGTGCTTGTCGGGCTGTTCGTCGCCTCGGCTTTGGTGCGTCTGGCCGGGGGGACCGCCGAGGCGATCGCCCGCGAGGTCGAGGACATTGCCGGTGCCGCCAGCCATGATGCGTCGCCTGCCGCCGGCCCGGAACTGGCCCAGGAGGTCGATTCGATCCTGTTCGAACTGCGCCGGCGCGAGGCGGCGCTGGAGAAGCGCGAGACCGACCTGGCGCTCCGCGAGCAGGACCTGCGCGCCCTGTCGGATCTGGTCGGCGCACAGGTCGCCCGCCTGGACGAGGCCGAGGCGCGGCTCAGGCAGGTCATGTCGCTGGCCGAAGGCGCCGCCGAGGGTGACGTGGCACAGCTCACCTCGGTCTATGCCGCGATGAAACCCAAGGAGGCCGCCGCCGTGTTCGAGGAGATGGATCCGGCCTTTGCCGCCGGCTTCCTCGGCCGGATGAAGCCCGATGCGGCGGCGCAGATCGTCGCCGGGCTCAGCCCCGGCAAGGCCTATTCGATCAGCGTGATCCTTGCGGGACGGAACGTGAACACGCCGACGGAATGACCGGTAACCCGACATTGACCGACCGTCGCGTCAGATGCGCCGGACCCTGTGAACGACGCGGAGTGACCTGAATGATCGGACTCATCGGCATCGTCATCATCTTCCTGATGGTGTTCGGCGGCTACCTCGCCTCGGGCGGCAAGATGGCGATCATCGTCAAGTCGCTGCCCTACGAGCTTGTCATCATCGGCGGCGCCGCGGTGGGGGCCTTCACGATCGCGAACGACATCCCCTCGATCAAGCATACGCTGAAGGACGTGGGCAAGGTGTTCAAGGGGCCGCGCTGGAAGCCGGGCGACTATCGCGACCTACTGTGCCTGCTGTTCGAGCTGATCCGGCTGGCGCGGCAGAATCCGGTGGGGCTGGAGGAGCATATCGAATCCCCCGCGACCTCGACGATCTTCGCGCGCTACCCGAAGGTCCGGGCCGACCACGAGGCGGTGGAGCTGATCTGCGACACGCTGCGTTCGGCCTCGATGAACTTCGACGACCCCCATCAGGTCGAGGAGGTGATCGAGAAGCGCCTCGAAGGTCACCAGCACCACGCGCTGCACTCCAGCCACGCCCTGCAATCCATGGCCGACGGGCTTCCGGCGCTGGGGATCGTGGCGGCGGTGCTGGGCGTGATCAAGACCATGAGCTCGATCGACCAGCCGCCGGAGATTCTCGGCAAGCTGATCGGCGGGGCGCTGGTAGGCACGTTCCTGGGCGTGTTTCTCGCCTATGGCCTGATCGGCCCCTTCGCCACGAGGGTCCGTGCCGTGGTCGAGGAGGACGGTCATTTCTACCAGCTGATCCGGGAGGTGCTGGTCGCAAACCTGCACAACCATGCCACCAACATCTGCATCGAGGTCGGCCGCCAGAACACGCCGGGTCACTTCCGCCCGTCCTTCGCCGAACTCGAGGAGGCCCTGAAGACGGCCAAGAGCAACGCCGCATGATCGGCGCGGCCCGGCTTCCCGTCCTGGTCCTTGGCGCGCTGGCGCTGGCGGCGCCGGCAGCGGCCGAGGTCGCGATCCGCTCGGGCGAACATGCCGACTATTCGCGGCTGGTGTTCTATTACGAGGGCCCAACCGACTGGACCCTCGGCCGGTCGGGCGAGGGCTATCGGCTGGTCACCGGCGCCCTGGCGCCCGACTACGATACCTCGCAGGTCTTCGACTTTCTTCCCCGCACCCGGCTGCTGGCGGTGACCGAAACCGCGGGTGGGCTTGATCTGAAGGTCGGCTGCGCCTGCCACGCCGACGCCTTCGAGCACAGCCCCGGCATCATCGTGGTCGATATCAAGGACGGCCCGGCCCCCGAAGGGTCGCGCTTCGAGACCCGACTGCCGAAGGCCGATGCCGGGGCCGTCCGGATCGCGGACGGTGCGGGGCGAGGCCTTCTCTCGCTGCCGATCACGTTCGACGGTCCGGCGACCGCAGGCGGCACCGGCCCGACGTCCGGCGGTGCGCCGGCCTTGCCCGCTGCCACCGGACACACGGCCGCGGCGCAAGCCGATGGCGCGGCCGGACACGGGACGGCGCCAGGGACGCCGGCCGATCCCGCGGCCCCCCCCGACACTGCCCCGGCCGCGACGCTTCGGGCCGAACTCGGCGAAGGTCTTGGCCGTGCCGTCGCCCAGGGTCTGGCGACCCCTGCCGAGACCGCGCATCTGCCGGGCTCGGAGCGTGAGGACGTCCTCGCGCTGCCGGCGGGGGTGGACCTGCGTTCGGGGATCGACCTTGCCACCGGCGCAGGCCCCGCGGATCCGTCGGCGCTGCCCTGCGCCGAGGGCGCGCTCTACGACGCGGCGGCCTGGTCCGGGGGGGCGACGCCGGCCGACGCGCTCGAGACTGCGCGGATGGGGTTCCTCGATGATCTGGACGCGCCGGGCGCGGAGGCGGTCCTGACGCTGGCCCGGACCTATGTGAGCCTGGGTTTCGGCGCGGAGGCGATCCAGGTGCTGGAGACCTGGCCGGCCGACCCGGAAGCCGCGGCTGCCGTCACCGAGATCGCGGTGCAGGTGGACGATCCCGGGCGGCCCGGGTCGGCGCGGTTGCAGGCGCAGGCCGGCTGCGACACGCCGGCGGCGCTCTGGGCCCTGCTCGCGGCGGCGCCGGGCAGTCCGGCGGTATCCGGTATCAACCTGCCTGCGGTGCAGCGCGCGCTGAGCGCCCTGCCGATCCAGTTGCGCCGGCAGATCGCGCCGGCGGTCTCGGAACGGCTCCGCGCCGCCGGGCACGCGGTGGAGGCCGAAGCGGCGCGTGCGACCCTGACCCGGGCGACAGAGGCGCCGGGCACGGCCATGGAGGTGGAGATCCTGCGGGCCGAGGACCATGAGGCGCCCCGCGAGACCGTGGCGTCGGTGGCCGAGACCGCGCGAGGGGCGGGCATGCCGGCACTGGTCGCCCGGGCCGAGATGCTGGCCCGGCTGGCCCGCGACCGCGCGCCGGTCGATCCGGCGCTGCGCCGGGACGTCGAGGCGCAGGTGCATCAGGGCAAGGGCTCGGCGGAATCGTCGGCGCTGCTCGACGCCTATGTGGCGGCACTGGCCGCGAGCGCAAGCTATGACGACGCGCTGGCAATCCTCGCCCGGCTGCGGCAGTCGGATCACGCGGACAGCTACAATCTGGCCGGCGGTACCGACCGGGTGATGGCGGCGGTCGCCGCAGACCCGAGCGACGGCAGCTTCCTGGTCGAGACGCGCAGTTTCGCCGAGGGGCCGCTGGCCGACCTCCTGTCCGGCGAGATCGTCGCCGGGATTGCCGAGCGGATGGTCGGCCTCGGTTTTCTGGACGAGGCCGGCGCCTATGCCGCGACCGCGCCTCTGCGCATGGCCGCGGCCGACCCCCTCGCCTCCGATGTCTACCCTGACGACCGTCCCGACGCCGCCCCCGTGGCGGCGGGCGCGCCGGTCCTGCTGGACGCCACGACCGAAGCGGTGCGGCAGGTCGCGCTGGCAGGCATCGCGGTCGGCGAGGGACGCCCGGCCGAAGCGCTGGCGCGTCTTTCCGGGGTCGACACCCCCGAGGCCGCCTGGCTGAAGGCCGAAGCGCTCAGCGCCCTTGGCGCCCATGCCGAAGCGGCAGATGCCTACCTCGCAATGGGCGAAACCGAGCGCGCCGCGGCCGCGCTCTGGCGCGCGGGCCATTGGGAGGAGGCCAGCGCCCTGATGGACGACCCGCTGCGCCAGCGCATCGCCGGGCTGATGGATGACGCGCGGGACCGGACGCTGACGGCTACGACCACGATCCAGGATGCCGGCACATCAGCCGGAAGCGGCGCGGAAGCCGCTGCGGGTGCCCCAGCGACCGCGGCCGGGGCCACGCCGGTGCGATCTGTCGGACCGGACGGTCAGCCGGTGCTGACGCTGGCCGAGGCCGAAGCCTGGATCGAGGAAAGCGCCGAGGTGCGCGCCGTCGCCGAGGCGCTGCTCACCGCGCCGACCGCCCGGGACAGCGCGGGCGGGCAATAAGCGCACCGCGCCGAAGCGGCCGTGACGCCCGGCGGGCTTCTCCGTCCCGTCGGCCTTCGCGTCCCGCGCCAGCGGCGCTGCGACGGCGCGACGGGCTGCTGCGGCCGATGTTCCGGGCCGCGGCAGCCCCTTGCAATCCGGCGCGCGAGCGCCTTTTGTGCCTGCCATCGGGCTGCCTTGCGGCCTGGCAAGCCGGAGCTCGCCGCGTGACGTACACCTATCTCAAGGACGGCGATCCCGAGATCGACGCCATGCTGGCATCGGTCTGCGAGATCGGCGGCGGCAGCGCCCATCGCCTGACCGACCTGTCGATCCGGTTCCGGGGCTATCCCGAGACCGCCGCGCGCGCCGCCGAGGCCCTGGCCACCGCGAAACGGGCGCCGCGCAACCCGCGCCACGCCCGCACGAAGCTCCTGGTCTACTCTGTCCAGTACAACCGCTTCCGCGCCTGGTTCGAAAACCACGCCGATGCCGTCGCCGTCGCTTGGAACGGCATCACCGGCACCCGCCGCGCCTTCATGGCCGCGGCGCAGGATGCCGGCCGGCCGAAGATCTATCTGGAACGCTCGCCGCTGCCCGGGCGGGTGACCGTGGATCCGGTCGGGATCAACGAGGAGAACGGCCTGCCGCGCGATCCCGGCTTCTACCGCGACTGGGCCGCGGGCAACCCGGCCCGGATTGGCGCCGGCTGGATGGCGCTGAAGGCGAAGCTGGTCGCGCGGGCACCGAAGCGGGGCGACGTGGCGCAGGGGGCCGCCAGCGCCGACCTGGCCGCGACGCCCTTCGTGTTCTGCCCGCTCCAGGTGCCCGACGACACCCAGATCCGCCAGTTCAGCGGCTGGGTCGGCAGCATCGAGGACTACATCCGCGACCTGTCCGACGCGGTTCCCGCATTGCCGCCGGGCTGGCACCTGCGGCTGAAGGAGCATCCGTCCTCGCGCATTCCGCTCGGCCCGCTGCTGGATGAGATGAAACGCCGCCATGGCGACCGGGTGGTGATCGACAACGCCACCGACACGTTCCAGCAGGTCGACAGCGCCCGGTCGGTGGTGACGCTGAATTCCTCGGTGGGGCTGCAGGCCTTCTTCTTCGCGAAGCCGGTCATCGTGCTGGGCCGGGCCTTCTTTCGCATCCCCGGCCTCGTCATCCCGGTCGACGGACCCGACGAGCTGTCGCGCACCTTCGCCGCGGCCGGGACGCTGGATTTCGACGCGCCGCTCCGGGATGCCTTCATGAACTATCTCGATCAGGTCTATTACCCGGCGGTCGAGACCGGCCCGGACGGCAGGCCGCGGGTCGACCCCGCGCTGGTGCGCCCGAAACTGCCCTATCCTGCGGCAGGCTGATCCGGCGGCGCCCGCAATCTCCGCTTCCCCCGGACGGCGAGGTCCGGTAACAGGCGCCCGGTATCAAGAGGAGTCCCGGAGACATGGGCTACAACGTCGTCGTCGTCGGCGCCACGGGCAATGTGGGCCGCGAAATGCTCAACATCCTGGCCGAGCGCGCCTTTCCGGTGGATCGCATCGCCGCGCTGGCGTCGCGCCGGTCGCTCGGGACCGAGGTGAGCTTCGGCGACCGGACCCTCAAGACCGCCGATCTGGAAACCTTCGACTTCAAGGGCTGGGACATCGCCCTCTTCGCCATCGGCTCGGACGCCACCAAGACCTTTGCGCCGAAGGCCGCGGCGGCGGGCTGCGTGGTGATCGACAACTCGTCGCTCTACCGCTACGACCCGCTGGTGCCGCTGGTGGTGCCGGAGGTGAACGCCGCCGCGGTGGACGGCTACAAGGCGAAGAACATCATCGCCAACCCGAACTGCTCGACCGCGCAGATGGTGGTGGCGCTGAAGCCGCTGCACGACCGCGCCCGGATCAAGCGCGTGGTGGTCTCGACCTACCAGTCGGTGTCGGGCTCGGGCAAGGAAGCCATGGACGAGTTGTGGAACCAGACCAAGGGCATTTTCGTGCCCGGTCAGGAAGTGGCGCCGAGCGTCTATCCGAAGCAGATCGCCTTCAACGTGATCCCGCATATCGACGTCTTCCTCGAGGATGGCCAGACCAAGGAAGAATGGAAGATGGTCGCCGAGACGAAGAAGATCCTCGACCCGAACATCAAGGTCACCGCGACCTGCGTGCGGGTGCCGGTCTTCGTCGGCCATTCCGAGGCGATCAACATCGAGTTCGAGGACTTCCTCGACGAGGAGGAAGCCCGGGACATCCTGCGCGAGGCGCCGGGGATCATGGTGATCGACAAGCGCGAACCGGGCGGCTACGTCACCCCGGTCGAATGCGTCGGCGACTATGCCACCTTCATCAGCCGGATCCGGCAGGACAGCACGGTCGAGAACGGCCTGAACCTGTGGTGCGTCAGCGACAACCTGCGCAAGGGTGCCGCGCTGAACGCGGTGCAGATCGCCGAGACCCTCGGCAACCGCTGCCTGAAGAAGGGCTGAGGCGACCGAAGCCCCCGGCGCTGCCGCCCCGCGGGGCGGCGATCCGGCCGCGAACCCTCCAGCCGCCCCTGCAAGGGCGGCTGTGTCGTTTCCGGGTTCCGTGCGGGGTCAGATCGTGACGAAGCCCTGTCCGGGCACGAACGAGGTGACCTGCCCTTCGGAGATGTCCATCCAGATACCGTGCAGGCTCAGGGTCTCGGCCTCGACCGCCTCGCGGATGAACGGGAAGGTCATCAAGTTCTCGAGCGACACGAGGATCGCCTGCTCCTCGAGCGCCTTGGTGCGGGACTCTTCGTCGGCGATGTGCTTCACCCGTTCGTAGCCGGGGCGCAGGATGTCCATCCAGCGGCCGACGAAGCTGGACTGGGATTCCAGCTCCGGCGCGAGGCCAGCGCACATGTCGTGGCAGCCCTTCACGCCGCCGCAGGTGGAATGGCCGATCACCAGGATATGCGGCACCTTCAGGGCCGTGACGGCGTATTCCACCGCCGCTGAGGTGCCGTGCTGGAGCCCGTCCGGTTGGTACGGCGGCACCAGGTTTGCGATGTTGCGGTGAATGAAGAATTCACCGCGATCCGCGCCGAAGACCGAGGTCACCTGGACGCGGCTGTCGCAGCAGGTGATCACCATGGCGCGGGGGCGCTGTCCCTCGGTGGCCAGTCGCCGGTACCAAGCCTTGTTCTCGGCATGGGTGGTCGCCAGCCAGCCGCGATAGCGCTGTACCAGGAAACTCGGCAGGGGACGGACAGGAAGCTGATGTTCAGGAGTGCTGGTCATGCGAGTCGGGATAGGGCGAAACCGCTGAAAGTTCGAGCGAGAATTCCCGGGTGGGACAACGTTTCCTTGACCGCGCTGCCGCTAGTTTCTCCGGTGCTGCGTACAGTGGCAAAATGGGTGTGGTGAATGCATGTTTTGGTCTTTCGCGAAGGCGCCGGCCTTGACGCGAACAAGTTGACCTTTCTCTACCGCCATCTCGGCGACAGGGAGGCGGACCTTCTGGTCTGCGACGCGATGGAGGATCTGGCGCTGGCGCTGGCGCGGGTGGGGCGGGCGCAGGGCCGGGGCGACCTGGACACCGTGGCCGGGCAGTCCCAGGTGATCGAGCAGATCGGGGCGCGGATCGGACTCGACAAGCTGCGCCGGGTCGCCCGCGACGTGGCCGCCTGCGCCGCTGCCGGGCCGGCTCCTGCGCTGGACGCGACGCTGGCGCGACTGATCCGGGTGGGGGAGGTCTCGCTCACGGCGATCTGGGATCCGAAGGATGCCCGGATGTAACCGCGCGGGAACGCACGGGGGATCGGCCCGCAGGCGCGGGGTGCCTTGCGACGGCGGCGGGAAGCTCTAGTCTCCGGCGGACCCGTCAGGCCATCCGAAGGACCGACATGCCCGCACCGCTTGCCGCGCGTTTCGCTGCGCCCGGGACGCCGTCCCGGCCGATCTATCTGGTCGCCCCCGAAACGCTGGGTGAATGGCTGGCCGCCCAGCCGCCCGACGTGGCCGGCTGGGTGTCCGGCACACGCTTTGCCGCCGGGCCGGGCGAGGTGCTGCTGCTGCCCGGTCCCGACGGCGTGCCGGGCGGCGCGGCCTTCGGGCTGGGTCCGGCGGCGCGCCGGGCACGGGGCCGCTTCGCGCCGGCCGCGGCGGCGCTGGCCGACCGGCGCCCTGCATCTGGCTCGCCGACCTCGACCCCGACGCGGCGGCCGAGGCGGCGCTTGCTGGCTGCTGGCCGGGTACGGTTTCCACCGGCTGATGGGCAGTCCGGTGACGATGCATTCGGTGCCCCCCGCGAAACGGGACGCGGCCCGGATCGAAGCCATTGCCGCCGCCGAGTTCCTGACCCGCGACCTGATCAACACGCCGGCGAACGACATGGGCCCGGCCGAGCTGGAAGCGGCGGCGCGGACCTCGCCCGCCGCTTCGGCGCGACGCGTTCGACGTGGTGACCGGCGACGAGCTTCTGGCGCGGGGCTTCCCGCTGGTCCACGCCGTCGGACGCGGCCTGCCCCCGGGCGCCGGCTGATCGACCTGCGCGCCGGGCGGCCGGGCCGCGGCTGACGCTGGTGGGCAAGGGGGTCTGCTCGACACCGGCGGGCTCGACATCAAGCCCTCGGCTTCGATGGGGCTACGAAGAAGGATAGCGGGCGGCGCCGCGACGGTGCTGGGTCTGGCGCAGATGATTCTGGCGCTGGCCTGCCGGTCCGGCTCAGGGTGGTGATCCCGGCTGTCGAGAACGCGGTGGGCGGCGCGGCGTTCCGGCCGCAGGACATCCTGACCGCCCGAAAGGGCCTGACGGTCGAGATCAACAATACGATGCGGAAGGCCGGCTGGTGCTGGCCGACGCGCTGGCCCTGGCCGATGAGGAGGCGCCGGACCTGCTGGTCTCGATGGCGACCCTGACCGGGGCGGCGCGGGTGGCGGTCGGACCCGATATCGCGCCCTTCTTCACCCGCGATGCCGGCGGTGGCGCGCGCTGGCGGCGTCCGCGGCCCGGGTGCGCGACCCGGTCTGGCAATTGCCGCTGCACACCCTACGAGGGGCTGATCGAACCCGGCATCGCCGATCTGGACAATGCCCTGAAGGGGGCTTGCCGGGGCGATCACCGCGGCGCTGTTCCTGCACCGCTTCGTCGAGGCGGCGCCGCGCTATGTGCATTTCGACATTCGGCTGGCAGCCCCCGGCCGCGCCGGGACGTCCTGCGGGCGGCGTCGGGCAGGCTGCGCGGGCCCTGCTCGCGGCGCTGCCGGAACTGCTTGACCTTCCCGTCGCCTGAGATAGGCACGCGCAACGCCGTGACCACAGGATCGACGACGCCCATGACCACCGCCGAGCCCAGCCCGGACCTGCGCCGTGTCGCGGTGCCGGTCGCCGACATCCGCGACGAACCTGAGGGTGCCCGCCAGCGCCAGCTTCTGTTCGGCGAGACCGTCGAGGTGCAGGGCGAGGCGCCGGGCTGGGTGGTGCGCAGGCGCAGCGCGACGGCTATCGCGGGGTGATGCGCAGCGACGAGCTGGGCCTGGCGCGGAACCCGACCCACCGGGTCGCGGCCCTGGCCACGCATCTCTATGCCGCGCCCGACATCAAGTCGCCCGACGTGGCCAGCCTGTCCTTTTCCGGGTCGCATCCTCGACCATCGTGGCCAGCGCGGGGGCGTTCCTCGTCACCGATGCCGGGCTGCATGTGCCCGAGGCGGCGTGGTCTCGGCCGCCCGGCTGTTCCGCGACCCGGCCGGGGTGGCCGAGATGTTCCTCGGCACGCCCTATCTGTGGGGCGGCAACAGCCGGCTGGGGATCGACTGTTCGGGTCTGGTGCAGGCCGCGTGCCTGGCCTGCGGCCTTCCCCGCCCGGGCGACAGCGGCGACCAGTCCTGCGCCGCCGGCGCCCCGGTGGCCGAGGACCCGCCGCTGGCCCGCGGCGACCCGCTGTTCTGGAAGGGCCATGTGGCGATGGCGGTCGGCCCCGAGCCGCTGGTGCATTGCCAATGCCCATCACATGGCGGTGGCCTGGCGAACCTGGCCGAGGCGAAAGCCGGATTTCCGGCCGTGGCGGCGGCGGCGTGCTGGCGCGGCGCCGGCTGGTGCTGGACTGAGCCGGCCGCCTCAGACCAGCCGGATCAGCTTGCGTTCCAGCACGCGAAGCACCGCGGCCAGATCGTGGCCGCGCTTCAGGACCTGACCCCGGTGCCGATCAGCGCATACATCCCCTGCCGCTGGCGCAGGCGCGGATGCTTCGATCCGGTAGAGCGGCGTCTCGGCGGTGCGCCGGAAGATCGCGAAGACGGCCCGGTCGCTCAGGTGCGAGATGCCGTAGTCGCGCCATTCGCCGGCGGCGGACCATGCGGCCGTAGAGGCCGAGAAGAGCGAGAGTTCCGGTCGCTCGAAGGCGACCTGTTCGACCAGCTGGCGGGGACCGGGAACGGCGTGGGCGCTGAACTGTCATGACGGAAGTTTGCGGGCGGTCCAAAGACAAATCAAGCGCGCTGCTGGCTGTGTGAAACCTGGCCGGCGGGGCGGGTGGGTCCTGGTCGGGGTTTTGAGTCGAATCTAAGCAGAATCCGAAACTTGCCCCCCCTGATTTTCGATCGGTTCACCTGTATGAAGGAAGGGTAGCGTCCGTCGCTATCCCTTCCGGCGCCCTGTCCATTGCCCCCACAATCGCGGCGCCGGGAGGGCCTTCGGCCCCCGTTCGATCCGCGTTCGATCCCCGTTCGATTTCGCGTCGGACCCCCGTTCGATCCCCGTTCGATCCCCGTTCGATCCCCGTTCGATCCCCGTTCGATCCCCGTTCGATCCCCGTTCGATCCCCTCGTTCGGACCCCCGTTCTGACCCCCCCCGCCGGCCTTGAAGGCCATCGGAATGGCGTCGGACTTTCATCGGACTTTCATCGGATTTCTGCCGACCTCCGGCGGGCCGCTCCGGTGGCCCCGCCGGGGCCGTCGAAGCAGCCCTGGCAGAACCAGCGCCGACAATTGCCTGCCATGGGCGTAGTAGAGCCAGAGCCGGTCGCCCGCCTCGGTCGTCACCTGCCAGTAGTCGCAGCGCGCCGCTGCGCCAGCGCGGGTCGTCCAGCCACCATTCCGGGTGCGATCCGCTCCTGGCCCGACCGCGGCCGAGCGGCGGTACCCGGCGGCGCCAGCGGAACAGCCCCGGCGGCACCGGGCTGGCAGCAGGCCGCCATCGGCGGCGGCGAGCGGTTCGGGCGCCGATCAGCGCCGGAACGCGGGGTCGGCGGCGGCGGCTGTGGGTCCGGCGGGTTCCGGACCAGGCGGCCAGCACGGTGTGGCGGCCTTCTCGGGGATGTGGCTGTCGGCCGGGTGCAGCCGGGTGATCGCCTCCAGCCCGACCCGCGCCCCCCCCAGCCGGGCGACGAGATCGTCCAGCCCGGTGCTGGCGGCGAGCCGGGCCGAGACCGCGCCGGCGGCGTCCAGGTGGCCCATGTGCTGGCGGGCATGGACCGGCTCGGAGCGTGGCGGTGCGCCAGGGCATCGATGCCGGGGCCAGGGCGTCGAGGGCGTCGAGCTTGAGGTCCAGCAGCGGCCGGATCCGGTCCGGGTCGGCGCTGGGCCGGGCAAGGCCGACCTCGATCGCCTACGGCGCGGCCGTCGCAGCGCAGCGCCTCGAGCCGCACCAGACGCGCGCGCCCTGCCAGGCCTTCGCCAGCCGGGGCCGCCAGTTCCGGCAGCAGCCGGTCGATCCCGGCCAGCACGTCGTCCCGCAGCCCGATCGGCTCGGGCAGCGACAGGCGCACCGCGAAGCGCGGCGCCGGGCGCAGCGGCGAGACCGGTTCGGGCTCCACCCCGAAGGCCTGGTCCAGCCGCCGCACCAGACCCTGGCCGAAGCGCGGGCCAGCCCGGCCCGGGGCTGCCGGCCAGATCGCCGATCTCGCCGGAGCCCGAGCCGGGTCAGCGCCGCCACGTCATCGGAATCGAGCCGGAGCGCCGCCACCGGCAGCGGGCTCGCCGAGGGGGCGCGGGTCCGGGGCGATCCGCCGCCGGGATCGCCGCCGGCGCGACATCGGCGTAGTGCGATCCGGCGGCAGGCGGCGGCAGATCCGGCGGCGGCCCGGCGCGGCGCCAGACGGGCGGCGGGCGGCGCTGGGCGAGCGGGTGGCGCGCGCCTCCTCGGGTCGACGGCATCGTCGGAAAGTCCGCTGTCCCGCCCGGCGCTCCCCGCCGATTGCCTGCCCCGCCCGCCGCCCCGCCCCGTCCGGCGAATCGCGCGAAGCGTCGCGCGCCGACGGTATCGGCGAGGCCGGCGGCCACGCTGAGCCCCAGATCGGCGCAGTCGGCATCCACCTGGGCGATCAGCGCGGCCTCGCCGCCGAACAGATGGGCGCAGCCGGTCAGGTCCACCAGCAGCGCATCGGGCGGTTCCATGGCCACCTGCGGCGAGAACTGCCCGGCCCAGCGGCAGAGCGCGGCCAGCAGCGCCGCCTCGGCCGGGGCGTTGCGGGGATGGGTGACCAGGCCGGGGCAGACGGCGCGGGCATCGCGCAGCGGCTGGCCCTGCCGCAGCCCTGCCGCCTCGGCCGCCCGGGACAGGCTGACGAGCAGGGCCACGTTCCCGGTCATGGCGGTCACCGCAAGCGGCTGTTCCAGCGGCGCCCGGGCAAGGCGCAACAGCCGTTCGGCGCCCAGTCTGGGGAACCAGAGGGACAGGATTCTACGGGTCTGCATTCCTGTGGCAGCAAGAATGTTCATGATATGTTCCAGTATGCGCCCGCCCCCGGCCGGAGCCGCCGTCTCCCGCCGGGGAAGGGGCCGGGGGACGGGAGAGACCGGGCGCGGGGACCGAGGCTCCTGCCCGTTCGCCTGCCGCTGCGCGCCGGCTCATCTCGTTGGGCCGACGCGGCTGGAGCGCGCGCGCGCGGCGGTAGCTCGGCGCGGGGAACGGGACAGGAAGGGGGCACTGGCGGGGGAAGCGCCGGGCAGAGCCGCGAGACGTGAGGGGCAGAGACCGGGCCGATCCGTCCGGGCGGGGATCCGGGTCGGTCCGGGGATCTGGGTCGGCGACTGGGGTGGAGACTCAGGCCCGGCTTGCCGGGGCCGGGGATCCGGCAGGAGACGGCCGAGGCCGGACCCGCGGCGAGGCGGACCCGACAAGGCCGGACCGCGGCCCGGCAGGGGCGGGGGCCGGCGGAGCGGGGTCAGGCCGGGCGCAGCACCGCGGGGCTGCCCGACAGGCGCAGGGTGCGGTCGGCCAGCCGGGCCGCTTCGGCCGGGGCATGGGTGACCATCACCGTGGCCACCGGCCGGCCGGCGCGGAGCGATTCGAACAGGGCATACATCTCCTCGGCGCGCTCGGCGTCGAGCGAGACGAAGGGTTCGTCCATCAGCAGCAGCTCGGGCCGGGCCGAGAAGGCGCGGGCCAGCGAGAGGCGCCGCTGCTGGCCCAGCGAGAGCTGGCCGGGGAACTTGTCGCCCTGACCGGCAAGGCCGACGCCGGCCAGCGCTGCCTCGGCCCCGGCGGGCGAAATGCCGGCGGTCAGGGTCAGGTTGGCGCGCACCGACCGCCACGGCAGCAGGGTGGGTTCCTGGAACACCATGGCGAGCCGGTCGGGCCGCACGAGACGGCCGCGGAAATCCGGGTCGAGCCCGGCCAGGATGCGCAGGAGCGTGCTTTTGCCGACCCCCGAGGGGCCGATGATCGCCAGCGTCTCGCCGGCATCAAGGCTCAGGTCGAACGCCCCCAGCACCGGCACGCCGGCAAAGTCCTTGGCCTCGAGCGACAGCTCGAGAACGGGATCACGCGCGGCCCCGGTACCGGACAACCGGGACCGCGCGTCTGTCCGGCGCTCCAGGGGGAGGAGAGCGGAGCGCCGGGACAGGGGGTCAGCTGCCGGGCTGGACGAAGACACCAGCAGGCAGCGCCGTCATGTCGCCGACAAGCTCTTCCCCGCCCAACTCGGCCATCAGGCGGAGCATCCGGTCGGCGGCGGCCTCGTCCACCGGTCCGGGGGCGGGGATGCCGGCGCGGAAACCGGCCTTCAGGGCCTCGAATTCGGCGTCGGTATCGGCATTCATCTGCGGGCGCAGCGCCACCCAGGCCTCGTCCGAGGTGGCCAGCAGCGCCTTCGCCTCGCGCGAGGCGGCGGCGAGGCCGGCGGCCAGCGCGGGGGTGTCGCGCAGCATCTCGCCGTGGATCACGTAGCCCAAGAGCGGCGTGTCGGGGTCGAGCCCCAGGGCGGCCGAGGCATCGGCGACGGTCACGAGGCTGCGCATCCCGGCGGCTTCCATCTTGGCCATGAAGTGCCAGAAGTTGATCGCGCCCGAGAGCTCGCCCGACACCGCGGCCTGGAAGATCAGCGGCGGGGCGCCGAACACCTGTTCGGTCTCGGCGGCCAGATCCATGGCGTATTCCTGCTTGGCGTAGGCGCGCAGGATCAGCCAGCTCTTGTCCACCGGGCCGCCGGCGACGCCGATCTTGCCGCCCTTCAGGTCGGCCAGCGTCTCGGCATTGCTGGTCCCGGGCACCAGAAGACCGCCCACCGCCTTGGAGAAGGGGATGAAGACATAGTCGTCGCCCGCGGCGCGCTGGCGGGCGACCCAGAGCCAGTCCGAGACGATCGCGTCGGCCTCGCCGGCCTGGAAGGCGACCTGGGCGGCGGGGTTGCCGGCGACGTCCTGGACCTCAAGGCGGAAGCCGTTCTTGGCGTCGAGGCCGTTCTCGGCGATGGTCGACAGTTCCCAGTTCACCGTGCCGGATTTCAGCGCCGCGACGGTGATCACCGGCAGCTCGGCCACAGCCGCCGTTGCCGAAAGCACCAGGGCGAGCGCGGCCGCGCCCCATGGGTTCATCAGCATGTTAGTCCTCCCCGATCAGCGGAATCATACCGGGCGGGGATCCCCGTACCACCCCGACCAAAGGTGTAGACCCCGGGCCCGGGGGATCGCCGACCCGGGGGTCAGCAGATTCGCGGCAGCTGGTCGCCCACCAGCATGTCGACCAGGCGCGCGCCGCCGAAGGCGGTCTTCAGGCTGACCCGGCCAGCCGTTCCGGCGACGGCGCGGCCGATGGCGCAGGCGCCGGCGCCCTCGGGCAGGGCGCGCATGGCGGCGAGCGCGGCCTCGGCCTCGGCTTCCGGCACGAACAGGACCAGCCGGCCTTCGTTGGCGAGGTAGAGCGGGTCGAGGCCGAGGATCTCGCAGATGCCGCGGACCTCGGGGCGCAGGGGCAGGAGGGTCTCGTCCAGTTCCACCCCGACGCCGGCGGCCTCGGCCATCTCGTTCAGGGCCGAGGCGAGCCCGCCGCGGGTGGCGTCGCGGGCGGCGCGGGTGCCCGGGGCGGCGGCCAGCACCGCCTGCATCAGGTGGCCGAGCCCGGCGCAGTCGGAGACGAGGTCGGTGGCGAGCGCCAGATCGCCCCGGGCCGCGAGGATCGCCGCGCCATGGTCGCCGAGGACGCCGTTCACCAGCACCACGTCGCCGGGGCGGATGCGCACGGCGCCAAGGTCGCGGCCGGGCGGGATCACCCCGATGCCCGAGGTGGTGACGAAGACCCGGTCGGCGCTGCCGCGGCCGACCACCTTGGTGTCGCCGGTGACGATGCGCACGCCGGCCCGGTCGGCCTCGGCGCGCATGGTGGCGGCGATCCGGGTCAGCAGCGCGATCTCGCAGCCTTCCTCGATGATGAAGGCGGCAGAGAGCCACAGCGGCACCGCGCCGCCGACGGCGAGGTCGTTGACGGTGCCGCAGACCGCCAGCTTGCCGATGTCGCCGCCGGGAAACTCGATCGGGGTGACCACGAAACTGTCGGTGGTGAAGGCCAGCCGCGCGCCGGGCTCGGCCAGCGCGCCGGTCATCAGCCGGGCCTGGTCCTCGGTTCCGTCGGGTTCGAAGGCAGCGGTGAAGACGGTCTCGATCAGGCTGCGCATGGCCTTGCCGCCACCGCCATGGGCCATGGTCACATGGGTTTCGCGCAGCCGGCGGATCGGGGCCGAGACGGTCATGCCGGTTCCGCCACGCGGGCGCCCCCGTATTGCCAGTAGGCCGCGCAGGCGCCTTCCGAGGAGACCATCAGCGCCCCCAGCGGGGTTTCCGGCGTGCAGCCCCTGCCGAATTGCGGGCAGGCGGTGGGCTTGATCCGCCCGGTCATCACCCGGCCGCAGGCGCAGCCTTCGGGTTCGGCGACGTTACGCGACGCGGCGCCGTAGCCGATGCCGAACTTCACCTCGGCGTCGAAACCGGCGAAGGCCGGCCGGATCCGCAGCCCGCTGGCGTCGATCTCGCCCAGCCCGCGCCATTCGAAGCTGGGCCGGGGTTCATAGACCCGGGCGATGGCGGCAAGGCTGACCGGGTTGCCGTGCTCGGGCACCACGCGGGCATACTGGTTTTCCACCTCGGCCCGGCCCTCGGCGATCTGGCTCAGCACCATCAGCACCGATTGCAGCAGGTCGAGCGGTTCGAACCCGGCCACCACGATGGGCTTGCCGAATTCGGCCGGGATGAAGTCATAGGCGTGGATGCCGATCACCATGCTGACATGGCCCGGCCCGACGAAGCCGTCGAGAGCCATGTCCGGATCGGACAGCAGCGCGCGCAGCGGCGGCGGCACGGTGATGTGGTTGCAGAACAGGCTGAAGTTCGCAATGCCCTCGCGCGCCGCCTGCAGGATGGTCAGCGCGGTCGACGGCGTCGTCGTCTCGAAGCCGAGGCCGAAGAACACCACCTCGCGATCGGGGTTGCGCCGCGCCAGTTCCAGCGCGTCCAGCGGCGAATAGACCATGCGGATGTCGGCGCCGCGGGCCTTCGCCTCGAGCAGGGATCCGCGCGCGCCGGGGACCCGCATGGCATCGCCGAAGGTGGTGAAGATCACGCCCGCGCGTTCGGCGATCTCGATGCATTCGTCGACCCGCGCCATCGGCAGCACGCAGACCGGGCAGCCGGGGCCGTGGATGAACTCGATCCCCTCATGCACCAGCCGGTCGAGACCATAGCGGAAGATGGCATGGGTATGGCCGCCGCAGATTTCCATGATGCGGACCGGGCTGGCCTTCGTGGCACCGATCCGGTCGGCCACCCGGGCGATCGCTGCCAGCAGCGCCCGGGCGCCGGCGGGATCGCGGAATTCCTCGACATAGCGCAGGGCCGTGCTCATGCGCGTCCCTCCAGTGCGGCGGCGCCGGCGCGCATCGCCGCCAGTGCCTCCTCGGCCTCGCCCAGATCGCGCAGGGCAGCAAGCGTCCGCTCGGCCTCGGCCGCGTCGATCAGGGCCATGGCGAAGCCCACATGGATCAACGCCCAGGCGCCGACCAGACCGTCAAGCGGGCCGTCGGCGATGCAGGCCAGATTGACCTCGCGGCGCACGCCCGAGACCTCGGCCAGCGCCAGTTGCCGCGCGGGATCGGTGATCGCCACGATCTGCCCCGGTATTCCCAGACACATGCGTCAGTCCTCCGTTCCGGCCGCGTGTCGCGGCGGGGCGATGCCGTAGCGGTCGAGCTTGGCGCGCAGCCCGACCCGGCTCAGCCCCAGTTCCGCCGCTGCGCGGCTCTTGTTCCATTTCAGCCGGGTCAGCGTCTCGCGCAGGATGCGCATCTCGATCAGGTCCAGCCGGTCCTTCAGCGGCCCGTTGCCGGTCAGCACCGATGCGGCCCGGCGGTCGGCCGGGTCTTCGCCGGGCGCGGCCTGCAGGATGTGGCGCGACACCAGATCGGCGCCGATCACCTTTCCCTTGGCGAAGATCAGCATCCGGGTCACCTCGTTCTCCAGCTCGCGCTGGTTGCCGGGCCAGTCGTGGTTCTCGAGGAAGTCCAGCGCCGCATCGGCGAAGCCCTCGACCGGCTTGCCATGGCTGCGGGCGGCCCGGGCGAGCATGTCCTGGGCCAGCACCGCGATGTCGCCGGCCCGGGCGCGCAGCGGCGGCAGGTCGATCTCGGCCACTGCAAGGGCATAGTAAAGATCGCCGCGGAACCGCCCGTCGGCGACCCGGGCCTTCAGGTCGCCATGGGCGCCGGCGATCAGCCGGGCGCCGGTGCTGGTGGCCTCGGCCGCACCAAGGGGCGTGAACATCCCGTCCCGGGCCAGCCGCAGCACCGCCACCTGAAGCGCCGGGCCGAGGCTGTCGATGCCGTTCAGGAACAGCGTGCCGCGGTCGGCCTTCTGGGCCAGCCCGATCCGGTTGGTGGGCGCGCCCGGCAGGGCGCCGCGCCGGGCCCCGAACAGGTCGGCCTCGATCAGCGCGTCGGGCATCCCGGCGCAGTCCAGTTCCAGGAACGGCTGGTCGGCGCGGAGCGAGCCGTAATGCATCGCGCGCGCCAGGGCCGCCTTGCCGGTGCCGGGTTCGCCCGCGATCAGCACCGGCACGTCGAAGGCGGCATATTGCCGGGCCGTCGCCAGCACTGCGTTCAGGGGCGAGCTCGGCGCGCGCAGGATCGAATCGAACCCCAGCCCCTCGCGGATGGCCTTGCGGCGCTTTTCCAGCCGGGTCTCGGCACTGCCGCGCAGATAGCGCATTTCCAGCGAGAGCCGTTCCTGCTCGCGGGCCATGGCGTAAAGCTGCGCCGCGTTGCGCGCCGCCATCAGCAGCTGGTCGGGATGCCAGGGCTTGGTGACGAACTGGTAGATGCCGGCGGTGTTGATTGCGGCGATCATGTCGCCGGTCTCGGTATAGCCGGTGATGATGATGCGCACGGTCTCGGGCCAGCGGGCGCGCAGTTCGGCCAGGAACTCGACCCCGGTCATGCCCGGCATCCGCTGGTCGCAGAAGATGACCTGCACCTCGTTCTCTTCCATCAGCCGGCGGGCGGCGCGGGCATCCTCGGCGGTCAGGCAGTCGAAATCGTCTTCCAGCGCCATGCGCATGGCGGCCAGCGAATGGGCCTCGTCATCGACCAGCAGGCAGGTGGGCAGGGCGCCGGCAGTCATTCCGCCGCCCCCCGCCGGGCCTTGGCGGCAAGCCCGGCGCGCAGCCAGTCGAGCCATGCCGCCATGCCTTCGCCGGTCCGGGCCGAGACCCGCAGCACCGCGATCGCCGGGTTCACCCGGCGCAGGTTGGCCTCGTAGAGGTCGAGATCGGCGTCGCAATGGCGGGCAAGGTCGGTCTTGTTCAGGATGGCGAGCCGCGCCGCGGTGAACATGTCGGGGTATTTAAGCGGCTTGTCCTCGCCTTCGGTCACGCTCAGGATCGCCACCTTGGCATCCTCGCCCAGGTCGAAGGCGGCGGGGCAGACCAGGTTGCCGACATTCTCGATGAACAGGAAGCTCTCCGCTGCGGGCGCCAGATGCTCGATGGCATGGCCGACCATCCGGGCGTCGAGATGGCAGCCCTTGCCGGTGTTGACCTGCACCGCCGGGGCGCCGGTGGCGCGGATCCGTTCGGCGTCCATCGAGGTCTGCTGGTCGCCCTCGATCACCGCGACCTTGTGGCCGGCCAGCGCGGCGATGGTCCGGCACAGAAGCGTGGTCTTGCCCGAGCCGGGCGACGAGACGAGGTTGACCGCGTAGACGCCGCGCCAGTCCAGGAAGGCGCGGTTGGTCCGGGCGAGGGCGTCATTGGCCGACAGGATGTCGGTCTCGACCGCGATCAGGCGTTCCGGGCTCATCCCCGGCACGCTGACCCCGGCGGCGCCAAGGCCGAAATGCAGGTCATGGGGATGCGGGTGGGGATGGTCATGGCCGTGGCCGTGACTGTGCCCATGGTGGTGGTGGCCGTGATGGTGGTGGTCGGGACCGGCTCCCGCCAGCGTCGCCGTTCCGCATCCGCAAACCGTGCACATCAGATCGCCTCCAGATCCTTGACCCGCATCTCGTCGCCGCCGACCGGCAAGAGCCGCCCGCTGCCGCAGTCCGGGCAGGGGTCGAGCCGGTGGGCGATCTCGACCGCGCCGCCGCAATCGGCGCAGAGCGCCCGTCCGGGCAGGTCGAGCATCACCAGTTCCGCCCCCTCGGCGGGCGAGCCGCGCATCACCGCGTCGAAGGCGAAGGCCAGGGCGGCCTTCTCGACCCCGGCGAAGCGGCCGATTTCCAGCCGCACCTTCGTGATCCGGGCGACGCCATGGCGCGCGGCCTCGGTCTCGACGATCCGCCGCACGCCTTCGCAAAGCGACATCTCATGCATGGTGGACCCTCCCCAGCGTCACTTTCCGGCAGGGGTCGAGAATGTCCAGCACCAGTGGCGCCAGCCCGGCCCGGTCGGCGGGAAGGGCAGCCAGCGCGCCCTCCAGCATGCCGCCGCGGGCCAGCATGTGATCGGTGGGCGTGACCCGCTGGAAATCCCGCACCGTGCCGTCCCGGACCGTGGCGGCGACGGCATAGAGGCCGCGCGCGGCCGGGACCAGCGCCCGCCCGGGTGCCGGCCTTAGCGGCGCGGGCAGGCGGTGGTCGATCGCGGCCTGCAGGTCGAAGGCCCGCCCCAGCGCCCGCCACAGCGGCCCGCGGCCCTGGGCCGTCTGGGCGGCGCGCATGGCCGGTTCCGCGGCGTGGCGCAGGGCGGGCGAATTCTCGACCGCGCCCGGGGTGAAGGCGCGCTCCGCATCGACCGGCGGCAGGTCCGGCGTCGCGGCCATGCCGCCGGCGAAGGCGGTCGAGAGCGCGGCCAGCACCGGGGCCACCCCGTGGCCCGAGGCGAGGAAGGCGGCAAGGCCCGCGGCGCTGTCCGGGCAATCGCTCCGCGGGGCCGAACAGCGCCGCGGCCAGTGCCGGCCCATTCGCCGCCTGCCGCTGGAAGCGGGCGGGCGGGCAGGCCGAGGAAGGCCGGCGGGGACAGCCAGAGCTTCACCAGATGGTCGCGGCGCATCTCGGCCGCCAGCGCGCCGCGGGCGCCGGGGTCTTCGGGCAGGCCGAAGGCCAGTTGCGCCGCGGTCTGCTGGGCGGCCCGGCACAGCGCGAACACCGCCGGCAGCAGCGCCGCCGCCTCGGCCACGCGCCGGCCGCGGAGCAGTGCGGCGACGGCGGGTTCGGCTTCGGCGGTGAAGGGCAGGTGCGGCCGCGCGGTGTCGAGCATGGCTCAGGCGCCGCCCTCGGAAAGGCTGTCTGCAAGGCGGTCGGACAGGCCGCCGGTGATCACCGCCCGGCGCGACGGCGTATCGGCCAGCGGCGTTGCGGCTTCCGCTGCGGCGGCACGGTCGGCTTCGGCGCGGGCGGCGATTTCGGCCTCGCGGGCGCGGCGGATCTCGGCGCCGCGGTCGGTTTCGGCGCGGTTGCCTTCGTCGAACAGCGCCACCATCACCGCGCCGGCGACCTCGACGGCCTGTTTCTGGGTCTTGAACTCGCCCATCGGCGAGAACAGCGAGCAGGCCTTGTAGCCGCCGGTCAGCTCGCGGCTGTTGTGCAGGAATTCGTAGCGGCCCGAGGGGAAGACGATCACCTCCTTCGCGCCGGGGACGAGGCCCGACCAGTCCTCGTCCATGGCCGGCAGCAGGACCAGGTTCATGAACCAGGGCGACACCAGCACGCCCAGCGGCCGGCCTTCCCAGAGCCGGAAGCCTGCCGCCTCGACCCGCAGGGCGCGGTTGACCAGCGGCACGTCGCGCATCTTGCCGTTCCAGACCTCGGTGAAGTCGGCGACCAGCGCGGCGGTGCGCCGGGCGATGTCGGCGGCCAGCGCGGCGGCGTCGGAACCGGGGTCGTGGCGGACCAGGAACTGTTCGCGCGGGGCCGAACAGGTCGGGCAGGACCAGTCTTCGGGCAGCGCGGCGAAGGCCGTGCCGGGGTCGATCTGGCGGTCGGCGCAGCCTTCCGCGGGGTCGTAGACATGCCAGCAGATCTTGCATTCCATGACCGCGCGCGGGCTGATCTTGGCGGCGGCACCCATGTAGGAGCCTTCGAACCCGGTCATCTGCCCGCCCATCTGCCCGCCCATCTGCCCGGTCATCGGCCCGATCATCGGCCCGGTCATCGGATCGCCTCGATCACGGTGCGGAGCCGGGCGGCGCTGTCGGCCAGATCCTCGGGCGCGGCGCAGGCGACCTCGGGCAGGGCGGAGACCTCGAACGTGTCGAGGATCAGCGTGTCCATGGAGTTGAAATACTGCACCCGCCAGACATGGGGCAGCGCGGTGGCGGTGATCCGGCAATTGCCATAGCCGCGCGACAGGATGGTCACCGACCCGGTTCCCAGCGCCTCGGTCAACCAGTCCAGATCGGCTTCGGTATGGGGCAGCAGGGTCAGGTTGATCACATGGGGCAGGTCGCCGTCCCGGTGCGCGGCGGAGCGGTCGAAAAGCTCGACCAGCAGGGCCGGGGCATTGGCCAGCCCTGTGGGTTTCGGCGTGGCAAGCCCCCCGGCGGGGCGCTGCGGCCGTGCGGCGCGCGCATGCGCCAAGGCCGGGACCGGGGCGACCTCGATCCGGTCGATGCCGGCGCCCTTCAGCTGCCAGACGCCGGCAAAGACCGCTTCCTGCGCGGCGATGGCGGGGATGCCGGGCATCCGGATCGCCACCTCGCCCTCGCCCAGGGTCTCGGCGATCAGGGCCCGGTTGTCGGGGTCGAGCCCGGACAGGTCGATCTCGCCCGCGGTCCCGCCCGCGGCCACCGCGGCGCAGGCGCCGGCGACCTCGTCCAGAAGCGCCAGCGCCGGGGCGAAGCGGGCGGCATCGGCGACCTCGGGGATGTGCGGGGCGAAGGTGCGCATGTCCTGCGGCAGCGCCAGATAGCTCAGCGCCTCGTCCTCGTCGGCGGGGGGCTGCGAACCGGGGCCGAAGCCGATCGGGGGCATGTGGAAGGCGTCCATCTGCGGTCTCCTCAGGCGGCGGCTTCGGGGGTGGAACCGGCGGCGGCGCCGGAAGCGGCGAGGATCTGCGGGATCCGCGTCACGTAGTCGGACCAGTCGCGCACCTTGGGGATCGCGCCGATCATCTGCCCGTCGCGATAGAAGATCAGGCTGGGCGTCTTGAGGACGCCGGTCGCCTCGCGCAGCGCGTCCTCGATCGCGGCATCAGCGACGGCGCAGTCGAAGCGGCCCTGAAAGGCCTGCCGCAGTTCCGGCAGGATCACCGCCACGTCGGCGCTTTCCAGGTTCCGCACCGGATCGCCGGGGACGAAGACCACATGGGTGCCGGGGGTGGCGGCATGGGCGGCGACCTCGTCCAGACTGGCGAGGTGCGGCCAGCCCAGGTCGCGGGTCAGGCGGTCGATCAGCGGGTGGGACATCGGGGGCCTCTCGGGGGTTCAGGCGATGGTGGCGCCGGCGGCAAGCGCGGCGGCCAGATGGGGCGGAAGCTCGGGGCCGCTTGCTTCGAGATCGGCGAAGGCGTCGCCGAGCGCGTCCGTGCCGCCCCCGGCCATCACGGCGCGCAGCGCGGCCAGCGCGGCGGCGATGCGGGCGGCCTCGATCTCGGTCAGCACCTCGCGGGCGGTGCCGAGGAAGGCGAGGACCCAGCTTCCCGGCGCCAGCGGGCCGGTCAGCGACAGGTCGATCAGCTGCGTGGTGGTGCCGTCGGTGGCGGTGGCGGCGATGCCGTCGACCGAGACGATGCAAAGCGGCGTGCCGATGCACATGGGCTCAGCCCGCCTTCGGGAAGAAGCGCGCGTCGCCGGTGCGGCAGGCGACGTCCTCGTCGGGGCGGCCCGCCTCGTAGGCGGCGCGGCGGATCGCGGGATCGGCCAGCAGCGGCTGGTCGGCGCCGCCCTCTTCGGCGGCGAAGCCGTGCTCGGCCAGTCGGGCCAGCGCAACGGCGATGGCGTCGTCGATCCGGGCGGCGACCGGCGCGGTCAGGCCGCCGCCGTAATCCTCGAGCTCGGCCGGCTGGCAGCCGATCAGGATCAGCTCGGCCGGGCAGTAGCCCATCAGCCGGGCCGTGGCGATCACGTCCTGGAAGCCGGTCTGGTGCAGGCTCATCTTCCGCGCGCCAAGGAAGGCGGGCACCTCGTCGCCCTCGACCAGCTTCAGCGTGCCGGGGGCAAGGCCGTAATCGACCGCGTCGAACACCATGAGCAGGTCGGCGGCTTCGAGGAAGGGCAGCAGGTAAAGGCCCTGGGTGCCGCCGTCCAGCAGCGTCACCGCCGGGCCGAAATGCCAGCCCTCGGCCAGCCGCTCGACGCAGCGCACCCCGAAACCCTCGTCGGCCCAGAGCAGGTTGCCGATGCCCAGCACCAGCGCGCGTTCGGCCATGGTGTCCCCCCTTGTTTTGCGACCGGATGCCTCCCTTCCGGTCCTGACCCTGACGGTAAGTCCGATGACCGGTCGGCGCTGCGGGAATCGCCGGGGCCGGAGAGAAAACGTCATATGGCTGTCAAGAATGGGAAAATTCCCCGGCGCGGTGCGTTAGGCTGGACGATATGCGGAAAGATGTCTTCCACTTGACCGGTCAAGCGACAACCGGACTTCCACAAGCGGAAGGGGCGACCTTGCGGCCGCCCCCATCCCTTTCCCCGGTGCTGCCGGCGCTTCGGCCGGCTATTCCGCCCGGTCGTCCTTGAAGGTCCGGTGCCCCGAGATCATCGTCGAGACCATCGACTGGCGGGACATGATGTCTTCGCGGATCGCGGCGTAGACATGGACGATGACGAAGACCACGATCGCCCACATGCCCAGATGGTGCAGCGAATGCAGCGTCTGGCTGCTGCCCGCCATGTTCAGGACCGGCGTCATCAGCCGGTTCAGCCAGCTGCCCTCGCCCAGCCCCTCGGAATAGAGCGCGAGGCCGGTGACGATCATGAAGCTGAGGCCCAGCGTCATGAAGAAGAACATCGCCAGCTGCGCGAGGGGGTTGTGGCCGACATACTTCTTCGGCTCGGATTCCAGGAACAGGTACCAGCGCAGTTCGAAGAACACCTCGCGCCACCAGTGCCGGTTCCAGACCGGAAGGATGAACAGCTGGCGGGCGTGGTGGTTGCCCACGAAGGCCCAGTAGATCCGGCCGAAGAAGCCGACGGTCAGGATCAGGCCGGCGGCGAAATGGGCGAAGCGGATGTAGCCGAAGACGAACTGGTGGGTGGCCTCGGCGATCTGCATCGACGGCGGCGGCGAGCCGATGAACCAGCCGGTCAGGCACAGGATCAGGATCGCCGTGGCGTTGACCCAGTGCCAGAGCCGCACCGGCGCCTCGTAGACATAGACCGAGGTGCGCCGGCGGATGCTCTCGATGTCCTCGGGCGTCGCATCCCCGGTCAGGCGCGCCGCCCGGAACGGCGGCGGCGCCTTGGGGTTCAGGCTGTGGATCGGCTGCTGCTGGGTCACGGCCGGGCCCGCCGCGACGTGGCCGAGGCGGCCAGGCTGCGGCGCAGCCGCCAGGCGCCGAGCCCGCCGGCCGCCACCGCCAGCGCGAGGACCAGCAGGTGGTCGGCATGGGTCAGCCAGTGGGCCGGGCCGGCCGCGGCGTCCGGGTGGCCGGGATGGGCCAGCGCGACGCCGGGCAGCAGGACCAGCAGGGTTGCAAGTCGGTTCATCCTCTCCTCCCTCAGCGGACTTTGACTTCGGTCAGCGTCTCGCCTTGCGGACCCATCACATGGGTCGAGCAGGCAAGGCACGGATCGAAGCTGTGCAGCGTGCGCAGGATCTCGACCGGTTCATCCGGGCGGGCCATCGGCGTGTTCATCAGGCTGGCCTCGAAGGCGCCGATGTTGCCGGCGGTGTCCCGCGGACTGCCGTTCCAGGTGGTCGGCACGACGCACTGGTAGTTCTCGATCTTGCCGTCCTTGATCCGGATCCAGTGGCCGAGGGCGCCGCGCGGCGCCTCGGTCATGCCGACGCCCTTGGCCTCCTTCGGCCAGGTCGCGGGATCCCATTTGGCGACATTCGCGGTCGCGGTGTCGCCGTTGACGCAGTTCTGCACCAGCTTGTCGAAGAAGTGCTTCTGCAGCCGGGCGCAATACTCGGCCTCGAGCGCCCGGGCGGCGGTGCGCCCCAGCGTCGAGAACAGCGCCTCGAACGGCAGGTCCATCGTGCGCAGCAGGCCGTCGACCTGGTTCTTGATGTCCTCGTGCCCGCCGGCATAGCCCACGACATAGCGGGCCAGCGGCCCCACCTCCATCGCGTGGCCGCGCCAGCGCGGCGCCTTGATCCAGGAATACTTCGCCGCCTCGTCCAGCTCGATGATGTTGGTGCGGGTGCCCTTGGCATTGGGGCCGAGCTGGTAGTCGGCCTGGGTCACGCCATCCCACGGATGCAGGCCCTTGCCGGGCTCGCCATAGCTGTACCAGGAATGGTCGACGAATTCCTGCACCTGCTCGGGATCGCGCGGGTCGACCTCGAGCACCTCGTTCAGGTTGCCGTTGATGATCGCGCCGCGCGGCAGGTACAGGTTCGCCGGCGAGAAGTCGTTGGCATTCTCGGGGATGTCGCCATAGGCCAGCACCGATTGGCCCGACAGCCCGCCGCCATGCAGCCACGACTTGTAGAAGCCGCCGATGGCGATCACGTCGGGGATATAGACGTTCTGCACGAAGGTCTGGGTCAGGTCGATGATCCGGCTGATGTAGTTCAGCCGTTCCATGTTGATCGCGCCGACCGCACCGACGCCGTCGATGTTGATCGGGCAGGGCACGCCGCCGACCAGCCAGTTCGGGTGCGGGTTCTTGCCCCCGAAGATGGTGTGGACCTTCACGATCTCCTTCTGCAGATCCAGCGCTTCCAGATAGTGGGTCGTCGCCATCAGGTCGGCTTCGGGCGGCAGCAGATAGGCCGGGTTGTCCCAGTAGCCGTTCTTGAACAGGCCGAGCTGGCCCGAGTCGACGAACTGCTTCAGCCGGTTCTGCACGTCGCGGAAATAGCCCGGCGAGGACATCGGGTGGCTGGGGCTGACCATCTGCTGAAGTTCCGACGTGGCCTTGGGGTCGGCCTTCAGCGCGTTGATCGGATTGACCCAGTCCAGCGCGTGCAGGTGGTAGAAATGCACGACATGGTCGTGGATCTCGAGGTTCAGCTGCATGATGTTGCGGATCGAGTTCGCGTTCTCGGGGATGGTGATCCCCAGCGCATCCTCGACCGCGCGCACGCTGGTCAGGGCATGGGTGCCGGTGCAGACACCGCAGATCCGTTCGGTGAAGGCCCAGGCGTCGCGCGGGTCGCGGCCCTTCAGGATCACCTCGAGCCCGCGCCACATGGTGCCGGTCGAGACCGCGTTGCGGATCACGCCCTGATCGTCGACGTTCACCTCGCAGCGCATGTGGCCTTCGATCCGGCAGACCGGGTCGACGACGATGCGCCGGCCGGACGTGTCAAGGTCGAAGCCGTTCGGGGTCTGCACGACCATGCTCACACCTCCTCGTTGTGGTCTTGGGTCTTCTTCTGGGCGGATTTCAGGGCCGAGATCGCGGCGTGGATCGCGACGCCGCCGCCCACCACGCCGGCCGCGGCGACGCCGATCTTGTCGGCATTCGATTCCACCCCGAACTGGGTCAGGTCGGTCACCCGGTCATAGAAGCTGCCGTGGTCCCAGAAGCCGTCCTCGGAACAGCCGATGCAGCCATGGCCGGACTGGATCGGGAAGCTGACCCCGTCGTTCCAGCGCACCGTCGAACAGGCGTTGTAGGTGGTCGGGCCCTTGCAGCCCATCTTGTAGAGGCAATAGCCCTTGCGGGCGTTCTCGTCGTCCCAGGTCTCGACGAACTGGCCGGCGTCGAAATGCGGCCGGCGATAGCACTTGTCGTGGATGCGCTGGCCATAGAACATCGCCGGGCGGCCCTGCCGGTCCAGCTCGGGCAGCCGGTCGAAGGTCAGCATGTAGGTGATCACCCCGGTCATCACCTCGGCGATGGGCGGGCAGCCCGGCACCTTGATGATCGGCTTGTCGGTGATGACCTTGTGCACCGGCGTGGCCCGGGTCGGGTTCGGCGCCGCCGCCTGCACGCAGCCATAGCTGGCGCAGGCGCCCCACGAGATGATCGCCTTGGCGCCCTCGGCGGCATGGCGCAGCTGCTCGACGAAGGGCTTGCCGCCGACGATGCAGAACATCCCGTCCTCGTTCAGCGGCGGGTTGCCCTCGACCGCGAGGATGTAGTTGCCGCGGTATCTCTCGATCGTCTCCTGCAGCGCGGCCTCGGCCTGATGGCCGGCCGCCGCCATCAGCGTGTCGTCATAGTCGAGCGAGATCATCGACAGCACCACATCCTTGGCCAGCGGGTGCGCCGAGCGGATGAAGCTTTCCGAGCAGCAGGTGCATTCCAGGCCGTGGATCCAGATCACCGGCGTGCGCGGCTTGGTCTCCATCGCATGGGCGATCTTCGGCACGAAGGCCGGGCCGAGACCCAGCGCCGAGGCGGTCAGGGTGCAGTATTTCATGAAGCTGCGTCGGGTGATCCCCTGCCGGCGCATCACGTCATAGAAGGTCTCGATCTGGCTCAACGCTGGTCCTCCCGGAGATCGGTCCGCTTTCGGTCCAAGGTGCGGGAGGGTTGCAGTGCGGCGCGAGGGGAATCGTCGGCGCCGGGCCGTGCGATAAAATCGTGCGCTGTCAGCCTGTTGCCGGTTCGGGGGCGGATCGGGCCGGCAAGCCGGTTTCCGGATCCGCCGGCCGGGTGGTCAGCAGCTTGCCGCCGCCACCAGCGCCTGCCCGAAGGCCAGCCCGCCGTCGCCGGCGGGCACGTCCCGGTGCGTCAGCACGGGAAGCCCGGCCAGTTCGGCGAGGCAGAGGTCCAGCAGCAGGGCGTTCTGGAAGCAGCCGCCGGACAGCGCCACCGCCTGCGCCGCGCCGCTTTCGACCGCGGCCCGGGCGGGGGTGCAGAAGGCGCGGGCCAGCCCGGCATGGAAGCGCTGCGCGATGGTCTCGGGCGCCGTGCCGGCGGCCAGGTCCGCGGCCAGGGCGTGGAACATCGGCGCGGGGTCGATCGCGGAGGGGCCAGCGTCGAAGGGATAGGCGCCGGTCCCGGCGCCGCGGCGGGCCATCGCCTCGAGCCGCATCGCCGCCTCGCCCTCGTAGCTCTGCCCGCCGGGCACGATCCCCAGCGCCGCCGCCACCGCATCGAAGAGCCGCCCCGCCGAGGAGGACAGCGGCGCGTTCACCCCGGCCGCCACCGCCTGACGGACCGTCGCCAGCGGCTGCCCGGCCAGCAGCCGGTCGGCCAGCGGCCCCAGCCCGGCCGCGTCCAGCCGCACCAGAAGGTTGCGCCAGGGCTCGCGCTGCGCCGCGCCGCCCCCGGGCAGCGGCGCCGGCGCCAGCCAGGCCCGGCGGGCAAAGCCGCGATAATCGCCGACCAGAAGCTCGCCGCCCCAGACCGTGCCGTCGGGACCCAGCCCCAGCCCGTCCAGCACCAGCCCGGCGACCGGCCCGCCCTGCCGCGGCCAGAGGTTGTCGCCCAGGCAGGCGGCCAGATGGGCGTGGTGGTGCTGGACCTCGCGCAGCGGCAGACCCTTGCCCGCCGCATGGGCCGAACTGCGATAGCCCGGATGCAGGTCACAGGCCGCCAGCACCGGGTGGTGGTCGAACAGCGCGGCGTAGTCGGCATCGGCGGTCTCGAATTCGGCCAGGCTCAGGGCGTCGTCAAGGTCGCCGAGGTGGTGCGACAGCAGCGCCTGCCCGTCGCGGATCAGGCAGATCGCCGCCTTCATCTGCCCCCCGTAGGCGACGATCTCGGGCGCTTCGGCAAAGCCCTCGGGCAGGTTCAGGGTGGCGGGCACCAGCCCCCGGCCGCGGCGCAGCACCATCGGGCCGCGCGGCGTGGGGCGTTCGACGCTGTCGTCCAGCCGCCGGGCGATGTCCCTGTCATGCATCAGGAAGCCGTCGGCGACCGGCGCCAGCTTCGCCCGCGCCTCGGCATTGCCGATCACCTGCGGCTCGCCCGAGAGATTGCCCGAGGTCATCACCAGAGGCCGCCCCGCCGCCCGGCAGAGCAGATGGTGCAGCGGCGTCGCCGGCAGCATCCAGCCTAGCGCGTCGAGCCCCGGCGCCAGCCCCGCGGGCAGCGCCGCGCCGGCCATTTCCAGCAGCAGGATCGGCGCCGCGGGCGAGGCCAGCCGCGCCGCGGCCGCGGCATCGGGCCGGGCATGGCGGCGGATGACGTCCATCGGCGCCATCAGCGCGAAGGGCTTGCCCGGCCGCCGCTTGCGCGCGCGCAGCCGGGCGATCGCGGCCGGGGCGGTGGCGTCGCAGGCCAGGTGGAAGCCGCCCAGCCCCTTCACCGCGACGATGCCGCCCGCCGCCAGCATCTCCGCCGCAAGGGCGATCGCGTCCCCCGGCGGCCTTGCGCCCCCGGCCTCGAACCACGGCCGCGGCCCGCAATCCGGGCAGGCGATCGGCTGGGCGTGGAAGCGCCGGTCGGCCGGGTCGGCATATTCGGCGGCGCAGGCGGGGCACATGGCAAAGCCGGCCATGGTGGTCTGCCCCCGGTCATAGGGCAGCGTGCGCAGGATCGAGAAGCGCGGCCCGCAATGGGTGCAGTTGGTGAAAGCATAGCCGCGCCGCCGCCCGCCGCCCGCGATCTCGTCCAGACAGGCCGGGCAGGTCGCCGCATCGGGCGTCACCCGGGTGCGCGCCCCCTTCGGCCCCGAAGCCGCGATGGCGAAGCCCGCGCCCGCCGGCACCGAAGTGGCCCGGCTTTCCACCGCGTCGATCCGCGACAAGGGCGGCGCCTCGGCCCGGAGCGCCGCCTCGAAACCGTCGAGGCCCGCGCCCGCGACCCGGATCAGCACGCCCTCGGCATCGTTCAGGACCTCTCCCGACAGTCCCATCCGGGTCGCGAGCTGCCAGACGAAGGGCCGGAACCCGACCCCCTGCACCTGCCCGCGGACGCGGATCTCCCGCCCCTTTTGTCCTTCTTCTTGGGACAAATACTCTCGGGGGTCCGGGGGCAGACAGCCCCCGGCTTGGCCGCCGCCGGGTGCGTCGCCGCCTATCAACGCGCCATCCTCAATGCACCGTGCAGACCATGCAGGGATCGAAGCTGCGCACGATGTGCTGGACCGACAGCGGCGTGTCCTCCTCCGCGCCCACCGGCGCGCCGACCAGCGCCGCCTCCACCGGGCCGGGACTGCCGGCGGCGTCCCGCGGGCTGAAATTCCAGGTCGTCGGCGCCACGATCTGATAGCTGGCGATCCGCCCGCCCTCGATCCGGATCCAGTGGCCGAGCGCGCCGCGCGCCGCCTCGACCAGACCTTCGCCAGAACCGTCGCGGGGCAGCGCCAACGGATCCATGAAGCGCGCCTCGGGCCGGATCGCGCCGCACCAGGCTTCCATCCGCGCTTGGGTCCGGGCGATTTCCAGCAGCCGCCCGGCGACCCGGGCCAGCACCCCGCCGCCATCCGCGGCCAGCGCGACGGCCAGCGGGTGGCCGTCCACCGCCTGCCGCGCCAGCGCGCCGGTCTCGAAGCTCTGCCCGTCCAGCCGCGGCGCCTTGCACCAGGAATAGGCCGGCGCCGCCATGTCCTCGTCCGGGATGGTGCGGCCCCGCGACGGGTGCGTGGTCTCGCCCAGCATCCAGGCATGGCTCAGGTCCTCGGCAATCGCGCCGGGGTCGAGTGGGCCGGCCACGCCCTCTGCCAGCATGCCGCGGGCGAAGGCCGCGCCGCCCGGCTGCGGATAGGCGCCGAAGGACAGGTAGCGTCCCGGCCCGGGCCCCAGCCGGGCCAGGTCGAGATCGGCGGCGATCCGCAGGAACAGCCCGGCATCGCCCCGGTCCCAGCGCAGCAGCGCCTCCGGCGTCGCCAGGGCAGCGAAATCCTCCAGCGTGGCGCCGAACAGCTCGGCCTCCAGATAGCGCCGGAAGGCCCTCAGGCTGGCCCCGATCCGCACCTTGTCGCGCGCCGTCGGTGCCCGGGTCACGCCGCCGGGCTGGATCGCCAGCGTATGCGGCCACTTGCCCCCGAGCAGCCCGACGATGTGCAGCAGCGCCGCCCGCGCCTCGAGCGCGGCGCGGATCGCCGAGCCTTCCGCGGCGGTGAAGCGTGCCACCGCCCGGTCGTGCCAGGATCGCCCGGCATAGAAGGCGCGGGCGAAGTCGGGCATGAAGAACAGGTGGAAATGGGTCAGGTGGTCGATCACGTTCTCGACCGCATGCAGCAGCGCGGCGACGCGAGCCCCCTCCGGGGCCGGGGCCTGCCCCGCGGCCGAAGCCAGCGCCGCCGCCGCCGCCGCCGACTGGCTGATCGAGCAGATGCCGCAGATACGCGGCACGATGGTCAGGGCGTCGCGGGGATCCTTCCCGGCCAGCATCATCTCGAAGCCGCGGAACAGCGGCGAATTGACATGGGCGGCCTGCACCCGCCCGTCGGCCACCTCGAGCCGGATCTCCAGATCCCCCTCGACGCGGTTGAAGGGCCCGGCCAGGAGCGTGCGCGGGCTCACGGCTTCCTGAGCCGCGGCGGCACCGCGATCCGGTCGGCGGTGGCATTGCGCGCGATCCGATCGGGCGTCGCCGCCTTCGACAGCGAGGCCAGCGCCATGAACCAGGCCTTCGGCATGTCCGAGGGCAGCCCGACCGGGATCCCGGCGAATTTCGGCGTCTCGGTGAAGGGGTGGCGGGGTTCCTCGAACTCGGGCGCGGTGCAGTTGATGCAGGGGTATCCCGCCTTGGTGCAGGACCCGTCGCCGTTCCAGCCGCGGATGTTGCAGTCGCCCATGGCCTGGGTGCCGACGCAGCCCAGATGTTCCATCATGCAGCCGATCTGCGACAGCGCCAGCGCGCTGGCCTTGTATTCGTAGAACTCGTTCTTCGAGCAGCCGTGATGCACCAGATGCTCGGCATAGAAGCGCGGCCGCGCCAGGGGATCGAGCGCTGCCTCGCCCAGCGACCCGGCGGCCAGCAGCATCAGCGTCTCGGTCACCCAGTCGGGATGGGTCGGGCAGCCCGCCACATTGATCACCGGCAGGCCCGAGCGGCTGCGGAAGGCCGCGCCCAGCAGCCCGCCGGCCTCGGCGCCGTCATATTGCAGGCCGATCGCCCCGGCGGGATTGCCCCCGGCCGAGGTGATGCCGCCGAAGGCCGCGCAGGTGCCGATCGCCGCCACGTCCTGCGCCACCGCGGCCAGGTCGCGCACCCAGTCGATCATCGGCCGCCCGGTGCCGCCCATCAGGTGGAACCGCCCCGTCCCCGCCGGCCCGGTGACCATCGAGCCTTCGACACAGAGCAGGTCCAGCGCCTGTTCGCCGGCAAGGATCCGCGCCAGCAGCCGCCGCAGATCCCCGCCCGAGGCTTCCGACAGGCTCGGGTGCCACAGGATGGTGATCCCGGCCTGATCCAGAAGGTCGATCAGGTTCGGGTCCTCGGCCGCCAGCAGCGACATGGAGCAGCCGCCGCAGCCCGCCGATTGCAGCCAGAGCAGGTTCACGGTGCCGCCCCCGGCAGATCCAGCCGGAACCGCGCCCCGGTCTCGGACGGCAGCAGCTTCAGGGTGCCGCCATGCTCCTCGGCGATCTTGTGCGAGATGGCGAGCCCCAGCCCGGTGCCGTCGCCCACCGGCTTGGTGGTGAAGAACGGATCGAAGATCGCCGCCGCGGTCTCGGGCGGGATGCCGGGGCCGTTGTCGGCGACCTCGACGAAGACCCGGTCGCGCTCGCGCCCGATGGTGATGGCGATCGCCGGGTCGGCGGTGGCCTTCAGCGCGTCGATGGCGTTCTGCACCAGGTTCATCACCACCTGCTGGACATGCCCGGGCCGGCCCCGCGCCATGACCTGTCCCGGCGCGTCGATGACCAGCCGGACCGGCCGCTTCATCCCCCGCGACACCCAGTCGGCAGCGATCCGGGTGGTGGCGGCCAGGTCGAAGGCGGCGAACTCGCCGGTGCCGTCCGCCGACAGCCGGCGCAGGTCCTCGACGATGTCGCGCACGCGCTCCGCCCCTTCGCTGGTGCCCGAGATCGCCTGGCGCAGGTTCTTCAATTCGCGATCGAGCTTCAGGTCGGCCCTGAGAGCCACCAGTTCCTCGCGGCTGGCCCCGGCCTGCACCCGGTCGAAATAGGCCTCGAAACGGCCGAGGTACTTCTCCAGCGCATGGGCATTGGCATAGACGAAGCTGATCGGGTTGTTCAGCTCGTGCGCCACCCCGGCCAGCAGCCGGCCAAGGGAGGCCAGCTTCTCGTTGCGCACCAGAAGCGCCTGCGCCTCCTTCAGGGCGCGGTGGCTTTCGGCGAGTTCGGAATAGGCGCGGCGCAGTTCGCCCACCGGTCGCCCGGTCAGCACCGCGCCGCGGCTGCGGCCGCGGTCGTCGCGCCGTGCGGCGATGGTGATCTCCAGCGGCGCCGGACCCTCGGGCGAGGCCAGCGCGGCCTCGACCGGGGCGGGGCTGGTCCCGGCCAGCGCGGCGCCCACCGCAGCCTGGATCGAGCCGCGGGTCTCGGCGGTCATCAGGTCCGCCAGCGCGGTGCCCAGGAGCGCCGTCTCGGCTTTTCCGGTCAGGCGCGCGAGCGAGCGCGAGGCGTGTTCGATCCGTCCCTCGGGGGTCACTGCCACCAGCACATCGCTGACCGAATCGAGCACCGACGCCATGAAGCGGCGCAGCGCGTCCAGTTCGGCATTCTTGGCCTCGAGCTGTTCCTGATAGGCGACCAGCTCGGCATAGGTCCGGTCAACGGCGCGCAGCACATCCCGCCAGGCGCCGGAACTGAACTCGGCCGCCTCGCCATCGCCGGGGATCTCGGGTCGCGCGCCCATGGCGGTCCTCCTGCCCGACAGACTAGGGCCGTGGGCCGGGCGGCGGCAACTGCTATCGCGGCAGGGGCGACCGCAGCCGGGCCGCGCCCGGCTGCCCGGCCCAACGCCGGGCAAGCGGCGAAGCCGCGCCGCGCCGGGGGCGGGAGCCCCTCCGCCTCGGCAGAGGCCGGTCGGACGCTGACGACGCGGGCGCGGCTCAGCCGCAGAAGACGCGGCTCACCGTGCCGTTCGGGGCGGTGGTAAACGTCAGACGGTTCGCGTCATAGTCCTTCGGCACGAACTGCGTCGCGCCAAGCACCCGCACGGTCAGCGGCGTGACCACGGTGGCCACGGTTTCGATCGGCTGGCCTTTCAGGTAGTCGAACTCGGCGGCGTTGCAGGTGACGGGCGGCACACTGGGTCCGCCGGTGTAATACGCGTCGGTCTGCGGGGCGCAGGCGGCGAGCGCAATTGTGGCGGAAAGCGCGATAGGCAGGGTGAACTTCATGGCTGACCTCGTTTGCGCGCGAAATTGCCGAGACGCTCGCACCGGCGCAAGATCGACCCGCGCTATCGCGCATCTCGGCCGAACCCTGTGACTTTTCTAACATGCTGCATCGCCGCATCGCCTGCAGATTGCGCCTGCAGATTCGGCCTGCGCGATCCCCGGCCCGATCCCCGGCCCGATCCCCGGCCCGATCCCCGGCCCGATCCCCGGCCCACGCCGCGGCCCCGTCGCCGGCCGGCCTTACTGTCCGCGCCGGGCGCGGCCCGACCTCAGTCCGGGCCGGTCATGTGGGCGCGGAAGGCGGCGGCAAAGTCCGGGTGCCAGCGCGACAGGGCGGGGCGGTTGTGGGCAATGTCGCCCGCCGCCCAGGCCATCCGCTTCAGGTCGGTATCCCGGTCGACCTCGTTGTCGGGGCAGAGGATGTAGAAATCGCCCTGCGCCATACCCGCCAGCAGGAAGTCGGCCACCTGGTCGGCAGTCCAGGCGCCGGCGGGTTTCTCGGCCGCGCCGCGCTGGCGGGTAAAGCCGGTGAAGGTGAAGCCCGGGATCAGCAGATGCGCGCTGACCCGGCCGTCGGTGGCCAGCAGGTCGTGGGCCAGCGACTCGGTCAGCGCCTTCAGCGCCGCCTTCGAGACGTTGTAGGCGGTGTCGCCCGGGGGCAGGGTGATGCCCTGCTTGGACCCGGTGTTGACGATCGCCGCCGGGGCCTCGCTGGCGAGGATCCCCGGCAGGAACACCTGCAGCCCGTGGATCACCCCCCAGAGGTTGGTGGCGAGCGTCTTTTCCCAGACCTCGGGCCCGGCCAGGACGCCGCCGCCGCCCTCGCGCCCGGCATTGTTCATCAGCACGCCCACCGGACCCATCGTGTCGGCCTTGGCCTTCAGGGCCTCGACCGACTCGCGCCGGCTCACGTCGGTGACCAGAGCCCGTGCGGCGATTCCCTCCGCGGTCAGCCCGGAAACGGCCGCGCCCAGTACCGGGGCATCGCGATCGGCCAGCAGCACCGCCATGCCTGCAGCGCCGAAGCGGCGGGCGGCCGCGAGGCCGATGCCGCTGGCGCCCCCGGTGATGACGGCGACGGCGCCGGGGCGGATCGCGGGATGGTCGGGGCTGGTCATGGGGCGTCTCCTTCGCACGGAACCGGCGTGGGGGCCGGTCCTGCCGGTTACCAGCGCACAGGTGGGGCTGGGGCGAGGGGCGGGGCTGGTGGCGGCTGTTCCCGGCATATGGCCGGACCGGCGCCACCCGGCGCCCCGCCAAGGAGTGCCCGCCCATGGACCTGACCATCCGTCCCGCCCGGCCCGGGGATGCCGACGCGATCGCGGCGATCCTGCTGCCGGCCTTCCGCGCCGGCGACACCTATGCGGTCGATTCCGCGATCGACGCGGCGGCGGCGCTGGACTACTGGTTCGCCCCCGGCAAGTCGGTCTTCGTCGCCGAGACGGAGTTGACGGACGGGACCGGCCGGGTCGTCGGCACCGGCTATGTGCGCGCCAACCAGGCGGGGGGCGGGGCGCATGTGGCGAACGCGGCCTTCGTCACCGATCCGGCGGCGCGCGGCCAAGGCGTCGCCTCGGCGCTGCTCGACCATGCGCTGGCCACTGCCGAGGCGATGGGCTTCCGGGCGATGCAGTTCAATTTCGTCGTCTCGACCAACGAGGGCGCGATCCGGTTGTGGAAGCGGGCCGGATTCGCCATCGTGGGGCGGCTTCCCGGGGCCTTCCGCCATCCGGCGGCGGGATATGTGGATGCGCTGGTGATGTACCGGACGCTGTAGGAAAGGGCTGCCATGGCAGAGGACCGACAGAAGCTGCTCGCCGTCCTGATCGACGCCGACAATGTGCCCGCCGGCTATGCCGAGGCGATCTTCGAGGAGATCGCCAGCTTCGGCGAGGCCTCGATCCGCCGCATCTATGGCGACTTCGCCCGCGACGGCCTGAAGGGCTGGTCGAAGAAGCTGGCCAACCTGGCCATCGTGCCGATCCAGGCGCCGTCGAACACCCGCGGCAAGAATTCCTCGGACATCGCGCTGGTGATCGATGCCATGGACATCCTGCACACCGGGCGCTTCAGCGGCTTCGTGCTGGTCTCGTCGGACAGCGACTTCACCCGGCTGGCCAGCCGGATCCGCGAACAGGGCATGGATGTCTTCGGGATGGGCGAGCAGAAGACGCCGGAATCCTTCCGCCGGGCCTGCAAGCGCTTCATCTATGTGGAGAACCTTGCGGTGACCGAGGTCGAGCCCGCGGGTGTGGTTGGCGTCCCCGACGTGCCGGCGCCGCGACCGGCCCAGAAGCTCAAGCCGATGGATGCCCGGGCGCTGATCTTCCGCGCCTTCGACGCGATCGAGCAGGACGACGTGTGGTATTCGCTGGGCCAGCTTGGCCAGCAGATCACCGCCGCCAATCCGGATTTCGACCCGCGCAACTATGGCAAGCGCAAGCTGTCGGACCTGATGGCCGACCTGAAGATGTTCGAGCTGCGCCGCGGCCCCGGCAACCAGTTCGAGGCGCGCCGGCTCGACTGACCGTGGCAGAAAGAACGGTACGCCGAAGTCTCGATCACGGTTCCCTCGCGGCCGATCAAAACGCCATGTCTCGGCCTGCCGGCGCTAGGCCGAACCGCGGTTTCGTGCGAGGCTCTGCCCCGGAAATCAGGGTGGTTCGGGACAGAAGGGCGTCGGATGATCGCGGGGAAATGGGAAACAGCGCTTGCGGCGATGGCGCTCGGCGCGGCGCTGCTGCCGGTCGCGGCCAATGCGGCCAATGCGGCGGGCGCGGCGGGCGAACGGGTGACGGTGACCGGCGAGATCATCGACACCTGGTGCTACTACTCCGGCGTCATGGGCGGCCCCGAGGCGGTGGTCGGCACGGCGCATCATACCTGCGCGCTCTGGTGCTCGGCCGGGGGCATCCCGGTCGGCCTGCTGGGCGACGACGGCCAGGTCTACATGGTCCTGAAGATCGCGGATGACCCGGCTTCGGCGGGGGGCGACACCCAGTTGCGCCTTGCCAGCCACGAGGTGACCGCCGACGGGATGCTCTACGAGCGGGACGGTATCAAGTATCTGATCGTCGCCGAGGTGGTGTCGGACGAGGGCATTATCAACCTCACCCACGAGGATTACGGCCCGATCCCCCCCTTCGCCATCCCCGAGCCCGCGGAGTGACCCCGATGCGCGCCCTTTCCCTCGTTGCCCTGCTCGCCATGCCGGCCCTGCCGGCGGCCGCGCAGGATTTCTCCGCCGGATCCGAGGCCCAGTCCTGGGGTCTTGCCGCCGAGAAGCCGGCGCGGTTCGAAGCCAAGGTGGTGGACATGCTCTGCGCCCTCACCGGCGACTGTCCCGCGGATTGCGGCGGCGGGGTCCGCCAGATCGGGCTGGTCCGCAGCGCCGACGGCGTGCTGGTCTTTCCCAACAAGAACGCCCAGGCGCTGTTCACCGGGGCGGCGGTGGATCTGGCGCCGTTCTGCGGCAAGACCGTCGAGGTCGACGGGCTGATGATCGAGGACGCCGCGCTTGGCGCCCAGAACATCTACCTGGTCCAGAAGATCCGCGAGCCCGGTGGCGCCTGGGTGGTGGCCGAGCGCTGGAGCGCGGAGTGGGCCGCGGCCCATCCCGATGCCGCGCCGGACCAGCCGTGGTACCTGCAGGATCCGCGGGTCCAGGCCCAGATCGACACGCACGGCTATCTCGGGCTGGGGCCGGAGGTCGACAAGGCCTTCATCGAGGACTGGTTCTGATGCGCCGGGCCGCCGTGGCGCTGGCGTTGCTTGGCCTCGCGGTGGCCGGTGCGGCGCCCGCCCATGACGCTGCCCATGACGGGACGGACCACGCCGACGCCCCCGGCGCGCTTCCCGCCGCGGTGGCCGCGGCCCTGCCCGGGGCGGCGCAGGGGGAGCTGCCCTTCCGCCTTGGCGGGGCGTTCCGGCTGACCGACCAGCACGGGGCGTCGCGCAGCGAGGCCGATCCCGAGGGCCGGCTTCAGCTGCTGTTCTTCGGCTATGCCAATTGCCCCAGCATCTGCTCGGTGGCGCTGCCGACCATGGCGGCGGCGGTCGATCTTCTGGCCGGACAGGGGATCGCCGCGGTGCCGGTGATGATCACCGTCGATCCGGCCCGCGACACGCCGGCGACCATGGGCCCGCCGCTGGCCGCGATCCATCCCGGCTTCGTCGGGCTGACCGGCGACGCGGCGGCGCTGGCCGCGGTGCAGCGGCTGTTTCAGGTCGAAAGCAAGGTCGTCTTCACCGACCCCGAGCATGGCCCGATCTTCGCCCATGGCAGCCACGTCTACCTGCTCGACGGCACGGGGAAGGTGCTGACCCTGATGCCGCCGATCCTGACGCCAGAGCGCACCGCCGAGATCGTCGCCAGCTACGCCGGGTCCTGATCGCCGGAGAAAGACCCCGGTGGCGGTAGCCCGCCCGGGGCTTGCCTCGTCCCCGGGTGCGGTCTAGCCATGGCGCCGGAACCGCCGCGCAGGGAGAGGCCGTTGGAGACCAGATCGCCAGACCGCCGCCTCGCCACTCCCGCAGGGGCACGGGCTTCGTGACGGTCTACGTGGATGCCGATGCCTGCCCGGTGAAGGCCGAGGCCGAGCGGGTGGCGATGCGCCACGGGGTCGATCTGGTGCTGGTCTGCAACGGCGGCATCCGGCCTTCGGCCAATCCGCGGGTTCGGCTGGTGATCGTCGCCGAGGGCGCCGATCAGGCCGACCGCTGGATCGCCGGCGCCTGCGGTCCCGGCGACGTGGTGATCACCGGCGATCTGGTGCTGGCCGATGCCTGCCTGAAGCAGGGCGCCGCGGTGCTGACCCATGGCGGCGAGGCGCTGAGCCTGGCCAATATCGGCCCGCGGCTGGCCACCCGTGACCTGATGGCCGACATCCGGGCTGCCGATCCGTTCCATCAGGGCGGGGGCCGCGGGTTTACAAAGGCGGACCGGTCGCGTTTCCTGCAGGCGCTCGACACCGCCCTGACCCGCGCCAGCCGAGGAGCGCCATGACCATCGACGCCGTGATCTTCGACATCGGGAACGTGCTGATCGAATGGCAGCCCGAACGCTTCTACGACGCCCATATCGGGCCTGAGCGGCGCCGGGCGATGTTCGCCGAGGTCGACCTGCACGGCATGAACGACCTTGTCGACCGGGGCGGCGACTTCCGCGACACGATCTATGGCTGGGCCGAGCGCTATCCGGGCTGGCGCGACGAGATCCGCCTGTGGCACGACCGCTGGAGCGATCTGGCCGGGCCGCGGATCGAACCCTCGGTGGCGATCCTGCGCGCGCTGCGCGCCAATGGCGTGCCGGTCTTCGCCCTGTCGAATTTCGGCATCGGCACCTTCGCGGTGGCCGAACGGGACTACGAGTTCCTGAACGAGTTCGACCGGCGCTTCCTGTCGGGGCCGATGGGCATCGCCAAGCCCGATGCCGCGATCTATGCCGCGCTGGAGGCCGAGACCGGCATCGCCCCGGTCCGGCTGCTGTTCGCCGACGACCGGACCGACAACCTTGAGGCCGCCGCGGCGCGGGGCTGGCAGACCCATCTGTTCGACGGGCCGGAAGGCTGGGCGGCGCGGCTGAGGGCGCACGGGCTGCTGCCCGCGGCCTTCGGGACGGAACGGGCGGCCGGGTGATGCGCGGCGTCGACTATATCGGGCCCGAGGCGAACCACCTGATCGACTGGCCGACGATCACCGCCGCGATCGAGGCCGGCCACCGCCTTGCCCCGGCCGAGATCGGCGAGACCCACCTGAGCCGCGGCGCCGACACGCTGCTGGTGCGCTCGGCGATGATCGACGGGCTGGGCTCGGCGGTGAAGGTGGCGACGATCTTCCCCGGCAACCCGGGCCGCGACCTGCCGCTGGTGAACGGCGCGGTCAGCCTGTTCGACGACGCGACCGGGCGGCTCGAGGCGATGGTGGACTTCAACCTCGTCACCCGCTGGAAGACCGCCGGCGACAGCCTGCTGGCGGCAACACGGCTGGCCCCGCCGCAGGTCCGCACCATCCTTGTGGTGGGCGCCGGCAGCGTGGCGGAAAGCATGGTCTTCGCCTATCGCTCGGTCTGGCCGGGGGCGCGCTTCCTGATCTGGAACCGGACCCGGTCGAAGGCCGAGGCGCTGGCCGAGATTCACGGGATGACCGTCGCGCCGGATCTGGCCGGGGCGCTGGCGGAAGCCGATATCGTCAGCACCGCGACCATGGCGGGCGACCCGCTGATCCGCGGCGACTGGCTGCGGCCGGGCCAGCACATCGACCTGATCGGCGCCTTCCGCGCCGACCTGCGCGAGGCCGACGACGCCGCGCTGAAGCGGTCGCGGATCTTCGTGGACAGCCTGCGCACCACGCTGGACCATATCGGCGAGCTGAAGATCCCGCTGGCCGCCGGAGTGATCGTGCCGGGGGACATCGTCGCCGATTTCTACGCGCTGGACCGCTTCACCCGGGCGCCCGGCGACATCACCCTGTTCAAGAACGGCGGCGGCGCCCATCTGGACCTGATGGTGGCGCGCGCGATTCTTGATGTGGTGCGCGGGACATATTAACCGCGCGCTCGCCGACGTGCCACAATCCCAAGGCCAGAAATAGCTCCGCCCAGAAGGAGGGACGCAGGCGGCAACGGCGCAAGGGCGACCTTGTCGGCGTCGAGACTGATGGCAATGCTGGAAATGGTCACAGACTCAGTTCCTCTATTGCTTAGGAGAAGTCTGATGGAACTGAAGCCCCCTTTACCGTCCGTCGGAATGTAGTCCCGATAGGCCGCCGTTTCCTTCCCGAACTTAGTCAAAGATATGTCAGAAAGAAGGCCACCGCCTGCGGGTCCCCAATACGAAACCGACCCCCCCAATACTAATGGCGCTTGGCTGGTGACACCCCAAACAGTCAGGTGAACGGACTCTTTCGAGCCGGCACCAAAATCCAAAAGCGCGGCAATAACCTTGAGATTCAAATCAATTTCAAGCAGATCACCTTCGTTGAGCTTTACATTGGGAATCCCATTGCTGTCGTTCACCTGCGCAATGCCAGTACTGAGGAACTGTTTTGACTCGCCGCCGTCTTCATTCCCCTCGCTCGGAGACCCTGGGGTGACGGTCGGAATGACGGTCACTTCTTTTGCCTGGACTGTCTCGGCCACTGCTGCGGTTCCACTCACTAGCATGGCAATTGCACAAATGATCGAAAGTCTTCGCATCGACCGATCCCTCCAATGTCTAGAATCAGGATTATATTAAAATTTTAGCACGAGAAATATACGCCTCAAAGATGTATCCTGTGGCTCGGTTTCGCCCTCACTCCTTCTTCCATTCAGTTGGCAGCTATTGACAAATCGGAGCACTTGCTTGACCACTGCGCCTCAGCCCAGCGGGCCGGTCTGGTAGAGCCTGACCTTGATCCCGCCATGGTCCACCGGCGGGCCTTCGCGGAACTTCAGGCCCGTGGCGCGGGCAAGCTGGGGGTCGCTGGTCAGGATGGCGACCCGCCAGCCCGGGAAGCGGCTGCGCAGCACCTCGCCCAGGGAGCCGTACAGCGCAAAGAGCGGCTTCTTGTTGCCGATCCGGGCGCCATAGGGCGGGTTGGCGATGACCAGACCGGCCGGGCCTTCGGGCGGTTCCAGCGCGCTGACCGGCTGGCAGGCGAAGCTTGTCAGGCCGGCGACCCCGGCGCGTTCGGCATTGGCGGTGGCGCCGCGGATCGCGCCGGCGTCCCGGTCGAACCCGTGGAAGCGCAGCCCGGGCAGCGGGCCGGCGGGCCGGTCGCGCAGCGCGGCGAAGCCCGCCGGGTCGAAGCCCGCGAAGCCCTCGAAGGCGAAGCGGCGCGCCCGGCCGGGAAGCAGGCCGGCGGCGATCTCGGCGGCCTCGATCACGAAGGTGCCCGAGCCGCACATCGGGTCCACCAACGGCTCGGTGCCGCGATATCCGGCCTCGTGCAGGAACAGCGCCGCCAGCGTCTCGCGCAGCGGCGCTTTGCCGACGGCTTCCTTGTGGCCGCGCTTGTGCAGTGGCTCGCCCGAAGTGTCGAGGCTGACCGTCACCCGGTTGTCCTCGATCCGGGCCAGCAGGCGCACCGGCTCGGCCCCTTCGGCGGCGGGCCCCAGCGCTGCCTCGATCGCCGCGGCGATGCGTTCGGCCGCGGCGCCGCCGTGATAGATCTTCGACCCCCGGCTGGTCGCCTCGACCTTCACCGCCGTTCCGGGCGGCAGCAGGTCGGTCCAGGGCAGCTTGCGCGCCCGCTTGTCGAGTTGCGCGAGGTGGAAGGCGAGGAAGCTCACCACCCGCACCAGCACCCGGCCGGCCCCGCGCAGCACGAGGTTCGCGCGCCAGACCTCGGGCCAGCCGCCGGTGACGGTGACGCCGCCCGGCACCGCGACCGCATCGGCGAAGCCCTGCTCCTGCACCTCGGCCAGAAGCGCGGCTTCCAGCCCCGGCGGGGCGGACAGGAAGATCTCGAAGGGCGGGTCAAGGATCATGGCGGCGAGCTATCCCCCGTTTCCACCCCCCGGCGCAAGGCCCGAGACCGCATCGTTCGCGGATTGGTCCGGATCCGTTCCGGGACTCATTCCGGAACGTGATGGGCGGGATCAGCCAAAAGCGTTGGACCGGCCGCTCAACCTCGGGAAGTATGCCCGCCATGCCCCAGAGCCGCCTCATCACCCCCGTCCTGCTTGCCGGTTGCATGATCCTGCTGACCGGATTCGCCATCCGCGCGTCCTTCGGCGTGTTCCAGATCCCGATCGCCACCGAGTTCGGCTGGCCGCGGGCCGAGTTCTCGCTGGCGATCGCGATCCAGAACCTGGCCTGGGGGTTCGGGCAGCCGTTCTTCGGCGCCATCGCCGAACGCTGGGGCGACCGGCGGGCGATCGTGCTGGGGGCGGTGCTCTATGCGCTGGGGCTGGCGCTGTCGGCCTGGGCGGTGACACCCCTGCAGCACCAGATGCTCGAGGTGCTGGTGGGCTTCGGCATCGCCGGCACCGGCTTCGGGGTGATCCTTGCGGTGGTGGCGCGCGCCAGTTCGGACGCGCACCGGTCGATGGCGCTGGCGATCACCACCGCCGCAGGGTCTGCCGGGCAGGTGGTCGGCCCGCCGCTGGCCGAGGGGCTGCTGGGCGTGATGCCGTGGCAGTCGGTGTTTCTGGTCTTCGCCGGGATGATCCTCGCGGTACTCATGGTGCTGCCGCTGATGAAGGCGCCGCAGGTCCGCCGCGCCGAGCTTGAGGAAAGCATGGGCCGGATCCTGGGCCGGGCGCTGCGCGATCCGTCCTTCACGCTGGTCTTCCTGGGTTTCTTCTCCTGCGGGTATCAGCTGGGCTTCATCACCGCGCATTTCCCCGCCTTCGTGACCGAGCTCTGCGGCCCGATCGCCCCGGGCGGGATGCTGGCGGGGATGGGGATCACCACCACCTCGGCGCTGGGCGCCTTCGCCATCGCGGTGATCGGGCTGGCGAACATCGCCGGCTCGCTGGCGGCCGGCTGGGCCGGGGGACGGTTCCCGCGGAAATACCTGCTGTCGGGGATCTATGCGGCGCGCACCCTGGTCGCGGCCTGGTTCATCCTGACCCCGGTCACGCCCGCCTCGGTGCTGCTCTTCTCGGCCCTGATGGGGATGCTCTGGCTGGCCACGGTGCCGCTGACCTCGGGGCTGGTCGCGCATATCTGGGGGCTGCGCTACATGGGCACGCTCTATGGCATCGTGTTCTTCAGCCATCAGGTCGGCTCGTTCCTGGGCGTCTGGCTGGGCGGGCGGCTTTACGACCTGACCGGCAACTACACGCTGGTCTGGTGGGTCGGCGTCGGCGTCGGGGCCTTCAGCGCACTGGTCAACTTGCCGATCCGCGAGAACCGCGCCCTGCCGCCGGCCCGGCCGCTGGCGGCGTGACACACCGCGCCGCGCCCATCTGATTACTCCGTCCTCCTTCTTCTTGGCGGAAATACTCCGGGGTGCGGGGCAGAGCCCCGCCGCCGCTGCCGCCGGGAGGAGCCGCCGGGATCCGTGCCCGCCGTCACGCCGGCCAGTCGGCCCAGGCCGCGGTGACGAAGACCGCATAGAGCGAGGTCGTCGCGGTCAGGAACAGCCGGTTGCCGCGCGGTCCGCCGAAGCACAGGTTCGCCACCGTCTCGGGCACGAGGATCTTGCCCAGAAGCGTGCCCTCGGGCGAGAAGACATGCACCCCGTCCCCGGCCGAGCACCAGACATTGCCCTGCCGGTCGACCCGGAAGCCATCGGGAAGGCCGCGGTCGATGGTCGCAAAGACCTCGGCCGGACCCAGCCGGTCGCCGCGCACCGGATAGGCCTTCAGGATCGACGGCACGGAAGGGTCATGGCTCGACCCCGACTCGGCGACGTAAAGCCGGCTTTCGTCCGGCGAGAAGGCCAGCCCGTTCGGCTGGGCGAAATCCTCGGCCATCGCCGCAACAGCGCCGGAGGAGTCGACGCGATAGACCCGGCGGTGGGTCTGCTCGGGTTCGGCCTGATAACCCTCGTAATCGGTCAGGATCCCGTAGGTCGGGTCCGAGAACCAGACCGAGCCGTCCGACTTCACCACCACGTCGTTGGGCGAGTTCAGCCGCCGCCCGTCATAGGCATCGGCCAGCGTGGTGCGGCGACCGTCCGGTTCGGTCCTGACCACCGAGCGGGTGCCGTGCTGGCAGGTCACCAGCCGCCCCTGGGGGTCGCGGGTGTTGCCGTTGGCATAGTCCGACACCTCTCGGAAGACGCCGATCTGCCCATCCGGGGTCCAGCGCATCATCCGGTGGTTCGGGATGTCCGAGAACAGGAGCGTCTGGAGCGCCGGGAACCAGACCGGCCCCTCGGCCCAGCGGAAGCCGGTGGCCAGCCGCTCCAGCCGGGCCGAAGGCTGGATCAGCGACCGGAAGCGCCGGTCGCGCGGGTCATAGAGCCTGTCGGTTGGGGTCTCGGTCTCGGTCATGGGCGGGCCTCCCTGCCGCTGGCGGCGGCGACGATGGCGATGATGATGACCCCGGTCATGATCAGGCGCACGCCCGCGCCGAGGCCATAGGAATTGAGCATCGAGACGATCAGGAACATGAACAGCGCGGCGCCCCAGATCCCCGGCACGTTGGACCGGCCGCCGGCGATGGAGGATCCGCCGATCACCACCACGGCGATGGACATCAGCAGGTATTCGGTGCCCATGTTCAGCGCCGCCCCGCCTGAGAAGCAGGACAGCAGGAACCCGGCCAGCGCCGCCATCACGGCGGAAATCCCGTAGGTCCCGGCGCGGACCAGGTCGACCGGCACCCCCGACAGCCGGGCGGCGCGCGGGTTCTGCCCGATGGCTGAGACCCAGCGCCCCCAGACCGAGCGCTCCAGCAGCAGCCAGAACAGCGCCGCCGCGGCGACCGCCAGAAGCGCGAGGTTCGGGACGCCGAGCGTGGCGTCGGTGGCGAAGCCGGCGAGCGAGGCCGGCGGCTTGATCCGGATGCCGCGGTTCGACCAGATCGCCAGCGACTGGAACAGGAACGACGCCGCCAGGGTGGCGATGATCGGCGGGATGCGCAGGAGCCAGATCAGCAGCCAGTTCGCCGCCCCGCAGGCGACGCCCACCCCCAGCGCGGCCGCAAGCCCGGCCGCCTCGGTCCCCGCCGCCCCGTCCATCAGCTTCAAGGACAGGGTGCCGGCGAGCGTCATCGTCGCCGGGATCGACAGGTCGACATTGCCCGGTCCCATGGTGATGACCAGCATCTGCCCCAGCCCGACCAGCACCGAGAAGGCGGCGAAGGTCAGCGCGGCGGCGAACAGGTCCCAGCCGCCGCCCACCCCCTGCGACAGCATCGCGGTGGGCAGGAAGGTCAGGCCCGCGGCCACATAGGCCCAGAACCACGGCTGCCGGATCAGGCGTGTCAGGGCGTTCACCCGCGTCGCCCCCGGCTCAGCACCAGCCGCGCGGCCAGCACCAGGATCAGGATCGCGCCCTGCGCACCGATCTGCCAGTCGGGCGAGAGCTTCAGGAAGGACAGGAAACTGCCCGCCAGCGTCAGGGTCAGCGCGCCGATCACCGCGCCTGCGGGCGAGACCCGGCCGCCGGTGAACTCGCCGCCGCCGAGGATCACCCCGGCGATGGACAGCAGCGTATAACGCAGCGCGATATTGGCATCGGCCGAGGTCGCCAGCCCGACCAGCGTCATCCCCGACAGCACCCCGAACAGCCCGGCCAGCCCATAGGCCGCGGCCTTCAGCCGGACCAGATCCCAGCCCGCCCGCGCCACCGCGCGGGGGTTGCCGCCGACACCGCGCAGCAGGGTGCCGAAGGCGGTGCGCATCACAAGGACATGCGCCACCCCGGCGATCAGCAGGCTGGCGACGATCGCCATCGGCACCAGCGGCGGCTTCGAGGTCATCATCGCCCGGATCCAGCCCGGCGCGGCACCGCCCGGCGCGGGCAGGATCAGCACCGCCAGCCCGCCCCAGACGAAGGACATGCCCAGCGTGACCACGATGGAGGGCAGCCCCCGGGCCTGGATCAGCGCGCCGAGCCCCGCATAGGCGGCGATGGCGGCGGCCAGGATCGCATAGCCCAGAACCGGCGTGTCGTGGACGAAGGTCGCCGTCAC
>JBGAOK010000032.1:0-29415 GCA_044221805.1 Meridianimarinicoccus sp.
GGTCTGGGCGCCGGCACCTGACCCGCCGGGTCCGCGGCCAAGAGTTTTCCTGAAAACTCTTGGCAAAAGTCTTGCAAGACTTTTGCTCCCGGCCGGGCGTTCATAGCGGGCCGGGCAGCCGTTCCTCGGTGAGAAGGACGTTGGTCTCCACCTCGCCCACCGCCGGCAGTGTCATCAGCCGCCGGCGCAGCACCCGTTCGAAATCGGCCAGATCCCGCGAGACGATCCTGAGCCGGTAGTCATAGCGCCCCAGCACATGATGCACCTCCTGCACCTCGGGGATCGCGGTCACCGCGCGTTCGAAATCCTCCAGGCTGACGCGCCCCCGGGTGGCCAGCTTGATGCCGCAGAAGACCGAGACCCCGAAGCCGAGCCGGCCGGCGTCCAGGTCGAGCCGCCGGCCGGCCAGCACGCCGGCCTCTTCCAGCCGGCGGATCCGGCGCCAGGCGGTGGGCTGGCTCAGCCCGAACCGGCGCGCCAGCGCGCCAGCACTCAGCGAGCCGTCGCGAGCCAGCGCCTTCAGGATGTCCCGGTCGGTCTCGTCCAGGTCGATCACAGCGGCAGCCTAGCGTCGGCCTTGATCGTCGCGACCCGCATCAGCGGTTCGATCTCGGCGATGTGCGGCAGGGTCAGGATCCGCTCGCGATAGATCCGCTGCCAGTCGGCCATGTCACGGGCCAGAACCGACAGGCGCAGGTCGACCCGGCCGAGGAAGGTCTGCATCTCGATCACTTCCGGAATCTCGCGGGCCCGGGCCTGCACCACGTCGAAGGCGTTCGGGACCGACTTGTCCAGGGTGATCCGGAGGCTCACCTCGACCGCGTACCCCAGTGCCGCCCAGTCGATCGCGGCCCGCAGGCCGCGGATCACCCCGGCCTCGCGCAGCCGTTCCAGCCGGCGCCAGCAGGCCGCCCGGGTCAGCCCGGCACGCTCGGCCAGCGCCGCCGCCCCCAAGGTCGGGTCGGCCTGATACTGGCGGAGGATCCGGCGGTCGATGTCGTCGATCTGCATGAAGTGATCGAAAGCACGTCCTTGGATGAATAACAATCTCACTCATGGCCGGAAAGAGGCAACAGGTGCTGCATGGCTTCCCGACACTGCTCGCGTATGGTCCGGCCACGTCACGCACAGGGAAGGAGCCCGGCCATGCGCGTCTATTACGACCGCGACTGCGACATCAATCTGATCAAGGACAAGAAGGTGGCGATCCTGGGCTATGGCAGCCAGGGCCACGCCCACGCGCTGAACCTGCGCGACTCGGGCGCGAAGAACCTGGTCGTGGCGCTGCGCGAGGGCTCGCCCTCGGCGAAGAAGGCCGAAGGCGAAGGCCTGAAGGTCATGGGCATTGCCGAAGCCGCTGCCTGGTGTGACCTGATCATGTTCACCATGCCCGACGAGCTGCAAGCCGAGACCTACCGGAAATACGTCCACGACAACCTGAAGGACGGCGCCGCGATCGCCTTCGCCCATGGTCTGAACGTGCATTTCGGCCTGATCGAGCCGAAGCCGGGCGTCGACGTGATCATGATGGCGCCGAAGGGCCCGGGCCACACCGTCCGCGGCGAATTCGTCAAGGGCGGCGGCGTGCCCTGCCTGGTCGCGGTGCACAATGACGCGAGCGGACGCGCGCTCGAAATCGGGCTCAGCTACTGCTCGGCGATTGGCGGCGGCCGTTCGGGCATCATCGAGACCAACTTCCGCCAGGAATGCGAAACCGACCTGTTCGGCGAACAGGCCGTGCTGTGCGGCGGTCTGGTCGAGCTGATCCGGATGGGTTTCGAGACCCTGGTGGAAGCCGGCTACGAGCCCGAGATGGCCTATTTCGAGTGCCTGCACGAGGTGAAGCTGATCGTCGACCTGATCTATGAAGGCGGCATCGCCAACATGAACTACTCGATCTCGAACACCGCCGAGTATGGCGAGTATGTCTCGGGCCCGCGGATCCTGCCCTATGCCGAGACCAAGGCGCGGATGAAGGCGGTGCTGACCGACATCCAGACCGGCAAGTTCGTGCGCGACTTCATGCAGGAGAACGCGGTCGGCCAGCCCTTCTTCAAGGCCACCCGCCGCCTGAACGACGAGCACCAGATCGAGAAGGTCGGCGAGAAGCTCCGGGGCATGATGCCCTGGATCTCGGCCGGCAAGATGGTCGACAAGGCGCGGAACTGATCCTAGGGGCGAAGGGGCGGGCGACCGCCCCTTTCCTTTTTCGGGCCCGGCGAAGCCGGTGCACCCGCAACGCCTGTCTCTGGCGGCTCTATGGTCCGATCCTCTCAGACAGGCGGGCGAGTCCGGACCGTGGCGGATGCCGGGCAGAAGCCTGGAAGGGACGGACGGATATCGGGTTCACCCGGCATTTCCCCATCGCTGCAAAGGCCAGGGCTGCATCGGGGCACAAGCCGCATCTGTCGCTGCCCGGAGGCGCGGATGGCCGCCCGCGCCCGGCAGCTCAGCGGGCGACCGCCGCCACCGCTTCGACCACCCGGTCGACCACCCGACCCAGCATCTCGGGATCCTCGGCCTCGGCCATCACCCGGATCAGCGGCTCGGTGCCCGACTTGCGGATCAGCAGGCGGCCATGGCCGTTCAGTTCGCCCTCGGCCGCGGCGATCGCCGCCTGCACCCCGGGCTGGCCCAGCGGATCGGCCCCGGCGGCGAAGCGGACGTTCTTCAGAAGCTGCGGACAGGGTTCGAACATCCGCGCCAGTTCCGAGGCGCGCTTGCCGGTCTCGACCATCGCGGCAAGGAACTGCAGCCCCGCCATCAGCCCGTCGCCGGTGGTGGAATAGTCCGTCATCACGATATGGCCGGATTGCTCGCCGCCCAGGTTCCAGCCGCCGCGGCGCATCTCCTCGACCACGTAGCGGTCGCCGACCTTGGCGCGGACCAGCTTCAGCCCCCGCCCGGTCAGGAACCGCTCCAGCCCCAGGTTGGACATCACCGTGGCCACCAGCGTGTCGCCGACCAGCCGGCCGGCATCGGCCCAGCGGCTGGCCAGCAGCGCCATCAGCTGGTCGCCGTCGGCGATGGCACCGGTCTCGTCCACCAGCACGATCCGGTCGGCATCGCCATCAAGGCAGATCCCCAGATCGGCGCGGTATTCCCGGACCGCCGCCACCGCGGCCTGCGGCGAGGTCGACCCGACGCCGTCATTGATGTTCACCCCGTTCGGGCTGACACCGATCTTGATCACGTCGGCACCCAGTTCCCACAGCACCTCGGGCGCGGCCTTGTAGGCGGCGCCGTTGGCGCAGTCGACCACGATGCGCAGCCCCGACAGGCGCAGCGAGCGCGGGAAGGTGGTCTTGGTGTATTCCACATAACGCATCCGGCCGTCATCGACCCGGGTGGCACGGCCGATGTTCTCAGGCTGGGCCAGAGCGATGTCGCCGGCGACCAGCGCCTCGATCTCGGCCTCGGCCTCGTCCGACAGCTTGAAGCCGTCGGGGCCGAATAACTTGATGCCGTTGTCGCGAAAGGGGTTGTGGCTGGCCGAGATCATCACGCCCAGATCGGCGCGCATGGAATGGGTCAGGAAGCCGACCGCGGGGGTCGGTACCGGGCCCAGCAGCAGCACGTTCATCCCGGTCGAGGTCAGCCCGGCGGTCAGCGCGGTCTCGACCATGTAACCCGACAGGCGGGTGTCCTTGCCGATCACCACCCGGTGGCCGTTCGACCCGTCGCGCCGGAAATACCGGCCCGCGGCCATGCCCAGCCGCAGGACCGCCTCGGCGGTCATCGGATAGGTGTTCGCCGTGCCCCTGACGCCGTCTGTCCCGAAAAGGGTCCGCTTGCTCATGCCTCGACTCCACTGCCCGGCCCGTGTCTTCCCTCCGGGCCGTACACAGGGTCTGCGCCTGTCTGGTTGCGGCCGGGTTTGCGGGTTCCGGGGATCCGCCCCCGTTGTGCCATGACGGCCCCCCGTTGGGCAATCGCCGCCGCGATTGCGGCCAGCGATCCACCGCCGCCGGCGGTCACGGGGCTGTAACGGGGGTTCGCGTCGGCGCCGGCGCGCGTGACTGCGCGCCGCCGCACCGTCGCGGCCGGGTTCAGCGTTGCGCCACTTCGGTGGGGTGCCGATAGAAGCGGTGCGCTCCGATCGAGGCGGTCTGCGGGAACTTCTTCGACCACGACGGCCTCGCACTTCTGGCGTGATAGAAGGTGGCGCCCTCGGTGAGGTCATTGCCGACACCCTGCATCGACAGCGCGGCAACCTTGCGCAATTCGGCATAGGCGGCGCTGTCTCGGATCGCATCCGACCGGCCGTCGCACCGATAGCTGAACTGGCAGCCGCGACCGTTGCTCTCGCCCTGACGGACGACGCCGCAGACGGTCTTCGGGAAAAGCGGAGATTCGACGCGGTTCAGGATCACGTCCGCCACGGCGAACTGGCCCTTCACGCTTTCGCCGCGGGCCTCGAAGTACAGCGCCTCGGCCAGGCAGTCGAGCTGCGAGTTCCGTTTCGGGTCCGGCTGGTCGGCCAGCCAGTCCTTGGTATAGCGGACCGCCTGTGCGGTGTCGCGCCTGGGCGTGACCAGTCGGTCAAGCGTGTCGGATTTCATCCCGCCAAGCGCCGAACGCTCCTGCCCCAGCATCGAGTGAAGCTGTCCGTCCAGTGCCGCAGTCGGATCGTTGGAGGCGCTGATCGTTGCCCCACCTAGGACGGCGGTGCCCGCGAGGGCGATCGCACCGGCGAGGATCGTGGCTCGTATCATCAAAGTTTTCACCAGAGTCGTTCCTTCCGACCGATGCCTTTACCGGAAGGTCGCGACGTCTGGCAAACCGGGCCCCTGAAAAGGCTCGGAAATTTGCCTACCTCTGGATGAATCCGCAATGCTGCAGGTGCGAAAAGCGCCGCCCCGCAAGGCGTTAGGGCGTCAAGCTGATTGAGCGGATTTCAGCGCAAGCTGCGCCGCCGCAAGCCGTGCCAAAGGCACCCGGTATGGCGAACAGGACACATAGTCGAAGCCTGCCGCCCGGCAGAAGGCGATGGATTCGCTGTTGCCGCCGTGCTCGCCGCAGATCGACAGGGTGATGCCGGGGCGGGCCTTACGCCCCCTCTCGGCCCCGATGGTGAGCAGTTCCCCCACCCCGTCGGCATCGAGAACATGGAACGGATCCTCGGTGAAGACCCCCAGCCGGACATAGGCCGACATGAACCGTCCGGCATCGTCCCGGGACAGGCCATAGGTCATCTGGGTCAGGTCGTTGGTGCCGAAACTGAGAAACTCGCAGTGCTGCGCCAGCTCCCCGGCCCGGAGCGCGGCGCGCGGCGTCTCGACCATCACGCCAAGCTTGTAGGGCAGTTCGACCCCGTGATCGGCACCGATCTGCGCCGCCAGCGCCTGGATCCGTGCCTTGACGATCTCGACCTCGCGCACCGCCGAGACCAGCGGGATCATGATCTCGGGCACCACCGGGCCTTCCTCGGATTCGCGGCTGACCTCGACGGCAGCCTCGAAGATCGCCCGGGTCTGCATGTCATAGATCTCCGGCACGGTGATCCCCAGCCGCACCCCGCGCATCCCCAGCATCGGGTTGAACTCGGTCAGCGCGTCGATCCGGCGCTGCACGTCGGACAGCGGCCGGTCCAGCGCCTCGGCCAGCTCGATCGCGCCCTGCCGGTCATGGGGCAGGAACTCGTGCAGCGGCGGATCGAACAGGCGGATGCACACCGGCTTGCCCGCCATGATCCGGAAGATCTCGATGAAATCCGCCCGCTGCATCGGCAGGATCTGGCGCAGCGCATCGGCGCGATCCTCCGGCAGGTCGGCGAAGATCAGCTCGCGCATCGCGGTCAGCCGGTCCTCGGCGAAGAACATGTGCTCGGTCCGGCACAGGCCGATCCCTTCGGCCCGGAACCGCCGGGCGATCGCCGCGTCCTCGGGCGTGTCGGCATTGACCCGCACGCCGATGTCGCGGACCTGGTCGGCCCAGCCGAGGAATTCCTCGAAGGCATCGTCCAGCGCCGGTTCCAGCATGGCGACCGCGCCTTCCAGCACCTCGCCGGTGGTGCCGTCGAGGGTGATCAGGTCGCCCTCGCGGAAGGTCCGGCCGTCGGGGGTCTTCATGGTGCGGCTGCGCCGGTCGATCCGGATCCCCGAGGCGCCGACGACGCAGGGCACGCCAAGGCCCCGGGCGATCACCGCCGCGTGGCTGGTGGTGCCGCCCCGTTCGGTCAGGATGCCGCGGGCGGCATGCATGCCGCGCACATCCTCGGGCGTGGTCTCGCGCTTGACGAGGATGCAGGATTCGTCCTGCGCCGCCATCGCCTGCGCCGTGGTCGAGGAGAACACCAGCTTGCCCGAGGCCGCGCCGGGGCTGGCCGCGATCGCGCGCGCCAGCACCTTGCGTTCGGCCCGCGGGTCGACCTGCCGGTGCAGCACTTCATGCAGCGCCCGCGGCGGCACCCGCATCAGCGCCTGCTCGGGCGTGAGAATGCCGTCGCGGGCCAGCGCCACCGAAACCTCGACCGCGGCCCGGGCCGAGATCTGCACCGGCTGGGCATCGATGATCGCCAGCTTGCCGCCGTGGATGGTGAACTCGATCTGCATTTCCTGCTTCAGCTTGGCCCGGCAGACATCGCCATGGCCCACCAGCCGGTCGAAGATCTCGGGCGCCAGATCCTCGAGTGCGGGCCCGCGCGGATCCCGGGTCAGGTAGAGCGCCCCCGCGCCGCCGCCTAGCGCGTCGCGGCCCTGGCTCTGGCTCATGTAGCGGCCCGTAATCTGGCCCTTGCCGGTCACCGGGTTGACGAACTGGATCACCCCGGCACCGCTTTCGGCCGGACCGACCCCCAGCGCCATCTCCTGCACCACGAGGCCAAGCCCAGCCTCGACAGGCGCACCGCGGGCCTGGCGCAGCAGTCGCGCCGTGGTGCTTTCCCAGGCCTTGGCCATGGACCGCAGGACGCCGCCGAGCTGTTCGACCGGATGCTGAGGAAACGCGGTCTCGGTCTCGGATTCATAGGCCGCGAGCGCCGCCTGGATCGTCACCAGGGTCGGCGAGGCGCCGGTGTCGAACAGCGCGTCGTCCAGGTGCGCCACCTGCACCGCATAGGTCTGGATGAAGCGGAGGTAGAGCGTGCTGGCGGCGGCCTCGCCGATCTCGGCGCACATCGCCTCGAAGCGATCGTCGTTCATGCCGATGTTCAGCACCGTGCTCGGCCCGCCCCAGGTCGGGTCCTCGGCGCTGGCACGCACCGACACCAGCGGCGCGGGACCGAAGACGCTAAGGATGCGGTCCTTGTCGGGCATCCGCCCCGACGCGATGCCATGGACGGTTTCGAAAGACAGAGCCACCGTGGTCGGCACCGGCAGGCCCATGCGGACCATCCGCTGCAGGCACTTGGCGCGGAAGCCGTGCTGCCCGCGGATGATCGACGCCGTCGGCGTGATCGTGGTGAACTGCTTGAAGGTGGCGAGTTTCTGCATGGCTTGGCTGGCTCCCGTGGGGCACGTTAGCGCTGGCTGCGGCGCAGCGAAAGGGTGATAGCGCTCACCCGGCAGAGAACGGGGGGCTCCCGCCCGCCCTTGCCGCCGCTGGCGCGGCAGCGCGTCCGGTTGGGCCGGGCGCCGTGCGTGCCGCACGGCGTGCCTCCGGCGGGGTGAGGCGCGCCCGGAAATCGATCCGGCAAATCGATTTCAGCGCCGAACGGGCGGAGCCCCGGGAAGGGCGCGCCCGGACGCCGGTCGACCCGGCTCGCCACCGGACCGCCGGGTGATCCGGACCGGTCCCCGCAATGCCGTGGCGAAGCCTTCCGCCCTCGGACGGACCGCGCCCCGCCCGGCGCGCAGCCCTAGCCCTGCAGCCGGGTCAGGTCGGCCACCTTCAGGCAGGTGGCGCGGATCAGGTGCATCAGGTTCAGCCGGTTGCGCCGGATCACCTGGTTCTCGGCATTGACCTGCTCGGCCTCGAAGAAACCGTCGATCGGGGCGCGCAGCGAGGCCATGCCCCGCATGGCCGAGGCGAAATCCTCGGTCTCGATGGCCGAGGAGATCGCCCGCCCCTCGCGGTCCAGCGCCGCGAAAAGCGCGCGTTCCGCGTCCGACCGGGCAAGCCTTGCGTCGGGGCCGAAGGAATACTCCACCCCGTCGGCGGCCTCGGCCTGGGTCAGGATGTTGTTCGCCCGCTTGAAGCCCTGCAGCAGGTTCGCGCCGTCGTCGCTCGACAGGAACGCCGACAGCGCTTCGGCCCGCCGCACGAGCAGCGCGAGGTCGCATTTCCCGGGCATGGCGATCACCGCATCGATCACGTCGTGACGGATGCCCTGGTCGCGCAGGAACACCTTGAGACGGTCGTGGAAGAACGCGAGCAGGTCGTCGCTGATTGCCGGGTCGTGGGGATCGAGCCGGGCATGCCACGACGGCGCAGCTTCGGCTGCCTGCGCCACAAGCCCCCGGGTCTCGTCGCTGTACATGCCGGTCCGCAGCGAGGCATCCAGAATGGCGGTGAAACGCTCCGCTGCCTCCAGATCGCCCAGGTCGCGGACCTGATGGCGCAGCACCTGCACATCAAACAACCGGTCGAGCGGAAGGCGCAGCCCGTTCTCCAGCACCAGCCGGATCACCCCCAGCGCCGCGCGGCGCAGGGCGAAGGGGTCCTTCGAGCCGGTCGGCTTCTCGTCGATCGCGGCTGAGGCATCGGCCACCTCGGCGGGCATCCCGGCTTCCAGCGCGTAGTAGCGGCCCATGATGCCCTGCAGCTCGGGGAACTCGCCGACCATTTCGGAGCGCAGGTCGGCCTTGGCGACCTTCGCCGCCTGCTCGGACAGGTCGGGATCGGCGCCGACCGCGGGTGCCAGCTCGCGGGCCAGCGCGGCGATGCGCTCGATCCGGTCCTTCTGGCTGCCGAGCTTGGCGTGGAAGGTCACCGCCCCCAGCCCGTCGAGCCAGGTCGCCATGCCCGCCTTGGCCTCGGCCAGATCGCGGTCCCAGAAGAAGGCGGCATCCGACAGCCGGGCCGCCAGCACCTTGCGGTTGCCGGCGAGGATCGTCGCGCCATGGTCCGCGGTCTCGCGGTTGGCGACGGTGATGAAATGGGTGATCGCGCCGCTTCCGTCCCGGACCGCGAAGAACTTCTGGTGCGTCCGCATCGAGGTCTGCAGCACTTCGGCCGGAAGGTGGCGGAAGCGCGGCTCGATCTCGCCCATCAGGGCAACGGGCCATTCCACCAGCCCGGCGACCTCGGCCAGAAGCCCGGCATCCTCGACCACCTCGAGCCCCTGGGCAAAGGCAAGGTTCGCCGCATCGTGGCGGATCTGCTCGGCGCGCTCGGCCGGGTCGAGCAGCACCTTGGCGCGCTTCAGCCGGGCGGCGTAGTCCTCGAACGAGGCCACCGTGATCGGGTCGGGCGCCATGAAGCGGTGGCCCCGGGTGGTCCGCCCGGCGGCGACCGGGCCGATCTCGACCGGCACCACCTCGGATCCCGCCTCGTCCGACACGAGGCACAGGATCGAGTGCAGCGGCCGGACCCAGCGCAGCTCGCCCGTGCCCCAGCGCATCGACTTCGGCCAGGGGAAGCCGCGCACCGTGTCGGTCAGCACTTCGGCGACGATCTCGCCCGCCGGTCGGCCGGGCTTGACGATGGTGGCGAACCAGACCTGCCCCTTCTTGTCGTCCCGGGCCTTCAGCGCCTCGCGCGCGACGCCGGCCGACTTGCAGAAGCCCTCGACTGCCGCGTCGGGCGCGTCGGTCCGCGGGCCCTTGCGTTCCTCGCGGGTGGTGGGGCTGGACGCGGTCATGCCCTCGACCGCCAGCGTCAGGCGGCGCGGTGTGGCGAAGGCCGCCGCGCCGGCATAGGTCAGGCCGGCCTCGACGATGCCGCCGGTGACCAGCCGCTTCAGGTCGTCGGCCGCCTTCGCCTGCATGCGGGCGGGGATTTCTTCCGAGAAGAGTTCAATCAGCAGGTCGGGCATCGGGCTCAGTATGCAAGGAAGGTCTGGATGATCACCGCATTGGCGAGATCGACGAAGAACGCCGATACCAGCGGCAGGATGACGAAGGCAACCGGTGACGGGCCATAGCGCTTGGTGACCGCGTTCATGTTGGCGATCGCGGTGGGCGTCGCCCCCAGCGAAAAGCCGGCGAAGCCGGCCGAAAGCACCGCAGCGCGGTACTGGGCGCCCATCGCCGGGAACACCACCAGAAGGATGTAGGCCACCGTCGCGAGGGTCTGGATCACCATGGTGACCAGCATCAGAACCCCGGTCCCCTGCAGCGTCCAGAGCTGCATCGACATCAGCGACATGGCCAGGAAGGTGCCGAGCGAAAGCTCCGAGATCAGCGACAGCGCATCGGTCCGCGACACCGGCGGCAGCTTCGGCAGGACCACCGGCAGCAGGTTGCCGATGATGATCGCGGTCAGCATGCAGGGCACGAACAGCGGCAGCATGACCCCCGCCCCGCGCAGGTAGCCGTGCAGCAGATAGCCGATGATGATCACCACATGCAGGACGAAAAGCACCTGCATGACGTCCACCGGGGTGATCCGGGTGGACTGCTCCTCGGCGAAGGACACGCCGATCACGGCATGGTCGCGGGGATGGTTCGGGTGAAGATCCTTCTTCTCGATCAGGTATTTGGCGATGGGCCCGCCGACCAGCGCGGCGATCACCAGACCGATGGTCGCCGCGGCCACGCCCAGTTCCATGGTGCCCGGAAAACCAGTAATGCGCTCGATCTCGGGGGCCCAGGCGATCGCGGTGCCGTGGCCGCCGATCAGGCTGGCCGATCCGGTCAGGATGCCCAGTTGCGCCGGAAGCCCGAAAGCCGCCGCGACGCCCATGCCGATCGCGTTCTGGAACACGATCAGTCCGACCGTCAGCACCAGAAGCACGGCCAGCGACACACCCCCGGTGGCCAGATCCTTCAGGCGGGCGTTCAGGCCGATCCCGGCGAAGAACAGCACCAGGAGGTAGTCGCGGATGAACATCTCGAACTGCACCGGACGGCCGGTGATCTGGAAGATCGCCAGCGTCACCAGCGCGGCGAGGATGCCGCCCGACACCGGTTCGGGGATGTTGTAGTCGCGCAGGAAGCGGACCTTGCGCGTGATCAGGTAGCCCACAAGAAAAACGAGCAGGCCCAGTGTGCTGGTCAGGAAATTCCCGGCCACGATCGGTTCCGGTGTCACCGCGGTCATTCCTCCTCGCCCGTGCGCAACTGCTGCCAGGCGAATGCTTCACCGTTATCGAACACCGCGACAACCCTGTCGACGCCCGGCGCAACCCCGGAGTCGCCCAGGAACGCGAGTGCCGCACCCGAGGCGAGCGCTTCCTCGATCCGACCGGCGTCGAAACAGTCAAACCATCCGGGCGCGACCAGCGGCACGGGCCGGTCATAAAGCCGGTAGGTCTCGGTCAGGGTCGCCAGCGACAGCGGCGTGGCGAAGCAGGCGCGGAAGCGAATCGGCGAACTGGTGGCGTCGATGACGCTGAGCCCTTCGACCGGGATCGCCTCGGGCGCGCCCCCGGCGATCGGGGTCAGGCGGATCTCGACGCCGGCCGGGTCGGGACTTGTGTAGAAATACCAGGTCTGCAGGTACCAGACCGCCACGCCGGCCAGAAGCGCCGCGCTCACGATGAAGCCTCCCACCAGCTTGCCGTTCATGCCGCCTCCCCGGTCTTGGCGGCACGGATATGGCCGCCGGCCCTGCCCCGTGCTAAGCCCCGGCCGTGCAGCCGGAGTCGCGCATGGATACGGCTTTCCTGATCAAGTTCTTCGGCGCGCTGTTCGCGGTGTTCAACCCGTTCGTGAACCTGCCGCTGTTTCTGGGCATCACCCAGGGCCGTCCTCCGGGCGAATTGCGCACGATCGCGCTGGCCGTGTCGGGCTTCAGCGCGGTGATGTGCGTGGTCGTGGCGCTGGCCGGGCCGCAGATCCTCAGCTTCTTCGGCATCGGCGTGGACCATTTCCGGGTCGCCGGCGGGTTGCTGCTGTTGCTGATCGCGCTGGGGATGCTGAACGGGCGCGATACCACCGCCCATACCGGCACTCCCGCGGAACGCGCCCAGCAATCCGAACTGAACAGCATCGCCTTCTATCCGTTGACCTTCCCGCTCAGCGTCGGGCCGGGGACAATCACCACGCTCCTGGTATTCCGCGGCCAGATCAACTCGGCGTCCGAAAACATCGCCTACTGGATCGCCCTTGCGGCCATCCTGGCGCTGATGACGGTGGTGCTGGTCTTCGCCTCGTCCATCGGCCGGCTGATGAGCCAGACGCTCCGTGTGATCATGACCCGCCTGATGGGCATGGTGCTGGCCGCGATCTCGATCGAGATGATGACGGCGGGGCTGAAGGCGCTGTTGCCGGGCCTCGCCACCTGACCGGACCGTCCAGCCCGGCGTCACGCCTCGGCCTCGGCGAAGCCGGCGGCCCGGGTCTGGACGAAGGCGTCGGCACAGGCCTTCGCCAGCGCCCTGACCCGGCCGATATAGGCCTGCCGTTCGGTGACCGAGATCACGCCGCGCGCGTCCAGCAGGTTGAACAGGTGGCTGGCCTTGATGCACTGGTCATAGGCCGGGTGCGCCATGACGATGCGCTTGCCGGTGCGCGGATCCTCGGGCGACGCGGCCAGGATCGCCCGGCATTCGGCCTCGGCATCCTCGAAATGCTGCAACAGCACGGCAGTATCGGCCTGATCGAAGTTGAAGCGGGAGTATTCCTCCTCGGTCTGGCGGAAGACGTCGCCATAGCTCAGCGCGATCGGCGCGTCGGGGTCGTTGAACGGCATGTCCATGACATGGTCGATCCCCAGCACGTACATCGCCAGCCGTTCCAGCCCATAGGTCAGCTCGCCCGAGACCGGCCGGCAGTCGTGGCCGCCGACCTGCTGGAAATAGGTGAACTGCGACACTTCCATGCCGTCGCACCAGACCTCCCAGCCCAGCCCCCAGGCACCCAGCGTCGGGCTTTCCCAGTCGTCCTCGACGAAGCGGATGTCGTGCAGACCCATGTCGATGCCGATCGCCGCCAGACTGCCCAGGTACAGCTCCTGCAGGTCGGGCGGCGAGGGTTTGATCAGCACCTGGTACTGGTAATAGTGCTGCAGCCGGTTCGGGTTCTCGCCATAGCGCCCGTCGGTGGGCCGGCGCGACGGCTGGACATAGGCCGCCGCCCAGGGCCGGGCACCAAGCGCACGCAGGGTTGTGGCCGGGTGGAAGGTGCCGGCGCCGACTTCCATGTCATAGGGTTGCAGGATCGCGCAGCCCTTGCTGGCCCAATAACCCTGCAGGCGCAGGATGATCTCCTGGAAGCTTCGGGGACGGTCAGGCGCGGACATGGCTGGGCCTCTCGGCAAATTCTGGTCGCCTTCTGTTAGGCAAGCCCACCGGCAGGGTCAATGCGCCCGCGCGGGGCGTTGGCGCAGGCCAGCGCCACGAAGGACCCGATCGCCAGGGCCAGCGTCGCGGACTGGAACATCGCCTGCCAGTTGCCGTCGCCCCGCTGCAGGTCGAGTGCCATGGGAACCAGCATCGCGGCGCCCAGAAAGGCCACCAGCAATCCGACGACGTAGTCTGCCGGACGAAAATCGATCCTGCCCGAGCCATGCGGGGGGCGTGGGAACCTGTCAAGAATGCTTGCGTTGGTGTGGTTCTGACGCCGCGGCCCGCATGGCCAAGGCACGAGGATTACGGGAGCCCAGATGAAGCGTTTTTCCTGCCCGGTCTGCGAGACCGAACTGCATTTCGACAACTCGGTCTGCCTGAAATGCGGCACCGAGGTCGGCTACCATTGCGGGGACGAGTTGTTCCGCGGGATCGAAGACGCTGACGGGGCCGAGGCCTGCAGCAACCGGACCGCAGCCGGGTGCAATTGGCTGTCGCTGGACAGTGCCGAGGCCTGCCCGGCCTGCCAGCACAACCGCACCGTCCCGGACCTGTCGGTCGAGGGCAACCAGGTGAACTGGCGCGCCATCGAGCAGGCCAAGCGCTATCTGTTCTATTCCCTGCTGAAATGGGATCTGCCGCACCCGACGCGAGACGACTCTCCGACCGGACTGGCGTTCGATTTCCTCGCCAACACCGTCGATGCCGAAGGCAAGGTGCAGCCGGTCCTGACCGGCCATGAAGACGGACTGATCACCATCAACATAGCCGAAGGCGATGATACCGAACGCAGCCGCCGCCGGGCCGAACTGGGCGAGCCCTACCGCACGCTGATCGGCCACATGCGCCACGAGGTCGGGCATTTCTACTGGGACCTGCTGATCCGTGACGGCGGCAGGCTGGACGCCTTCCGCGCGGTCTTCGGCGACGAACGCGCCGACTACGGCGAGGCGTTGAAGGCCCACTACGCCAACGGGCCGCAACCTCTCTGGCAGAACCAGTTCATCAGTTCCTATGCCGCCTCCCACCCGTGGGAGGATTTCGCCGAGACCTGGGCCCACTACCTGCACATCGTCGATGCCTCCGAGACAGCGCACGCCTTCGGGATGGCGCTCAGGGCGATGAACGGATCGAAGGATGAGGTCAATCTGGACATCAACCCCTATTTCGGCGGCTCGATCGACGCGGTGCTCGCGGACTGGGTGCCGCTGACCGTGGCGATCAACTGTCTCAACCGCTCGATGGGCCAACCCGACTTGTATCCCTTCATCCTGTCCGAGCCGGTGAAGCAGAAGCTGGGCTTCATGCATGACCTGGTGAGAGACGCCGGCCGCACCGCGCGCCGCTCGGAGCCGTGGGGGATGCGGGCCGCCGAGACGGAAGGCGACCCGGGCTCGCCCGCCGACGCAGGGCCGAGGAACCCGCCGGGTCCGGGGCCACTCGTGTCAGCCGGGGAAGCCAGCCCGACGGGGGCCCCGCCCCCTAAACAACCGGGATGAAGGTCATCTCGTGAAGGGCGAAGAAAGCGCAAAGCTCGTCCCGGCGGGCCGAGAAGGCGCGGATATGGGGCGCCACGTTATGGGAGGTGTCCCAGATTTCCCGGTCTTCCCAGATCTCGTAGAAGATGAAGTGCCCGGGACGGGCGTTGTCCTCGTGCATGTCGTAGCGGATGCACCCCGGCTCGGCCAGGGTGGGCGGGACGATCGCCTTCAGCGCCTCGCGCAGATCGTCCTCCCTGCCGGGCCGCGCAATCAGTTCGGCCACGATCGTCAGTGCCATCCGGTGTTCCCCCGCCGTCGATGTTAGCGCTAGATAGCGCTCCGGAGCTACCGAAGGCAAGGGACCAAGCTGCGGCTCAACCGCCGTGGTGCAGGGTGGCGAAGAGCCGCGGGTCGAGGCTTTCGGCGGCGAAAGTCGGCCCTTCGGTCAGCACGCTCACCGCGTCATGGCTGTGCAGGCTTTCCTGGTGGCTCGCGACCACCCGGAAATCGCCGATCCGGGGATCCTTCAGCAACTCGGCGCAGAACAGCCGCGCCGCGTCCTCGACGAAGATCGGGTTGGCCGCGTTCAGCTCGGCGAAGGCCTGCTCGTCCTCGCGCTTGACCATCACCTGGGTCTCGGTCGGCACCGCGGCCCGGCAAAGGCCGATCAGATCCTCGAACCACAGGCAGGGCGCGTCGGGCGCCAGCACCACCGAGATCCGCGCCACCGAGCGCTGGGAATGCGGCGTCGCCAGCTGCCGCCGGCTGGCCCGGGCATGCTCGCTCAGTTCCAGCGAACAGGGGCAGGTCGAGGAATAGACATAGTCCAGGTGCAGGATCTTCTTCCGCACACCCGCGGCCTCGACCAGTTCCAGCGCGATGTCGTAGTACTGATAGCCCGACAGCCCCGACCGCAGGCTCCGCACCTTCACCGGGAACGAGATCCGCATCTGGATCCGGGCGTCGAAACTGCCCAGCTCGCGCTTGTAGTCGTCCAGCGCCGCGGCGATCACCTCGAAGCTGAAGGTCTTCTCGGCATGGCCGTAGAAGGTGCGCATGATCCGGGACATGTTGATGCCCTTCTTCTCGGCCTCGAGGCTGACCGTGCCGGTCACCCCGGTCTCGAGCGTCAGGTCGCCGCCGTCCCGGCTGTGGAAGCGGATCGGCAGCCGGAAGTTCGAGATCCCCACATGCTGGATGCTGCGCCGCGCGCCGCGGATCAGGCTGGCCGGACCGTTCTGCAGGTCGGGCAGCACGGCGATGTAGCCGGGCGTGACGCGGAAGTCCTCGGGATAGACCCGGCTCAGATCGGGATAGCTGCCCGCCGGCGCCTCGGCTGCCAGCCGGCGCGCGGCGGGGTCCAGCGCCTCGACCTCGGCCGCGGTGGCGCCGTCGACCCAGCGCCGGATCAACGCCAGGGCCTCGGCGGCTTCCTCGCGCGTGGGGATCCGCGCCAGATCAGGCTGGTAGATGTTCATCCTGCACTTCCTTCACGTTTGCCCGCCCCCGATGCCAGGGCGGGCCCGGTCGACGTCCGATCATGACAGGACTACGTGGCGCTTTGCTGATCAGATCAGCGCCAGCGCCGCTTCCAGATCGGCCAGCAGGTCGCCGGAATCCTCCAGCCCGCACGAGATCCGCACCAGCCCCGGGCTGATCCCCAGCGCGGCCTTCTGCTCGGCCGGCAGGCGCTGGTGGGTCGTCGTCGCCGGATGGGTGACGATGCTCTTCGCGTCGCCGAGGTTGTTCGAGATGGTGAAGATCGTCAGCGCGTTCAGCACCCGGAACGCCGCCGCCTGACCGCCGCGGATCTCGATCGTCAGGACGGTACCGCCGCCCTCCATCTGGGTGGCGTTGAGCGCGTGCTGCGGGTGGCTGGGCAGCCCCGGATAGATCACCCGGGACAGCTTCGGATGCCCTTCCAGCGTCGTTGCCAGCTGCAGCGCCGTCGCCGCCTGGGCACGACAGCGCAGGTCCATGGTCTCCAGCCCCTTCAGCAGCACCCAGGCGTTGAACGGGCTCATCGACCCGCCGGTGTGCTTCATGTAGGGCTCGACCGTCTTGCGGATGAAGTCCTTCGTGCCAAGGATCACGCCGCCCAGCACGCGGCCCTGCCCGTCCATGTGCTTGGTCGCGGAATAGATCAGCGCATCCGCGCCCAGATCCAGGCTGCGCTGGAAGATCGGCGTGGCGAAGACGTTGTCCACCAGCAGCAGCGCGCCGGCCGCATGGGCCAGATCCGCCACGGCGCGGATGTCGATGACCTCGAGCGTCGGGTTCGAGATCGCTTCCAGGAACACCGCCTTCGTTCCGGGCCGGATCGCTGCCCGCCACTGATCCAGGTCGGTGCCGTCGACGAAGCTGACCTCGACCCCGAAGCGGCTCAGGACCTCTTCGAGGATGTAGAGACACGAGCCGAACAGCGCCTTCGCGGCGACCACATGGTCCCCCGCCCTGAGCATCGCGGCCAGCGCGCCATTGACCGCAGCCATGCCGCTGGCGGTGGCGAAGGCATCCTCGGCGCCTTCCAGGCGCGCGATGCGTTCCTCGAACATCCGCACGGTCGGGTTGCCGTAGCGGGCATAGATGAACTCGTCCTCGCCCGCTTTCTGGAACCGCGCCTCTGCCTGTTCGGCGGTGTCGTAGACGAAGCCCTGGGTCAGGAACAGCGCTTCCGAGACCTCGCCGTACTGGCTGCGGCGGGTGCCGCCATGGACCAGCGTGGTTCTGGCGTGCCAGTCCGCGCGCGTGGGGCTGACGGGCACAGCGGAGGCGGGTTTCAGATCGTCGGCCACGGACGTCTCCATCACAATGCACCGGGGAAGGGGCGATCCGGGGCTGTGCCCGGGTCCGACCTCTTTAGCGGCATGTTTAACGTGGCCCGCAATCCGGCAACAAAGCGCCACGGATCCGGCCTAAGCCCGCCCGCCGGCAAGGTCAAGGGCGGGGTGCGACGCCTTTCCCTTGGCGATCGCGGCGTCAGGCGTCCCTGCCGTCCTTCGGGGCGGCGTGGCGTTCGATCAGCCGGCCCTGCATCATGAAGAAGGCAACGGTGACGATCGGCAGGCCGAAGGTCTTGAAGTTGACCCAGACATCGGTGGACATGGTGCGCCAGATGACCTCGTTCGCCACGGTCAGCGCCGCGAACAGGATCGCCACCCGCCGGGTCAGGATCATCCAGCCGTCGTGGTCCATGGGCACCACCTCGCCCATCACGCTGCGCAGGTAGCTCTCGCCGCGCAGCAGCCCGGCGCCGAGGATGCCTGCGAACAGCGCATAGATGATCGAGGGCTTCATCTTGAAGAAGCGTTCGTCGTTGAAGAAGATCGACAACCCGCCGAACACCACGACCAGCACCGCGGTCACCGCCTGCATCTTCGACAGCCGCCCGGTCAGCGCCCAGAGGGTCCCGGTCGCGGCCAGCAGGATCGGCACGAACAACGCGGTGGCCACGATGAAGCCGGTATAGTCCCGGCCGCCGAAGCTGAAGGTCCGGTCCCGGAACAGCAGGTAGAAGGCGAAGAAGGCCAGCACCGGCCCCAGTTCAAGGGCGAACTTCAAGGTCGGGTTGATCGTCCGCGTCTCCATGCCCTGTCCTCGTCTGGCCTCGACCGGCCCTCCCATACGCCAAGTGCCGCGCCATGGCCAGAAGGCGGCGGCGCGCACCGGCTTTGGCCGCAGGTTCAGCCGCCCATCTCGACGATCACCGCCCCCAGCGCGATCAGCCCGATCAGCGCCGCGCGGCTCGGTCCCACGGGTTCGCCCAGAAACGCCCGGCCGATCACCGCCGCGAAGACCGGCGAGGTCTCGCGCAGCACCGCCGCCTCGCCGACCTTGCCGATCCGGGTTGCCAGCATCACCGTGCCGAAGCTGCCGAAGGCGACCAGCGCGCCGACCAGGCCGCGCAGCAAGAGCGGCCGCAGATCGGGGCGGGTTTCCAGCCCGCGCCAGCGGCGCAGGGCCAGGACCGGCATCACCAGGCTGTCAAGGACGAAGAACCAGGCCAGGAAGGTGAAGGGATCGGCGGTGGCGCGGATGCCGTAGGCGTCGAAGGTGGTATAGGCGGCGACGAAGCCGCCGGTGGCGACGGCCAGGCCCAGGGCGGGCACCAGCCGGTCGCGGCCGACCCTGACATGGCGCAGGTTGTAGCCGGCCAGCCCGAAGATGCCGCCGACCAGCACCGCCACCCCCAGCCACTGCACCGGGTGGAAGGGTTCGGCAAAGACCAGCCAGGCGCCGGCCACGGTGAAGAGCGGGCCGGTGCCGCGCACCACCGGATAGACCACCGTATAGGCGCCGCGGTCATAGGCCATCGCCTGCAGCAGCTTGTAGCCGGTGTGGATGGCGAAGACCCCGGCGAAGATCGGCCACATGTGCGGCTCGGGCCAGGGCACCAGCAGAAGGGCGACCGGCAGCGCGATCAGCCCGTAGCAGCTGTCGATCGCGCCCCGGGTCAGCCAGGGATCGAACCGCCCCTTCTGCAGCGCGCCGAACACCGCATGGAGCAGCGCCGCACTCAGCGCCAGGAGCGTGGCCAGCCGCGCCCCCTCGGCGGTGCCCGCCAGCGAGACCAGCCAGGCGCCCATCAGGCGACCCCGGCAGGGCCGCCGGGGCAGAAGCGCCCGCCCGGTCTCAGCCGTCCAGCCCGGTCAGGGCGGCGGCGAACTCCTCGGGGTCGAAGGGGGCCAGATCGTCGATCTGCTCGCCCACGCCGATGGCATGGATCGGCAGACCGAACCGGTCGGCCAGCGCCACGAGCACGCCGCCCTTGGCGGTGCCGTCGAGCTTGGTCATCACGAGGCCGGTCACGTCGGCCAGCTTCTGGAAGATCTCGACCTGGTTCAGGGCGTTCTGGCCGGTGGTGGCGTCAAGGACCAGGACCGTGTTGTGCGGCGCCTCGGGGTCGCGCTTGCGGATCACCCGGACGATCTTTTCCAGCTCGGCCATCAGGTCGGCGCGGTTCTGCAACCGCCCGGCGGTGTCGATCAGCAGCAGGTCGGCGCCCTCGGCCTCGGCCCGGGCCATGGCGTCGAAGGCAAGGCTGGCGGGGTCCGAGCCCTGCGGCGCGGTCATCACCGGCACGCCGGCACGCTCGCCCCAGACCTGAAGCTGCTCGACCGCGGCGGCGCGGAAAGTGTCGCCGGCGGCGATCATCACCGACTTGCCGGCGGCGCGGAACTGCGAGGCCAGCTTGCCGATGGTGGTGGTCTTGCCCGATCCGTTCACCCCCACCACCAGCACCACTTGCGGCCGCTTGCCATAGATCGGCAGCGGGCGGGCGACGTTCTCCATGATGCGGGCGATCTCGCCGGCGAGGATCTCCTTCAGCTCGCGCGTGGTCAGGCGGGCGCCGAGGCGCCCCTCGGCCATGGCCGCGGTGACCCGGGCAGCGGTGTCCACGCCCATGTCGGCGGTGATCAGCAGATCCTCGATCTCCTCGAGCATGGCGTCGTCCAGCACCCGCCGCGGCGCCTCGGCGGCGGGCTTGCGGCCGATCAGCCGGGACAGGAAGCCGGGCCGCACCGAGTCGGCAGCGGGCGCAGGAGTCGATGCCGGAGCGGGCGGCGGCGCGGGCGGCGCTATGGGTCCCGCCGCGGGCGCGTCCAGTGTCGGCGACGCGCCCACCGAATCCGGTGCCGGTGACCGGATGGGATCCGGCAGCGGCGCCGCAGGCGCGCCGGGGTCCGGCGCGACGGCGTCCTCCTCGACGATGGCGTCGAGCCCTGCCTCGAGTTTCGAGGAGGACTTGAACATGCGGTCCTTGAGCTTCGAGAAGAACGACATCGGCGGGCCTCCGGGCAATCGTCCCTCCCTACCTTTGCAGGGCGACGGAGGAAAGGCCCCGGACCAGCCGCAAGCCCGCCCCGGCGGCGCTGCTCAGATTATGGTCGGCCGCAGGTCCGCCGGGTCGACGCCGGGCACCTCCCAGAACGTCGTCGCGTCGGCCGGCAGGGCGGCCATCGCCGCCTCCCAGTCGCGGGGATGGATCCGTCGTCTCAGCGCATAGGCGACGGCTTCGATGCTGTTGTCGGGCGCCAGGTTGTGGTGTTGCCGCAGTTCCTGGACCTCGCGCGTCATCTCTGCGCGGCTTCCGAAGGGGACGGGCACCTCGGCCGGAGTCCACTGCGCGACAAAGATTGCCCGCGGGATCGAGGGCAGCCTGTCCGCAAAGGCCAGCGCTTCGGCCACTGTCAGGCGACGCCGAAACGCATGCAGGGTACCCTCGAGGCAGGTGTAGGCCTGGTTGTCCGAGTCCAGCCCGGAGCGGTCCTTCACGTCGTCGAGAAGGGCGCGGAATTCCCGGCTGGCATGGCGATAGGTCCAGGGCATCGGCATGGGTGCTGGGTCCGTGGGCAGGCGCCACTCGGGCTGGTCACCATTGCGAGACTAGCCCGCCGCCAGCCTTGACCGCAATGGCGCGCTCGCTCAGGACTGGAGCGCATCGTCGCGAGGACCCGCGGGTTAGCGCGGAAGCCACGCTGACGGACCGCCCCGAAGGACTGCCCATGAACCGCTTCGTTCTCGTTGCCATCGCCGTTGCCCTCGCCCTGCCGCTCGCCGGTGCCGGGCATGCGGACGACCCTGTCGGGGCCGAGGCCTTCGAGGCCTACACCACCGGAAAGACCCTGATCTACGGCAATGCCGGCGGGCCCTACGGCATCGAGGAATACCTGCCCGGCCGGCAGGTGCGCTGGTCCTTCCTGGACGGCGACTGCGTCGAGGGCTCGTGGTTCCCCGAAGGCGAGGCGATCTGCTTCCGCTACGAGGCCTATGAGCGGACCCAGTGCTGGCTGTTCTTCCAGTCCGAGACCGGCCTGACTGCCCAGCCGCTGGAGGATCCGGAAGGGTCGTCGCTCTACGAGGTCAGCCGCAGCAAGGGTCCGATGATCTGCAAGGGACCCGAAGTGGGGGTCTGAGGCCGGGATTCGACGTCGGAGACCAGGGCCTGCCCATGCGTGACCGGCCGCGGCCGGATCACCGGCAAAGGCTTACCGATCCCGGTTAACCCGGGTCGGTCCGCAGCGTCGGATGACGGCGTCCGGCCCAGCGGCGCCGGGGTCATTCGTCGAACAGCGAGGCCTGCGACGGGCCGCGGCGGCGGCCCTTGCCTGACTCGGCACCGGCGGGTTCCGACCCTTGGGCGGAACCGGAGTCGCCGCCGGCACCCTCGGGTGCGGTCTCCGGGCGCACCGTCACCCGGCCGTCGCGGAACTCGATTTCCAACCGGGGCTCGGCGGTGGCGCCGGCGGCCGTGGTGACCAGCCCGCCCGCGGCACTGCGCACCACCGCGAAGCCGCGCGCCAGGGTCGCGCCATGGCTGAGGCTGTCGAGCAGCCGCGCAGCCCCGGCCAGCCGGTCGCGCTGGCGGGCGATCAGCGCGCGCTCGGCCGCGTCCAGCCGCCGCCCGGCCCGGGCAAGCTCGCCCGGCAGGCGCTGCAGGTGCAACCGGACCGGGCCGAGGGTCAGCCGCCCGGCCCGGCGCGCCAGCGCCAGTTCGCGCCGCGCGAGCCCCGTCCGCAGCGCCGGGGCCAGCCGCGCCGCCTGCGCCGCGAGGCGGGCCGCCGCATCGACCTGCCGGGCCTTCAGCCCGGCCCCCAGCCGCCGGCCGGCCTCGGCCAGCCGCTGCCGGTCGGCCCGGGCCTGCGCCGCCAGCGTCGCCGGGCGCAACACCGCGGCGGCGCGGCCCAGCCGCAGTTCCAGCCGGGCGAGCCGGGCCTGCAGCGCCCGGGGCAGCCGGTCGGCCAGCAGGTCGAGCCGCTGCGCCGGGGCCTCGGTCAGGGTCTCGGGCCGCGGCAGGGCGCGGGACAGGTCGCGCAGGCGCTGGCGGCGCTGGCCCAGCCCGCGGGTGGCGGCGCCGGCCAGCCGGGCACCCTGCTGCGCCGCCCAGGCCATGAGCTCGGCCCGGACCGGCACCGCCATCTCGGCCGCGGCGGTCGGCGTCGGGGCGCGGCGGTCGGCGGCGAAGTCGATCAGGGTCGTGTCGGTCTCGTGCCCCACCGCCGAGATCAGCGGGATCGCCGAGGCTGCCGCGGCGCGGACGACGATTTCCTCGTTGAACCCCCACAGATCCTCGATCGACCCGCCGCCCCTTGCGACGATGATCAGGTCGGGCCGCGGCAGCGCGCCGCCGGGGGTCAGGCGGTTGAAGCCCTCGATGGCGCGGGCGACCTGCGGCGCGCAGGCGGCGCCCTGCACCGCCACCGGCCAGATCAGCACCCGGCTGGGGAAGCGGTCGCGCAGCCGGTGCAGGATGTCGCGGATCACCGCCCCCGAGGGCGAGGTGACCACGCCGATCACCCCGGGCAGAAAGGGCAGCGGGCGCTTGCGCTCGGGCGCGAACAGGCCCTCGGCCTCCAACGCCTTCCTGCGCTTCTCCAGCATCGCCATCAGCGCGCCGACCCCGGCGGGGGCCAGGCTGTCGATCACCATCTGGTACTTGGACTGGCCCGGGAAGGTGGTCAGCCGGCCGGTCGCCACCACCTCGAGCCCTTCCTCGGGCTGGGTCTGAAGCCGGGCCGCCTGCCCTTTCCAGACCACCCCCGCCAGCACCGACCGGTCGTCCTTCAGGTCGAAATAGACATGGCCCGAGCGCGGCCGCGACACCCGGCTGACCTCGCCCCTGACCCGGATGCGGGCGAATCCGCCCTCGATCACCCGCTTCACCGCGCCCGAGATCTCGGAAACGCTGAATTCGGGCGCATTGTCGCCGCCGGGCGCCGGCCCTTCGGGGTCTTCGAAGAGGTCGAAGGGGTCGGACATGGGCGGGCTCGCTTGCGAAGGTCGGGCCCTCACCCTAGAACGCGCCGACGGCAAGGCCAAGGAGCGCGGTCGATGAACATCCTGATCCTCGGAAGCGGCGGACGCGAACATGCGCTGGCCTGGGCGGCGCTGCAGAACCCGAAATGCGACCGACTGCTGGTGGCGCCGGGCAATGCCGGCATCGCCGAGATCGCCGAATGCGCCACGCTCGACATCGGGGACGGCGCCGCGGTGGCCCAGTTCGCGGTCGAGAACGCCATCGACTTCGTGATCGTCGGGCCCGAGGCGCCGCTGGCCGCCGGGGTCGCCGACGAGGTCCGCGCCGCCGGGATCCTGTGCTTCGGGCCCTCGGCCGATGCCGCGCGGCTGGAGGCATCCAAAGGATTTACCAAGGAAATCTGCGATGCAGCCGGGGCGCCCACCGCCGGCTGGGCGCGGTTCCGCGACCGGGACGCGGCGGCGGCCCATGTCCGGGAAACCGGCGCGCCGATCGTGGTCAAGGCCGACGGACTGGCTGCCGGCAAGGGCGTCGTGGTGGCGATGAGCGTGGACGAGGCGCTGGCGGCGCTGGACGAGATGTTCGGCGGCGCCTTCGGCGGGGCCGGCGCCGAGGTGGTGATCGAGGAATTCATGGAGGGCGAGGAAGCCAGCTTCTTCGTCCTGTGCGATGGCGAGACCGCGCTGGCGATCGGCACGGCGCAGGACCACAAGCGCATCGGCGAAGGCGACACGGGGCCGAACACCGGCGGGATGGGGGCATATTCTCCAGCGCCCATAGTCACTTCCGCGGTCGAGCGGGCGGCGATGGACGAGATCGTGCGGCCGACCCTGCGGGAGATGGCGGCGCGGGGGATGCCGTATCAGGGCGTGCTCTATGCCGGGCTGATGATCAAGGACGGCAAGCCCCGGCTGGTCGAATACAACGTCCGCTTCGGCGACCCGGAAGCCCAGGTGCTGATGATGCGGCTGGGGGCGCAGGCGCTGGACCTGATGCATGCCTGTGCCGAGGGCCGGCTGGGCGAGATGCGGGTGAACTGGGCGGACGACCATGCCATGACGGTCGTCCTTGCCGCCCGGGGATACCCGGGAAGCTATGAAAAAGGCGATGAAATCCGGGGCCTTGACGCGCTGCCGTCGGACAGTTTCCAGATGCTGTTCCATGCCGGCACGAAGGACTCCGACGGCCGGATCCTGGCCAATGGCGGGCGGGTACTGAACGCCACCGGGCGCGGCGCGACGCTGGCCGAGGCACGCGAGCGGGCCTATGCGCTGGCCGAGGCGGTGGACTGGCGGGGCGGCGTCTATCGCCGCGACATCGGCTGGCGGGCGCTGGCGGAAGGCTGATCCGGGGCCGGTCCGGCGCCCCGCACGGAGCGTCAGGGGTTCGTTCAGGAATTGGCAATCGCACCGATTGCCCGGAGTCGTTCCCGTCCCGTTCCCTTGCCGGGCCGGGTGCGAGGTCCGGGGCGTCCGCTGGTCAGCGGCAGGCGAGCGCGGCGGCGAAGCCGGCGGCATCGGGCCCAGGGCGAAGCGGCGTCGCGACCAGCCTGCCGGCGTCGAGCCGGACCGCCACCAGCCGCTGCCAGCCGGACTCGGCCAGCACGATCTCGGGCCCGGCGCCGCAGTCGCGCAGGCCGCCCGCGATGGTCTCCTGCCCGATCCGGTGATTGGTGACGCCGGGCAGATCGGCGGTCGGGGTCAGCCCGCCCGGCGCCCAGGTCCAGACCCGGAGCCGCGGCGCCACATGGGGCGTTTCCACATAGGCAAGGTCGGTGATGCCGTCGCCGTCCAGATCGGCGATGGCGGCCGGGGCGAGCCAGCGGAAGCGGGTGCCGATGGCGGGCGTGGCGGCGATGCGGACCAGCCTGCCGCGGCCAAGGCGCCAGACCGTCAGGCGCGCGCCTTCGGCAAGGTCGCTTTCCACCACCACCACCTCCGGGGTGCCGTCGCCATCGGCATCGGCGATGCGGGGGGCGGTATCCTCGAAAACCGACGCGGGGCCGGGCCGGTGGCGCAGGTCCGTCCGGGTCACCCGCCCGGCGCCGTCCCGAACCGCGAGCACGAAATACTCGGGGATCCGCCCGAGCACCCGATGGGGATAGACATCGCCCGGCGCCTCGAACCAGGCGGCGACGGGGACCCCGCGCTGCCCCTCCGCGGCGCCGGGACCGGCGGCGAGGGCGAGAAGAAGGGCAAGCAGGCGGGCGGGATGCGGGCGGGTCATCGGCCGCGAGCCTAGCCGCCCGGGCGCCCGCCGGCCAGAGCCGCGCCGCCTGTCGGACGGGTATGCCGGCGACGGGCGGGAGGGGTCGGCCGGGTGCTGCAGCGGTGGACAGGACCGGCGGGCCGGGCGAGATTGGCCGCGGCAAGGGGCGGAGGGGCGATGAGCGGAACCGATCCACGGGTGGATGCGATCTTCGCCACGGCGACGCTGTGGCACGACGAACTGGCCGCAGTCCGGGCGATCCTGCTGGACACCGAGCTGAGTGAGGAATTCAAGTGGCGGGCGCCCTGTTATACCTTCCGGGGCGGCAACGTGGCGATGCTGTGGGGCTTCCGCGAGGCCTGCACGCTGGGCTTCTTCAAGGGCGTGCTGATGGCCGACCCCGAGGGCGTGCTGGCCGCGCCGGGCGAGAATTCGCGGGCGTCGCGCACCCTGCGCTTCACCTCGGTCGGGCAGATCCGCGCCATGGAACCGGTGATCCGCGCCTATGTGGCCGAGGCGATCCGGATCGAGACCGCCGGGATGAAGGTCGATTTCCCCAAGGACGACCTGCCCCACCCGGCCGAACTGACCGCGCGGCTGGCGGAAGACCCGGCGCTAAGCGCCGCCTTCGCCGCGCTGACCCCCGGCCGGCAGCGCGGCTGGGTGCTGCAGGTCTCGGCCTCGAGACGCCCCGAGACCCGAAGCGCCCGGATCGACCGCGCGGCGCCGCGGATCTTGAAGGGCAAGGGGCCGAACGACCGCTGAGCGGCCTCAGAGAGGGTCGTCGCGATAGAGCCATCCCCGACCGCGGCGGGCGCGGCATCGGACCCCGTCGTCGCCAGGGTCAGTGCGGATCCGTTCGGCTGGACCGGCGACCTTGAAGGCGGGCTACGGATCAGCGGATGCAGGTGAGACCGGGCATCCCCCGCCCCGGACAACGCAAGGGGCCCGGCCGCGTGGCCGGACCCCCTTTCAGCGCGGGCGGTGACCCCGGCGGAAGCCGGGGCCGGGCCGGTCAGTGTTCGCCGCCGGCCATGGCGGCGTCGCGGAGTTCCTCCTCGGTGGCGCCGGCGCCGTTGAACAGCACGTTGAGCAGCACCGAGGCGAGCGCGGCGAGGATGATGCCCGAGTCGATCAGCGGATGGATCGCGTGCGGCAGCCACATCTTGAAGTCGGGCGCCACCAGCGGGATCATGCCCAGGCCGACCGAGATCGCCACCACGAAGAGGTTGTTGCGGTTGGTGCTGAAATCGACCCGGCCGAGGATGCGCACCCCGGTCGCGGCGACCATGCCGAACATCACGAGGCCGGCGCCGCCGAGGACGACGGTGGGCAGCGCCTCGACCAGGGCGCCCATCTTCGGGGTCAGGCCGAGGATCACCATGATCACGCCGCCGGCGACGCAGACGAAGCGCGAGCGCACCCCGGTGACGCCCACGAGGCCCACGTTCTGGCTGAACGAGGTATAGGGGAAGGTGTTGAAGATGCCGCCGATCAGGGTGCCGAGACCGTCCATGCGGAGCCCGGCGGACAGCATCGGCTGGGTGATCTTCTTGCCGGTGATCTCGCTCAGCGCGAGGAACATGCCGGTGGATTCGATCAGCGTCACGATCATGACGAGGGTCATGGTGGCGATCAGCACGGGATCGAAGATCGGCATGCCGAAGTGGAACGGCGTGATCGGCGCGAACCAGGCGGCGGCGGCGACCTTCTCGAAATGCATCATGCCGAGGGCGGCGGCGATCACCCCGCCGATGACGATGCCGAGCAGCACCGCAATGTTCGACAGGAAGCCCTTGGCGAAGCGGGCGAAGCCGAGCACCACGGCGAGCACCACGAGCGACAGCAGGATGTTGGTGACCGGGGCATAGGCCGGGTTCGGCATCGTCGCGGCGGCGGCGAAGCCCGCGGGCGGCGGCGGTACCGTGCCGCCGAGCGCGGCGACGGACTTCAGCCATTCGGCATGTTCGGGATTGATGATCTTCGGCGCGGTGGGACCCACCGGCAGGCCGAAGATCCAGTTGATGCCGATCCGCATCAGCGAGATGCCGATGACGAGGATGATCGTGCCGGTGACGACCGGCGGGAAGAAGCGCAGCATCCGGCTGGCGAAGGGCGCGATCAGGATGCCGATGATCCCGGCGGCGATGATCGAGCCGAAGATCATCCGCGCGCCTTCCGCGCCGGGATGGGCGAGCGCGATCGACACCATCGGGCCGACGGAGGCGAAGGTCACGCCCATCATCACCGGCAGGCGGATGCCGAACCAGGGCGAGGCGCCGAGCGATTGCAGGATCGAGACGATGCCGCAGCAGAACAGGTCGGCCGAGATCAGGAAGGCGACGTCCTCGGGCGGCAGTTTCAGTGCGCGGCCGACGATCAGGGGCACGGCGATGGCGCCGGCATACATGACGAGAACGTGCTGCAGGCCGAGCGTGATCAGCTTCGGCGCCGGCAGCATCTCGTCGACGGGGTGGGTCGTGGCGGCGGTGGCCATCTGGGGGTCTTCACCTCTTGTCGTGGGGAGGCCCCGACCCGCGGGGGCCCGGGAACCTCATGACGGGATCGTGAAGGCCGCTTCGGGCGGAGTCCAGCAGGGGGCCGGAGAAACGCCCGCGCCCGCCGGACCGATGGCTGCGCGATACGCGGGCAGTGCCTGAAGTTTGAGCAGATGCCTTGGGGTCAGATCTGCTTCTCGGGCATGCGCACGATCAGGCCGTCCAGCGCCGGCGTGACCTTGAGCTGGCAGGTCAGCCGCGAGCGGCCGGGTTCGGGCTTGTAGGCGAAGTCGAGCATGTCCTCCTCCATCGCCTCGATCGGCGGCAGCCGGTCGGTCCATGCGGCGTCCACGTAGACGTGGCAGGTGGAACAGGCGCAGGCGCCACCGCAATCGGCCTCGATGCCGGGGATGCCGTTGTCGCGGGCGCCTTCCATCACGGTAAGGCCGACCGGCACGTCGACGACATGCTCTTTGCCGTTGTGTTCGATGTAGGTGATCTTGGGCATCGGCCGGTTCTTCCTTGGCGTCGGACGGAGGGGTCGAGACGGCATAGGCCAGCCGGGCGGGTTTTTCCAGATCCCCCGCCCGATCCGGCGCGATCTGGCGCGATCAGGGTCCGGTCAGGGTCCGGTCAGGACCGCGGTTGCACGCCGTCGCGAATGTTCTATGATTGTTCTCATGATCAGCGCCCCGCCCGCCTTCCTGCCCGCCGCGCCCGCGCCCCAGGGCTGGCCGCGCCCGCCCGCCTGCCTGCCGGCGGGCTGGGTCGACCGGCCGCCGGGCGGGGCGCGGGTGACGGTGGCCGGGCTGGTCCTGGTGCGGCAGCGGCCGGGGACCGCGAAGGGGGTGATCTTCGTCACCCTCGAGGACGAGACCGGCGTGGTGAACGTGATCGTCTGGGCGAAGGTGTTCGAGCGGTTCCGCCGGGCGGTGATCGCGGGGCGGCTGCTCAGGGTGACCGGGCGGCTCCAGCGCGAGAAGGGGGTGGTGCATGTCATCGCCGAGACGGTCGAGGACATCTCGGACCTGCTCGACGCGCTGCTGCGGGCCGAGGGCGCCCAGGCGCCGCTGCGCCCCGACGAGGTCCGGGCCGGCGACCAGCCCGGGACGACACGGGGAGAGACGCGGGACGGGCGGA
>JBGAOK010000161.1:0-3793 GCA_044221805.1 Meridianimarinicoccus sp.
CAGACCGCCGGTCGCTGCACCACGCGGTAGAGCGACAGGTCGATCCCGGTCAGCAGGCCCGGCTGTGCGGCCGAGGAGACCGTCTCGACGATGCCGGCGGCGATCTCGCCGGAATAGAAGGCGCGGGCGCCCTCGGCCGCGATGGCGCGCAGGGTGCGGGCATAGGCCGGGTTGGTCAGCGTGGCGCCCTCGGCCAGCGGCTTGCCATCGGGTAGGAAATAGGCTGCCGCGCGGGGCTGGCGCGACAGCCGTTCGGCATCGCCGGCGACCTCCTGGGCCAGCCGCGGCGAGACCGCGAAACCGCCCTCGGCCAGCGTGATCGCATCGGCGAACAGCGACGGCCAGTTCGACCGGCCCCAGCGGCGGTGCGCGGCCTCCATCAGTGCGGGAGTGCCGGGGGTGCCGACGGACAGCCCGCCGACCACCGCGTCCCAGAACTGCATCGGCTGGCCGTCGACGGTCTGGAACAGGGTCGGCGTGGCCGCAAGCGGTGCGGTCTCGCGCCCGTCGAGGGTCGACAGCCGCCCGGTGGCGGCGTCGTACCAGACCAGCAGCGCGCCGCCGCCCAGTCCCGAGGATTGCGGTTCGACCAGGCCGAGCACCGCCTGCGCCGCGACCATGGCGTCGGCCGCGGTACCGCCCTGGGCCAGCACCCGCGCCCCGGCCGCGGCGGCCAGCGGGTTGGCGACCGAGATCATCCAGTCGGCGGCTTCCACCGGCAAGCCGGCCTTCTTGGCATCCAGCGCCGCCTTCACCTGGTCTTCCAGCGGCGTGGCGCGGGTGGCCGGGACGGCTTCGTTCACGAGGACGTCGGCGCCCTGCTGCGCCGGCAGGACCGCGGGCCAGATCAACAGCACCGCGGCGGCCAGCTTGCTCAGGTATCTCATCGTCTGTCTCGTCTCTTGTTGTTTGCGCTACAGGATGGAAGCCCGGGACAAGGATGTCCAAGGCTTTATCGCCTGTTTCCGTCAGGCAAGGAAGCTTGAAACCCGCCCCGCGCCGTGCTGGAAGTCGGAAAACGCACCAGAAGCGCGAAGGGAAGGAACGATGCGGGCAACGGCTGGCCGGAGCGGACGGGGGCGGCATCGGTGAGGGCGGGCTTCCCGCCGGCGCGTCCGGGGATGCGGATCGGGCTTCTGGGCGGGTCCTTCGACCCGCCCCATGCCGGCCACGTCCACCTGACGCGTACCGCGCTGCGATCCTTCGGGCTGGATGCGGTCTGGTGGCTGGTCTCGCCCGGCAACCCGCTGAAATCGACCGGTCCGGCGCCCATGGCGCGGCGGATCGCGGCAGCCCGCGCGGTGCTGCGGCATCCGCGGGTCACCCGGCGCTTTATCCCGGCGTGCGCTTCGTCTGGCTGATGGGCGCAGACAACCTGGCCAGCATCCACAAATGGGAACGCTGGCCCGAGATCTTCGCGCGGGTGCCGGTCGGGGTCATCGCCCGGCCCGGCGATCCGCTCTGGTCGCGGACCGCCCATGCGGCGCGGCTGTTCCGGCACAACCGGTTGAGCGACTCTGCGGCGCCCCTGCTGGGCAGGGCGCTGCCGCCGGTCTGGTGCTATCTTCGCGGTCCGCAGGTGGCCGAGTCCTCGACCGAGATCCGCGCCCGCGGCGAATGGGTGCGATGAGGCGGGGGCCGCGGCCCGGCGCGGTGATCGTCGCAATTTGATCGCCGGGGGCTTGAGTGGCGCGCGGCGGCGTGGCTTTGATCGGGCATGACCCAGATCGCCGCCCCCCTGTCGCGCCGTTCGGTTCTGGCCGGGCTTTCGGGCCTTGCCGGGCTGGGCCTTGCGCCTGCGACGGCCGAGGTCCTGACCGCGCCCCGGCCGCTGGCGCGGGGCACGCCCCGGGCCGCCGCGCCGAAACCCGATCCTGCCGCGGCGACCGCCGCCCTGATCGCGCGGGCAAAGCTCTCGGGGTCGGTGGCCTGCCTGGTGATCGATGCCGCGACAGGGGCGCCGATCGCCGCGGTCGATCCGGGTCTCGCCCTGCCCCCGGCCAGCGTGCTGAAATCCGTCACCGCCGCCTATGCCTTCGAGATGCTGGGTCCCGGCTGGCACTTCGCCACCCGGCTGGTGGGCACCGGCCCGCTGCGCAACGGCCGGCTTGAAGGCGACCTGGTCCTGGTGGGTGGGGGTGCGCCGGATCTGGATACCGAGGGGCTGGCGCAACTGGCGTTCCAGTTGCGCATGAACGGAGTGGCCGAGGTCGCCGGCGCCTTCCTGGTCTGGGACGGGGCGCTGCCGCGGATCGACGAGATCGATCCGGACCAGCCCGACCATCTGGGCTACAATGCCTCGGTCTCGGGGCTGAACCTGAACTACAACCGCGTGCATTTCGGCTGGCGCCGGTCGGGCGCCGACTATGCGGTCCGGATGGAAGCGGGCGACGGCGCCGGCGCGCCGCGGGTGACCCATTCGGCGATGCAGCTCGCGTCGCGGAGCCGGCCGCTCTACAGCTTCGCCACCGAGCCCGACACCGGCCGCGAGGTCTGGTCGGTGGCGCAGGGCGCGCTGGGGACCGCCGGCACCCGCTGGCTGCCGGTGCGGGACAGCGCGCTTTACGCCGGCGAAGTGTTCCAGGCGGTGGCGGCGGCCGAAGGGATCACCCTCGGCCCCGCCCGGCGGATCGGCACGGAACCCCGGGGCGCGGTGCTGGCCAGCCTCGAAAGCCCCTCGTTGTTTGCGGTGGCGGAAGGGATGCTGGCCTATTCCAACAACCTCACCGCCGAGGTGCTGGGCCTGTCGGCCACCGCCGCCCGGCGCGGCACCCGGCCCCTGAGCCTGGCCGACAGCGCCACCGACATGACGGTCTGGGCCCAGGATGCGCTGGGGATGACGGCGAGCCGCTTCGTCGATCATTCCGGCCTGGGCGAGGGGTCTCGGGTCACCGCGGCCGACCTGTGCGGCGCCTACCGCCGGCTGGGGACGGCGGGAACCCTGCGCCGCGCCCTGAAGGAGATCCCGCTGCGCGACGAGGCCGGCGCCGCCCTGCCGGTGCTGGTCGAGGCCAAGACCGGCACCCTGAACTTCGTCAGCGCGCTGGCCGGCTACGTTCAGCCTTTCGACGGCGATCCGATGATCTTCGCGATCCTCAGCGCCGACATGGGCCAGCGCGCCCTGATCCCCGCGGGCGAGGAGGATGATCCCCCCGGCGCGGCCTGGTGGGCGAACCGGTCGCGGGCCCTGCAGCGGGATCTGCTGAAGCTCTGGTCCGGGCTGGCCTGAACGCGCCGACGTCGCCAGGCGCCGTCAGACCACCATGTGCCGGACCCGGGCGCCGCGTTCGATCGCGGCGGCGTGCAGGCGGTCGACGTTCAGCTCGTGGCGGATTTCCTCGAGCATGCGCAGTTCCTCGTTGTTGGCCCGGCCATCGGCCGCGGCCACATCGCAGGCCAGCGCATAGGCGGTCTCGTTCAGCCGTGCGGGCAGGGTGCCGCGCACCAGACCGAACAGTGCGTCAAGGCCTTCCTCGGCCTCGAACAGCTCGAACACCATCTTCGACACCCGCGACAGCCGGTCGATGTCGTAATCCGCGAACACCGGCAGGTGGTTGATCATGGACTGGATCTTCACCAGCTCGGCGGTGCGGATGTTGGAATCCGAGGCCGAGGCGGCGATCATGATCGCAACAAGCGCATCCTGCGGGGTCAGGGGGGTGGGGTCTTCGGTCACGACATCCTCGGCTGCATGGGTGTTTCCAGACCTAGTGAAGCCCGCGCCCGTCGGCAAGCCTCGGACCCCACCGCCGGCATACGCCGCGGGCGCCTCCGCCCGCCGGGCCGGCGGCGT
>JBGAOK010000162.1:0-3716 GCA_044221805.1 Meridianimarinicoccus sp.
ATGCCCGGGCCTTTGCCACCGACCGGCTGGCGCTGGCCCGTGCCAAGTCCGCGATCGAGATGAACTGGGACCTGCGGTTCGACGGGCCGGCGCGGCAGTTCTTCTACCTGCCGCTAGAACATTCCGAATGCCTGACCGATCAGGACAGGGCGGTGCGGCTGTTCAAGGACCGGATGCCCGAGGCGGTGGACAATCTTCTCCATGCCCGCGCGCACCGCGAAGTGATCCGGCGCTTCGGCCGGTTCCCCAGCCGCAATGCCGATCTGGGCCGGGTCTCGACCGCGGACGAGCAGGCCTATCTGGCCGCCGGGGGCTATCGAACCATCGTGGACTCTCTGCGCCAAGCATCCTAACACGCGCCCGAATGACAGGCCCGGCCGGCGGTAACGCCGCAGGCCGGGAACGGCGGGGGCAGGACAGGCGTGTACCGGCTGCACGAGGAATCCGAGGCCGACTTCTGGGAGGTCGAGGCCCTGTACGATCTGTGCTTCGCGCCGGGGCGCGAGGCCCTGTCGTCGTACCGGCTGCGCGAGGGCGTGGCGCCGGTCGGGTCGCTGTCGCGGGTGGCCCGCGATCCCGAAGGGTTCATCGCCGGCGCCATCCGCTACTGGCCGGTGCAGGTCGGCGGGCAGCCGGCGCTGCTGCTTGGGCCGGTGGCGGTCCACCCGACCCACCAGGGCGAAGGCCTGGGCGCGCTGCTGATCCGCGAGTCGCTGGCCGCTGCCGCGGGCACCGGCTGGCGGCGGGTGATGCTGGTGGGGGATGCGCCGTTCTACCGGCGCTTCGGCTTCGTCCGCCTTGACGGGGTGGCGATGCCGCCACCCACGAACCCGGACCGGGTGCTCGGCCTTGCGCTGGTGCCGGGAGCCTGGGACGGGGTGAAGGGCCCGGTCACCCGGGCGATCCAGGGCATGGCCGCGGCCCAACCCTATGTGCGGGGCGGCGCGGCCTGACGGCCCGCCCCCGGACAGTCCCTGTCAGCCCTGTTCCCAGTTCTTCGCCTGGATCCACGCCATGACCGCGGGACGCGCCGACTGCTCTCCGGACGCGATCGAGTCTTCGATCACGTCCCGCAGTTCGCCCAGATCGATCCGGCGCAGCAGGTGCTTCACGGGGCCGATCGACGCGGGGCGCATCGACAGGGTGCGCATCCCGATCGCGGCAAGGCAGGCCGCCTCGACCGGGCGGCCGGCGTCCTCGCCGCAGAAGGACAGCGGCGTGGCGGTCTCGGTGCAGCGCCCGACGATCAGCTCGAGGAACCTGAGATAGCCGGTGTTCAGCGTGTCATAGCGCCGGCGGACCTTCTCGTTCTCGCGGTCGGCGGCGAAGAAGAACTGCTTCAGGTCATTGCCGCCGATCGAGATGAAATCCGCCATCTCGAAGAACTGTCGCGGCGCGAAGGCGAGGCTGGGGGTTTCCAGCATCGCACCGACATCCAGCTTCGAGGGCAGGGCATGGCCGAACCGGCGCTCGCGCTCGATCTCGTCCATCACCATGGCGCGGGCTTCGACGAATTCGCCGATCTGGGCGACGAAGGGGAACATCACCGCCAGCGGCCGACCCGCGGCGCCGCGGATCAGCGCCTGGATCTGCATCCGCATCACGCCCTTCTTGTCCAACCCGACCCGGATCGCGCGCCATCCGAGCGCCGGGTTGGGTTCCTCCACCCGCTTCATGTAGGGCAGGACCTTGTCCGAGCCGATGTCGAGCGTGCGGAACACCACCGGCTTGCCGCCAGCCGCGTCCATCACCCGGGAATAAAGCCGGGCCAGATCGCCGCGCTTGGGCACGTTGGACCGGATCAGGAACTGCAGCTCGGTGCGGAACAGCCCGACCCCGTCGGCGCCCGATCCGGGCAGCGACGGCAGGTCGGCGATCAGCCCGGCATTCATGTTCAAGGACACCACCGACCCGCACAGGGTCTCGGCCGGCAGGTCGCGGATCGAGGTGTAGCGTTCCTGCTGCTGGGCCTGCATCGCCAGCTTGTCGGCGAAGGCGCTGCGCACGCTGTCGTCAGGGCGCAGGTGCACCACGCCCTGGTCCCCGTCCACCAGGATCAGGTCGCCATTCAGGGCCTCCGAGGTGATCCGTTCCGCCTGTATGATCAGCGGAATCCCCCAGGCACGGGCGATCACCGCGGCGTGGCTGCCGACCGAGCCTTCCTCGAGCACGACCGCCTTCAGGGTACGGCCGTATTCCAGCAATTCGCCGGGGCCGATGTTGCGCGCGACAAGGACGGCGTCGGCCGGCCGTTCGGCACCGGTCTCGCGGCCCTGTCCGGTCAGGATCCGCAGCAGCCGGTTTGACAGGTCGTCGAGGTCGTGCAGCCGTTCCCTCAGATAGGCGTCGGGTACCGTGTTCATCCGCGCCTGCGCCGCCGACTGTTCCTTCTCCACCGCCGCCTCGGCCGACAGGCCGCGGGCGATGTCCTCTTCCATGCGGCGCAACCAGCCCTTGGAATGGGCGAACATCCGATAGGCTTCCATGACCGCGATGTGCTCGCCTTCCGAGCTTTTCGCATGCTCGAGCATGTCGTCGACCGTTACGCGCAGGATCTCCATCGCCACGCGCAGGCGTTCCAGCTCCACATCCGGGTCGTCGCCGATCGGGTTGGTGACGACCACGCGGGGATCGTGCAGGAAGACATGGCCTTCGGCGTTGCCCTCCTGGCCGATCACGCCGCGATAGGTGTGCGACCGCTTGTGCAGCGGTGTCATCCCGCTGCCTTCGCCGATGATCGCGCCCAGCTCGGTCATCTCGGCCAGCACCATGGCGACGACGTCGAGAGCATAGATCTCGTCCTCGGAGAAGGCCCGTGCCTCCTTCGACTGGACCACCAGCACGCCCATGCGCTGGCCGAGCCGCTGGACCGGCACGCCGAGGAACGACGAGAACACTTCCTCGCCGGTTTCGGGCATGTAGCGGAAGCCGGGTTCCTGCGGCGCGTTCGGGGTGTTGATCGCCTGGCTGCTGGCGGCCACCCGGCCGACCAGGCCTTCGCCCAGCCGCATCCGGGTCTTGTGCACCGCCTCGGGACGCAGGCCTTCGGTGGCGCAGAGTTCGAGGGTTTCGTTGTCGCGGAACAGATAGATCGAGCACACTTCGGTATGCATCGAGTCGGCGATCAGATGGGTGATCCGATCCAGACGTTCCTGACCGACGCCGCCTTCGGCCAAGGCGGCGCGCAGCCGCTTCAGAAGCTTGCGGCTTTCCGTTTCCGTGCCTTGGGGCATCTACCTTCCGTCAAGCGGCTTTCTCCAGCTCGAAGGCATCATGGAGTGCCTGAACCGCAAGTTCCATATATTTCCTGTCGATCAGCACCGAAATCTTGATCTCGGAAGTCGCGATGACCTTGATGTTGATGTTTTCGTCCCTCAGGGCGGCGAACATCCGCGCAGCGACCCCGGTATGGCTGCGCATGCCGATGCCGACGACCGAGACCTTGGCCACCTCGGTGTCGACGACAAGGTCGTCGTACTGGATGCGGCCGGCGGCGCGGGCCTCATCGACGGCGCGGCGCGCGACGGCGACCTGGTTCATCGGGACCGAGAAGGTCATGTCGGTCACTGCGCCGGCGTGGCCTTCATAGTCGCGTTCCGAGATGTTCTGGACGATCATGTCCACGTTCACGCCGGCATCGGCCAGCGGGCCGAAGATCGCCGCGGCGATGCCGGGCCGGTCCTCGACGGTGACGAGGGTCATCTTCGCCTCGTCGC
>JBGAOK010000033.1:0-29521 GCA_044221805.1 Meridianimarinicoccus sp.
CGCGCTTGCGGAGCGCAGCGTTGTAGGCGGACCAGTTCGTCGTGCGGTAACGGGCGGGCTTGGGCTTGCTCATGCCACCCGTCTAACCGCATGGATTCGTGATGTGAATCCTTCGCGGCGACAGTTCTGCAACAATGCCCGGGAGGTGCGAGACCCGCGACGGCCTCCTGTGCCGTGCGTGCCGCGGTCTGGTACGCGGCGTTGGTAAAATAGAAGGCGATGACGGTGCCAACCCAGGTTGCCATTATCGGAAGTACCGCCCCGTACACGCCGGTGATCAGCGTGTCGACCTTGGCCGCAACCTCCCCCTTGCCCATAATAGCCAGAATTGTGAAGCAGATAACGATCCCCAGCGTCAGACTGGTAATCGCAAGCGACCCCCAGATAAGCACCAACGGGGCAATTCTGTTTCGCGTGTTCACTTCCGGGTCCGCGGCTGATGCGGTGGGTTGGACCACGGGGATCACAAGCGGATTCATCAGAGCCTTGAGAAAGAACCCGGCCACAACTGACAATCCGGCCGCCAGAAGAACCTTTGCTATCCCGGTCCACTGCTCCGCAACCGAGCCCGTCAGTTTGGGCTCGAAGAAGGATAGAACGGCCATAAGAACGAATGCAGAACCGGCTACGGGCAATAATGCCGCAATCCAGCGTGCCCCCGGCACTGCGCTATCAGACATTTCAACACCTGCATGTGATATTTGCCGGTGGACTGCGACACTGATCAAATTCCTGGACGAATCCAAACTTGTATTATTGTTATCATAATTTTGGTCAGCCGGCGACCCGCTTTGCAGCCATGAACCCCTGGCATGCGTTTCCGGCAATAACAACCGAGCGCTCGTTCATTCCTGCATTCGACCTTCGTCCTGCTTGTGCGAACCCGACGATTATGCGTCAGTTCTGAGCGAACAGGTCGTAGGTCGGCACCATGCGACGGGAGTTCTTCCGGGAGTGTCGTTGAACGCGGCATTCTCTCAAGGCGTTACCGCAGACCCGTTTGAGAGGGCAACCCTGATGGCGGAGGACGGGCCGAACAGCAGCGGACTGATCCACCCCGACGACCTGCCGAACTGGGTCCCGGGAACGGTCCTGTGCGAGAGCAAGGCGCTCGGCTGGAAGGACATCCTGCAGCGGACCTATCTCTACCGGGGGCAGGACGTCGAGATCCCGCCGATGGACGCCTACATGCTGGTGCAGTACCGGCGCGGCGAGACGCCGATGGACCGGCAGTTCGACGGCCGCTGGACCCGGTCCCATTGCGGGCCGGGGCATTTCTCGCTGCTGTCGCGCTCGGCCTTCTCGCACTGGAACTGGACCGAGGGGCTGGTGGTCAGCCACCTCTACCTGAACGATCCGCTGATGAAGCGGGTCGCCCGCGACATCCGCGGCACCGAGGTGGATCAGGTCGTGCTGCACGACGTGCTGCAGGGCACCGACCCGGTGGTCAGCCACATCGCCGACCAGCTGGCCAGCGAGGCCGCCCATCAGGGCCCCGCCGGCCCGCTCTATGCCGAGGCGCTGTCGATCCAGCTCGCGGTGCACCTGTTGCGCAACTATGCGTCCTTCGTCTGCCGCGCCTCGTCGCGGATGCTGGGCCTGTCGCAAAGCGACCTCGCCCATCTCGAGGCGTTCATCGAGGCGAACCTGCACGAGCCGTTCAGCCTCGACGACATGGCGGCGCTGTTCGGCATGGGGGTCTGGACGTTCAACCGGCATCTGCGGCGCAGCGTCGGCCAGCCGGCGCATGCCTATGTCCAGTCCCGGCGCATCGACCGGGCCTGCCGGCTGCTGAAGGACGGCCGCCTGCCCCTGAAAGAGATCGCCGCCGCCTGCGGCTTCGCCGACCAGGCCCACATGACCCGCGCCTTCCGCGCGAAGCTGGGGGTCACGCCGGGACAGTACCGCAAGCAGCTCTGACCCTGCGTCAGGAATGCCCGGATCGTTCAAAAGATCGCTCCCGATCCTTCAAGACCGCCGCGCCCGCCCGGCCTAGGTTTCTCTCATGCGCGGAGGCCGCCCCTCCGCGCCGCGCCGGACCGTCCGGGAAGACGGCCGGCCATGGTTCATGTGGAGGACTTACATGCTGGATTCATCGCAGACCGCCGTTTCGGCGGAGGGGAATGCCTTGCCCGAAACGCTCGACGCCCTGATCATCGGCGCGGGCGTCGCCGGGCTTTATCAGCTGCACCAGTTGCGCGCCGAGGGCCTGAAGGTCCGCGCCGTCGACACCGCCGCGAATGTCGGCGGGACCTGGTACTGGAACCGCTACCCGGGCGCCAAGTTCGACTCGGAAGCCTACATCTATCAGTACCTGTTCTCGGAGGACCTCTACAAAGGCTGGAGCTGGAGCGAGCGCTTCCCCGGCCAGCCCGAGATCGAGCGGTGGATGAACTACATCGCCGACATGCTCGACCTCAGGAAGGACATCAGCTTCGAGACCACCGTCGAAAGCGCGGCCTACAACGAGGATACCGGACGCTGGACCGTCCGCACCAACCGCGGCCAGGTCATCGACACCCAGTTCCTGATCACCTGCTGCGGCATGCTCTCGGCGCCCATGGCGGATCTGTTCCCGGGGCAGGACAGCTTCCGTGGCCGGATCTTCCACACCGCCCGCTGGCCGCAGGAGCCGATCGCCCTGGCCGGCCAGCGCGTCGGCGTGATCGGCATCGGCGCCACCGGCATCCAGGTGATCCAGACCATCGCCGACAAGGTGGGCGAGCTGAAGGTCTTCGTGCGCACGCCGCAATACGTGCTGCCGATGAAGAACCCGGCCTTCGGGCTGGCCGAGGTGAAGGCCTACAAGGACCGGTTCGAGGAGCTGAAGGCGACGATCCCGCACACCTTCACCGGCTTCGAATACGACTTCCAGCACCGCTGGGCCGACTGCACCCCGGATGAGCGCCGCGAGATCCTCGAGGACATCCATGCCAACGGCTCGCTGAAGCTGTGGCTGGCGTCCTTCGCCGAGATGTTCTTCGACGCGGATGTCAGCGAGGAGATCTCGGAATTCGTGCGCGAGAAGATGCGCGCCCGGCTGAAGGATCCGAAGCTGATCGAGCTTCTGGTCCCGACCGACTATGGCTTCGGCACCCACCGCGTGCCGCTGGAGACGAACTACCTGGAAGTCTACCACCGGCCGAACGTCACTGCGGTGCCGGTCAAGGACAATCCGATTGTCGAGATCGTCCCCGAGGGCCTCAGGCTGGCCGATGGCACGGTGCACGAGCTGGACATCATCGTGATGGCGACCGGCTTCGACGCCGGCACCGGCGCGCTGACCCGGATCGACATCCGCGGCAAGGGCGGCCGGTCCCTGAAGGAAGACTGGGGCCGCGACATCCGCACCGCGATGGGCCTGCAGGTGCATGGCTATCCCAACATGTTCACCACCGCGGTACCGCTCGCGCCGTCGGCGGCGCTGTGCAACATGACCACCTGCCTGCAGCAGCAGACCGAATGGATCACCGCCTGCATCCGGCACCTGCGCAAGTCGAACCGCTCGGTGATCGAAGCCAGCCGCGCCTTCGAGGATGCCTGGGTCGCCCATCACGACGAGGTGGCGAACGCCACGCTGATCTCGAAGACCAGCTCCTGGTACACGGGATCGAACGTGCCGGGCAAGCCGCGCCGGGTGCTGTCCTACACCGGCGGCGTCGGCACCTATCGCCGCAAATGCGACGAGGTCGCCCAGGCCGGCTATGACGGCTTCGAGATGACCTGAACCCCTGTCGCCGCCGCCCCCGCCGGGGCGGCGGCGCTTGGCAGAAGACTGCGGAAGCAACCGCAGACGAACCCGAACCGGTCAGACCTAGGGAGGAGACCATGAGCCAATCCTACGACGCCATCCTGAAGCGTGTCGTCACCTCGAACCCGCGCGTGCCCGGCGTGGTCGCGATGGTGACCGACCGCGAGCGCAACATCTACGAAGGCGCCGCCGGCCAGCGCCGGATCGACCGCGGACAGGCGATGACCACCGACAGCGTCTTCGCCATCTTCTCGACCACCAAGGCGATCACCGCCACCGCGGCGCTGCAACTGGTCGAGGACGGCCGGCTCGACCTTGACGCGCCGGCCAGCACCTATGCGCCCGAGATCGGCACCCTGAAGGTGATCGACGGCTTCGACGCCGCCGGCAACCCGGTCCTGCGCGCCCCGAAGCGCGACATCACCACGCGGATGCTGCTGCTGCACACCGCCGGCTTCGGCTATGACTTCTTCAATGCGACCTACAACCGGATGGCGACGGATCACGGCCAGCCCAGCGTGGTCACCGCCTCCCGCGCCTCGATCACCACGCCGCTGCTGTTCGATCCGGGCGAGAAGTGGGAATACGGCACCAACATCGACTGGGTCGGGCAGGTGGTCGAGGGCATCACCGGCAAGCGTCTGGGCGAGGTTTTCGCCGAGAAGATCTTCGCCCCCCTCGGCATCACCGACATGACCTTCGAGCTGAACGACCGGCTGCGCGCGCGGCTGGCGGGGATGCATGCGCGGGGCGCCGACGGCTCGCTCACGGCCTTGGACTTCGAGCTGCCCTCGGCGCCCGAGGTTCACATGGGCGGCCACGGGCTTTACGGCACCGTGGGCGACTACATGCGCTTCATCCGGATGTGGCTGAACGACGGCATGGGCGAACACGGCCGCGTGCTGAAGCCCGAGACTGTCGCCATGGCCGAGAAGAACCATCTGGGCGAGAAGAAGATCGGCATGCTGCCCGGCGTCATCCCGTCCCTGTCGAACGACGCCGAGTTCTTCCCCGGCCTGTCGAAGTCGTGGTCCTTCTCCTTCATGGTGAACGATGACGAGGCCCCCACCGGACGGCCGGCCGGCGCGCTCGGCTGGGCAGGGCTGGCGAACCTGTTCTACTGGATCGACCGGAAGAACGGCTTCGGAGGTTTCTGGGCCACCCAGATCCTGCCCTTCGCGGATCCGGTGTCCTTCGCCGGCTACATGGATTTCGAGGCCGCCTTCTACGCCTCGCTCCGGGGCGCGCGCGCGGCCTGAGCGGACATCCAAGCCCGGGGGATCGCCGGCGCGCCCGGCGGTCCCCTGGTCGTCGCCCGCCATCCCCGATCCCGCGGACGTCCCTGTGGCGGAATGCGGGGCTTCCCATTCCGTCCGGTTCCCGCATATCTGCGCGCGGAAGTATCCCTGCCGGAAGAAGGAGATTCGGGCTGGTGACCGAGCGATCGGAAGGGTGGCAACCCGCCGACGAGGCCGAAGACCCGATCGACGCAGCGCCCGAAGCGTCCCGGCGCTGACCGCGCTGGCGCGACTGGCCAAGGGCACCGACTACAATCAGGTCGTGGCGGCGCTGATCCAGATGCCGGGCTGGCGCATCGCGCTGGCAATCGGCCTTACCGCGGCCAGTTTCGGCGCGCTGACGCTTTATGACCTGAACGCCTTCCGGGCGATCCGGAAGCCGCAGCCCTGGTGGCGGATCGCGCCCGGGGCGGCGGCGTCCTATGCGGTCGGCCAGACCGCCGGATTCGGTCCCCTCAGCGGGGCGGCGATCCGGCTGCGGTTCTACACGCCGCTGGGGATCACGCCGGGCGAGATCGCGCTGGTGGTGGGCTTCGTCACCATCGGCTTCAGTTCGGGTCTGGTTGTGGTCTCGGCTCTGGCCGGGCTGATGGCGGCCGAACCGGTGGGCGAGGCGCTTGGCATCGGTGCGCGCAGCGTCGACCTGCTGGCGATCCTCGGCCTTCTGGGCATGGCCGCCGCGGTGGCCGCCGGCGGACGCCGGATTCCGCTGCCCCGCGGGCGGAGCGTGGTCCTGCCGCCGCGTAACGTGCTTGCAGCGCAGGTCGCCATCACCGGTCTTGACGTGATGCTGGCGACCGGGGTGCTGTGGTCACTGCTGCCGCCGGGCAGCGTGCATTACCTGACGCTGCTGCCGATCTACGGGGTTGCCCTGTCGCTGGGGGTGTTGAGCCACGTCCCGGCCGGGCTGGGCGTGTTCGACGCGGTGCTGCTGGCCGCGCTGGCCGGTCATGCGCCCCCGGCCGAGATCCTCGCAGCGCTGGCGCTCTACCGGCTGGTCTATCAGGCGCTGCCGCTGGCGGTGGCGGCGATGGGTCTGGCCATCGCCGAGGCGCGCGGTCTGGCCCGCCCCGCCGCGGTGGTCCTTGGCGCCACCGGCAACCTCGCGCCGCCGGCGCTGGCCGCCTTCGCGCTGATGCTTGGGGCGATGCTGGTGTTCTCGGCGGTCACCCCGGCGCGGACCATCGACCTGGAATGGCTGGGCGCGATGCTGCCGCTGCCGATCATCGAAAGCGCGCATTTCCTGGCCAGCGTGCTGGGGGCGGTGCTGATGGTGGCGGCGCGGGGGCTGGCCTTCCGGCTGGACGGTGCCTGGTGGACGGCGCTGGTCGCCGCCTCCCTCGCGCTGGTGCTGACCCTGGTGAAGGCGATCGCGGTCTACGAAGCGCTGGCGCTGGCGGTCTTCATCGTCGCGCTGATCGTCGCGCGCAAGGCCTTCGATCTGCGCGCGGCGCTGTTCGAGCCGAACCTGACCCTGCCCTGGATTGCCGCGGCGGGCGCGATCTTCGTCTTCGCCTTCGCGGTGCTGTACTTCGCCTTCGACTATTCCCAGTTCGGCTTCGAAAGCTGGCTCAGGTTCGAGCTGTCGGCCGAGGGGCCGCGCGGGCTCAGGGCGCTTCTGGGGGCGGGGATCGTCGCCGGGCTGGCGGCGGCCTTCTCGCTGCTGCGTCATGCCCCGCCGAAATCCGGGACCGGATCGGACGAGGACATGGCCCGGGCCATCGCCATCGTCCGCGCCCAGGACAATCCCGGCGCCGATCTGGTGCGGATGGGCGACAAGAGGCTGATGTTCTCGGCCGATGGCCGCGGCTTCGTGATGTACGGCCGGCAGGGGAAAAGCTGGATCGCGCTGTTCGACCCGGTCGGGCCGCGCGATCTTTGGCCCGAACTGATCTGGCATTTCGTCGAGACCGCCCGCGCCGCCGGCGGCCGCGCCGCCTTCTACGAGACCACGCCCGAGAACCTGGCGCTGTACGCCGATGCCGGGCTGCAGTTCTACAAGATGGGCGAGGAGGCGCGCGTCGACCTGGCCGCCTTCGACCTGGCCGGCGGCGCCCGTGCCAGCCAGCGCAACATCCTCAGCCGCGGCACCCGCGAGGGGCTCGAGGTCCGCATCCTGCCCCCCGCCGCGGTGCCGCCGGTGATGGACCGGCTGAAGGCGATCTCGGCGGAATGGCTGGCCGAACGCGGCGCGGCCGAGAAGGGATTCTCGCTGGGTGCCTTCGATCCGGGCTTCGTCGCCAGCGGCCGGGTCGCGGTCCTGCACCAGGGCGGGGTGGTGCTGGCCTTCGCGACGCTGCTGGAAACCGGCACCGGCCGGGAAGTCGCGGTCGACCTGATGCGCCACGACCGCAGGCTGCCGAACATCGGCATGGAATTCCTGTTCATCCGGCTCTGCGAGATCCTGAAGGGCGAAGGGGCGGAGTGGTTCAGCCTCGGCATGGCGCCCCTGTCGGGCCTGTCGGCCAGCGAGGCCGCCCCGGCCTGGCAGCGGGTCGGCAACGCGGTCTTCGAGAAGGGCGTGTCGTCCTACAATTTCAAAGGCCTGCGCAGCTTCAAGGAAAAGCTGAAGCCGGTCTGGCGGCCGCGCTATCTGGCCGTGGCCCGCGGCGCCGCGCCGGCGCTGGTGCTGATCGATGCCACCCGCCTGATCAGCCAGGGCACGACCGAGGACACATGATTCCCCGACACGGCCGGCGGGAAACCGTCGCGCCGGTGCCGGCGCGTCCGGCCACAGCGCTGTTCTCGCTTCGGCGGCAGTGATGCGGCGCCGGCCGTCCGCCTGCGGGGCTGACACGGCACCGCGCCCGGACCCCAGCGGATCGGGCCGCCGGTCAGCGTAAGCGCACCCCGTCCAGGAACACCGCCAGGGCCAGATCGAAGCGGGCGCGCCGGGCCTCGTCGTCGGGCAGCCGGTCCGGGCAGAGCAGGGCCTCGAACGGCGGCGGGCGCAGCATGTCGAGCAGCAGCGCCGCCTGCGCCGCCGTGTCTCCCGGCGCGATCTCGCCCCGGGCCGCGGCCCGGTCGAGGTCGCCGCGCAGCAGCGCCGTGGTCCCGACGCAGGCCGATTCCACCAGCCGGACGCCGACCTCGGGCCGCGCCGGCACCTCGGCCACGATGGCGCGCAGGATGCTGAGCGGCAGCTGCAGCCCGGTGGCGACCGGCACCGGACCGAGCAGGCGGCGCAGCCGGGTCTCGATCGGCGCATCGCAGTCGGCAGGCTGCGGGGACCGGATGTGGCTGTCCTTCAGGCGTTCCAGATAGGCCAGGAACATCGCGGTGCGGTCGGCGAAGATGGTGTAGAGCGTCCGCTTCGACATGCCGGCATGGCGCGCCACCGCGTTCATGCTCAGCCCCTCGATGCCGGCCTGGGCGAAGATCTCGTCCATCGCGTCAAGGATGCGGGCGCGCCGTTCGGCGTCGCTCAGCGCCGCCGGGCGGCCGCGGCGACCGCGGAGCGCTGCCGAGGGCCCTGGGGGCCCTGGGGTCGGGTCTGCCGGATCCATGGGTGGGCTCACTTGCCTTCGTTCCCGGGGCGTGCCGATCGCTGGGCAAACCTGCCAATCGGCCTGTGGTTTTCCTTGCGACTCGAGGATCGCCGTGATTAAGAAACCGTAAGGTTTTGTATTTGGTTTGTGGGCATCCTGGCAAGATGCCCGATCGGATGGAGCAAAGACCGATGACGACCCGCGCTTTCGCCAGTCTGTTCCTTGCAGCCATCCTGCCCTTCGCCGCCGCGGCCCAGGCGCCCGGCGGGGGTGCGCCGCCCCCCATGGCGGTGACGGTCGTCACCCTGCAGCCCCAGATGATCACCCTGACCACGACGCTGCCCGGACGGGTCGCGGCCTCGGCCGAGGCGGAAGTGCGCCCGCAGGTCAACGGCATCATCCTGGAACGCAACTACAAGGAAGGCGGCCAGGTGGTCGCGGGCGATCCGCTCTATACCATCGACCCGGCCACCTATCAGGCGGCGGTGCAGCAGGCCGAGGCGGCGGTGCGGCAGGCCCAGGTGACGTATGACAACACCGTGACCGAGGCCAACCGGCTGAACGAGCTGCAATCGCGCAACGTGGCCAGCCAGCAGGCGCTGGACAATGCGCAGGCGAACCGCGACGCCGCCGCCGCGGCGGTGCAGGTGGCGGTGGCCCAGCTGAGCCAGGCCCAGATCGAGCTGGACCGCACCACGATCCGGGCCCGCCTGTCGGGCGAGATCGGCCTGTCGCAGACCAGCCCCGGCGCGCTGGTGACCGCGAGCCAGGCGGAACCGCTGGCGGTGATCCGCACCATCGATCCGGTCTATGTGGACGTGACCCAGTCGGCGGCGGACCTGCTGCGCTGGCGCCGCGGGCAGGGGCCGGACGACGCCCTCGGCAGCGACAACGAGGTCGAGCTGATCCTCGCCGACGGCTCCACCTTCGACCACAAGGGCACCCTGACCGCGGCCGAACCCAACGTCGACCCGCAGACCGGCGTGGTCACGCTGCGGATGGAATTCGCCAACCCCGAGAAGCTGCTGCTGCCCGGCATGTATGTTCAGGTGAAGATGCCGACGCTGAGCGCCGAGAACGTCTATCTGGCGCCGATGGAGGGCGTGGTGCGCGACCGCCGCGGCCGGCCCGTCGCCTGGGTGGTGAACAAGGACAACGTGGTCGAGGAACGCCAGCTGACCGTGATGCAGGACAGCGGCCAGGCCTGGGTGGTGAGCGCCGGCCTGAACCCCGGCGACCGCATCGTCGTCGCGGGCTTCCAGAAGACCGCGCCCGGCGCGACAGTGAACCCCGAGGATCTTCAGGCTGCCGCCGCGCCCGCGCCCGGTGCCGAAGCCCCGGCCCAGTAGCCCGCCCGGCCGGGAGCGCAGCATGGCCCGTTTCTTCATCGACCGACCCGTCTTCGCCTGGGTGATCTCGATCCTGATCATGGGGATCGGCATCCTGTCGATCCGGTCGCTGCCGGTCTCGCAATACCCCCAGATCGCCCCGCCCGAGGTGTCGATCCGCGCGGTCTATCCCGGCGCTTCGGCCGAAACGCTGGCCAACACCGTCACGCAGGTGATCGAGCAGCAGATGACCGGCCTTGACGGGCTGCGCTACATCTCGTCCAGCGCCACCTCGGACGGCGCCACCCAGATCACCCTGACCTTCGAGACCGGCACCGACGCCGACATCGCCCAGGTGCAGGTGCAGAACAAGCTGGCGCAGGCGACGCCCTTGCTGCCCGAGACGGTGCAGCGCCAGGGCGTGACGGTCGAGAAGTCCTCGGCCGGCTTCCTGATGGTGATCGGGATGATCTCGCCCGACGGCACCTTCGAGCAGGTCGACCTGGCCGATTATCTGGTCACCAACATGGTGGACGAGTTCAGCCGGATCGAGGGCGTGGGCTCGATCCAAGTCTTCGGCGGCCAGTACGCCATGCGGATCTGGCTCGACCCGGACCGGCTGGCGGCCTATGAGCTGGCACCCTCGGACGTGATCGCGGCCGTGGCCGAGGAGAACGCCCAGATCTCGGCCGGCGCCTTCGGCACAAGGCCCACGATCGAGGGCCAGCAACTGAACGCCACGATCACCGCCCAGTCGCTGCTGCGCACGCCCGAGGACTTCCGCCAGATCGTCCTGCGCGCCCAGACCGACGGCTCGCTGGTGCTGCTGGACGACGTCGCCACGGTCGAGATCGGGTCCGAGAACTATGCCACGATCAGCCGCTTCAATACTCAGCCGGCGACCGGCATGGCGATCAGCCTGGCGACCGGCGCCAACGCGCTCGACACCGCGGCGCGGGTGAAGGAGCGGCTGGCAGAGTTCGCGAAGTTCTTCCCCGAGGGGATGCAGTACGTCATCCCCTATGACACCACGCCCTTCGTGACGATCTCGATCGAGGAGGTGGTGAAGACCCTGTTCGAGGCGATCGTGCTGGTCTTCCTGGTGATGCTGCTGTTCCTGCAGAACATCCGGGCGACGCTGATCCCGACGCTGGCGGTGCCGGTGGTGCTGCTGGGCACTTTCGGGGTGCTGGCGCTGGCCGGCTTCACCATCAACACCCTGACCATGCTGGCCATGGTGCTGGCGATCGGCCTTCTGGTCGATGACGCGATCGTCGTGGTCGAGAACGTCGAACGGATCATGGAGGAAGAAGGCCTCGACCCGCGCGAGGCGACGCGGAAGTCGATGGGCCAGATCACCGGCGCGCTGATCGGCATCGCCATGGTGCTGTCGGCGGTGTTCGTGCCGATGGCGTTCTTCGGCGGCTCGACCGGGGTGATCTATGAACAGTTCGCCATCACCATCGTCTCGGCCATGGCGCTGTCGGTGGTGGTGGCGCTGACGCTGACGCCGGCGCTCTGCGCGACGCTGCTGAAGAAGCCCAGCCACGAGAAGAAGCGCGGCATCTACGGGCTGTTCAACCGCGGCTTCGATTCCGTCCAGACCGGCTATGCCGGCACCGTGGGCTGGATCGTCAACCGGCCATTCCGGATCCTGCTGATCTATCTCGGCATGGGCGTGCTGATGGTGCTGCTGTTCCTGCGCACCCCCACCGGCTTCCTGCCGGACGAGGATCAGGGCATCCTGTTCACCCTGATCCAGGGCCCGACCGGCGCCACCGCGGAACGCACGCTGGCCGTGGTCGAGCAGGTCGAGCAGTATTTCCTGACCCAGGAAGCCGACTCGGTGGAATCGGTCTTCGGCGTGGTCGGGTTCAGCTTCGGCGGCAGTGGCCAGAACATGGGTCTGGCCTTCGTCAAGCTGAAGGACTGGGACGAACGCCCCGGCGCGGCGAACAGCGCGCAAGCCATCGCCGGCCGGGCCTTCGGCGCCTTCATGGGCATCCGCGACGCCATGGTGTTCCCGATCGTGCCGCCCGCGGTGATCGAACTGGGCAACGTCTCGGGCTTCGACCTCTTCCTGCAGGCCCGCGGCGGGCAGAGCCATGAACAACTGCTGCTGGCGCGCAACCAGATCCTCGGCATGTCGGCACAGAACCCGGCGATCGCCTCGGTACGGCCGAACGGGCTTGAGGACGCGGCGCAATACAACCTCGCCATCGACTGGCGGAAGGCCGGCGCCATGGGGGTCTCGGCCACCGATGTGGGCAACCTGCTGTCGATCGCCTGGGCCGGACGCTACGTCAACGACTTCATCGACCAGGGCCGGATCAAGAAGGTCTATGTGCAGGGCCGGGCCGATGCCCGCTCGGTGCCCTCGGACATCGAGCAATGGCGGGTGCGGAACAGTTCCGGCGGGCTGGTGCCCTTCGCCAACTTCTCGGATGGCGCCTGGACCTATGGGCCGCAGGGGCTTTACCGCTACAACGGCGTGCCGTCGATGCAGCTTCAGGGTTCGCCCGCGCCGGGGGTGACCACCGGTCAGGCGATGTCGGCGATGGAAGAGATGGTCGGCCAGCTGCAGGGCAACTACAACCTCGCCTGGACCGGCCTGTCGCTGGAGGAGATCGAATCCGGCGACCAGGCACCCCTGCTGTACGCACTGTCGCTGGCGGCGGTGTTCCTGTCCCTCGCGGCGCTCTATGAGAGCTGGGCGATCCCCTTCGCGGTGATGCTGGCGATGCCGATCGGCGTGCTTGGCGCGCTGGTCGGGGCCTGGCTCGGCGGGTTCGAGAACGGCGTGTTCTTCCAGGTCGGGCTGCTGACCGTCATCGGCCTCACGGGGAAGAACGCGATTCTGATCGTGGAATTCGCCCGCGACCGCCATGCCCAGGGCGAACGAGTGGTCGACGCGGTGCGCGAGGCGGCGCGGCAGCGCTTCCGGCCGATCATCATGACCTCGATGGCGTTCTCGCTGGGCGTGCTGCCGCTGGTGCTGAGCACCGGTGCCGGCTCGGGCGGGCGCAACGCGATCGGTGCCGGCGTGCTGGGCGGCACGATCTCGGCCACGGTACTGGGCGTGCTGTTCGTGCCGCTGTTCTTCGTCATCGTGACCCGGCTGTTCCGGCAGACCAGCGCCTTGCGCAAGCCGGCCGTCGCCGTCGCCGACGACGTGCCCCCGGGACACTGATCCCGTCCCGGCAGCGCCCGGGAAACGGGCATGGCGGCAGCGCCGTGCCGGAAACCTGACCCTGACGGGCCGGGCGCGCGAGAACTTTATCGCCTGACGCTTGCGGCAGCCCTGTCCGCGCGCCAGTCTGGGGGCGAGTAGAAGCGGTGGGGTGCCCGGCACCCTGACATTGCTCATCAGACCCGGAAGGCACGGCAACCCCGAGGCGGGAACGATGAGATCTGCTCTGACGCCAGCAACGGCGACCGCTCGTGGCGTGAGGTTCTTTCCCGCGCTAATGCGAATTATGTCACGCAACCGTGCGGCCCCGGTCCGATGACCGACTTCCTGATCGCCAACATCCGCCACGGTCTGACCGGCTGCCTTGGCAGCGGCGAGCGGTTTTCGGGCGCGCTCCGGGTCCGCGGCGGGATCATCGCCGAAATCGGCGCGCTGACGCCCATGCCCGGCGAGCGGGTGGTCGACGCCGCCGGCACCGTGGTCTGCCCGGGCTTCGTCAACACCCACCACCACCTGTTCCAGTCGGTGCTGAAGGCGGTGCCCGCCGGGCTGAACCTGCCGCTGGAGCCCTGGCTGATGGCGGTGCCCTTCACCTGGTGGCCGCATCTGGACGAGGAGGCCTTGCGCGTCTCGGCCCGGATCGGGCTGGCGGAACTGGCGCTGACAGGGGCGACCACGGTCGCCGACCATCATTATGTCTTTTCCGACCGGTATGACTATGATCCGGCCGAAATCCTGTTCGACGAGGCGGCGAAGCTGGGCCTGCGGTTCGTGCTGGCGCGCGGCGGCGGCACCCGGGGCCGCACCTTCGCCGATCCGACCCTGCCGCCGCCGCCGGTCGAGACCCTGGACGCCTTCCTGGGCGGGATCGAGCGCGCTGCGGCACGATTCCACGACCCGTCGGACCTGGCCATGACCCGGGTCGCCGCCGCGCCGACCACGCCGACCTTCAACGTCGATCCGGGCGAACTGGCCGAGATCGCGGCGACGGCGCGCAGGCTCGGCCTGAGGCTCCATTCCCACCTGTCCGAGAACGAGGGCTATGCCGCCTTCACGCTGGCGAAGGATGGCCAGCGCCCGGTGTTCTGGCTGGCGGACAAGGGCTGGCTCGGCCCCGACGTCTGGTTCGCCCATCTGGTCGATCTCAGCCCGGACGAGGTCGGCCTGCTGGCCGCCACCGGCACCGCCATGGCCCATTGCCCGCAGGCCAATGCCCGGCTGGGATCGGGCATCGCCCCAGCCGACCGGCTGCACGAGCTGGGCGGCACCGTCTCGCTGGCGGTAGACGGGGCGGCAGCGAACGAGGCCGCAGACATGGGCGCCGCGCTTTACGCCGCCTTCGCGCTGCACCGGGCCGGCAAGGGCGTCGCCGCCGCGCGGGCCGAAACGCTTGTCCACTGGGCCGGCCGGGGCGGCGCGCGGGCGCTCGGCTTTCCGCGCTGCGGGCTGCTGCTGCCCGGCATGGCCGCCGACATCGCCATGATCGACCTGTCGGCGCCGCGCAACATGGGGCTGCACGACCCGGCGCTGGCCCCGGTTCTGACCGGGGCGATCACCCTGCGCCACAGCTTCGTCGGCGGCCGCCCGGTGGTGGTCGATGGCCGCCTGCCCGGGCTCGACCTGGGCGCGCTGGCCGAAGATGCCGCCCGCACCGTCGCCCGCCTGACCGCCGCCCGCGCCGTGGTCCTGTCCGGGCCGCCCATGACCCCGGCGCCCTGACCGGCCGCGCCCTTATCCGCAGGAGCAACGCTGATGACAGATCCGATCCATGATCTGAAGGAACTAAAGGCCGAAGCCGGTTTCGGCGGCGACGGCGAGCTGGTCGAGCGCGCGGTGCCGCTGATCGACATGTCGGACTTCTTCACCCGGCGAGCCGAGATCACCGAGGAGTTGTGGCAGGCCGCGACCGGGATCGGCTTCTTCCAGCTGACCAATCACGGCATCCCCGAGGCGCTGATCGACGAGGCGTTCCGGCTCTCGGCCGATTTCTTCGACCTTTCCCCGGAAGCCAAGGGCCAGTATCCCCTGCGGCCCGGCACCAATGCCGGCTGGGAATACAAGGCGCAGGTGCGCCCCTCGACCGGCACCGCGGACCAGAAGGAGAGCTTCCAGATCACCCTGCCGCGGATGGCGGGCCTGTGGCCCACGGGGGCCGAGGTGCCGGGCTTCAAGGCCACCATGCTGGCCTTCGAGCGGATGAACTGGGCGCTGGCGATGAAGGTGCTGTCCTGCTTCGCCGACCGGCTGGGCTTCGGCGCCGACGCCTTCACCGAGGCCCATGACCCGGGCCTGCCGGAATACCAGTCGACCCTGCGGCTGATCCATTATCCGGGGATGGAGGATGCCCTTCCGGAAGACTTCCGCTTCTGGCGCGCCGGGGCCCATACCGATTTCGACTGCCTGACCCTGCTGCACCAGCGGAGCGGACAGGGCGGGCTGCAGCTCTGCCCCGGCAAGGACGCCAGGGGCCGGGCCATCGCCTGGAGCGACGTGCCCCCGGTCTCGGGCATCGTCACCTGCAATATCGGCGACATGCTGATGCGTTGGTCCGACGACCGGCTGCTGTCGACCCTGCACCGGGTGCGGATGCCGAAGCCCGGCGAACCGCTCGGCGCGCGCCAGTCGATCGCCTTCTTCGCCCAGGCCAACACCGATGTGGTGCTGCAGGGGCCCGGCGGGCTTTATCCGCCGATCACCGCCCACGACTACATCCAGATGCGGCTGGGGGCCAATTTCCGCAAGGCCTGACCCCCGGAACACAAAAGGCGCGCCGGGCTGCGGCGCGCCTTGTCCGGCCCTGGCCAGCCCTCAGAAGGACTTGCGCAGCATCGCCTGGATCTCGCCCACCACGCCGCGGCGGAAGGCCAGCACGCAGACCACGAAAATCGTGCCCAGCACCACCGGCACCCAGGCCGACAGCGGCCCGGTCGCCAGTTCGTTCTGCAGCGCCACGATCAGCCCGGCCCCGATCGCCGGTCCGGCGATGGTGCCAAGCCCGCCCAGCAGCGTCATCAGCACCACCTCGCCCGACATGTGCCAATGGGCATCGGTCAGCGAGGCAAGCTGGAACACCACCGTCTTGGTCGCTCCGGCCAGACCCGCCAGCGTCGCCGACAGGACGAAGGCCAGAAGCTTGTAGCGATCGACGAAATAGCCCAGCGACACCGCCCGGGGTTCGTTGTCGCGGATCGCGCGCAGCACCTGCCCGAAGGGCGAATGCACCGTGCGGGCGATCACGAAGAAGCCGAGCGCGAAGATCCCCAGCACGAAGTAGTACATGTTGAGGTCATTCTGCAGGTTGACCACGCCGAACAGCGTCCCCCGCGGCACCCCCTGCAAGCCGTTCTCGCCGCCGGTGAAGGGCGAGGTGATGAACAGGAAGTAGCACATCTGCGCCAGAGCGAGGGTGATCATCGCGAAATAGATGCCCTGCCGCCGGATCGCCAGCGAGCCCACCGCGACCCCCAGCACCGCAGCGGCCGCGGTGCCGACCAGGATGCCCACCGGCGTCGGCAGGTTCCAGACCGTCAGGGCATGGCCGGTGACATAGGCCGCGCCGCCGAAGAAGGCGGCGTGGCCGAAGCTCAGCAGCCCGCCATAGCCGAGGATCAGGTTGAACGCGCAGGCGAACAGCGCGAAGCAGAGGATCTTCATCAGGAAGACCGGATATACGAAGAACGGCGCCACGATCAGCAGGACGGCGGCAATCAGGTAGAGCGCGGTGCGGGTCATCGGGGGCTCCTCACGCGGTCTTGCCGAACAGGCCCGCGGGCCGCAGCACAAGGACGATGGCCATCACGAAGAAGATCACCGTGGCCGAGGCCTCGGGCCAGAACACCTTGGTCAGGCCCTCGATGACCCCCATGGCCAGGCCGGTCACCACGGCGCCGACGATCGAGCCCATGCCGCCGATCACCACCACTGCGAAGACCACGATGATCAGGTTCGACCCCATCAGCGGCCCGACCTGGGTGATCGGGGCGGCCAGCACCCCGGCGAAGGCCGCCAGCCCGACGCCGAAGGCATAGGCCAGCGTGGTCAGCAGCGGCACGTTCACGCCGAAGGCCTGCAACAGCTTCGGGTTCTCGGTGCCGGCGCGCAGATAGGCGCCGATCTTGGTGCGTTCGAACAGCAGCCAGGTGCCGAAGCAGACGGCGAGCGAGGCGACCACCACCCAGCCGCGATACCACGGCAGGAACATGAAGCCGAGGTTCACCCCCCCGGTCAGGGCGGCGGGCGTCGGATAGGGCTTGCCCGAGGCGCCGAAGAACTTGACGAAGGTGCCCTCGATGATCAGCGCCAGCCCGAAGGTCAGCAGCAGCCCGTAGAGGTGATCCACCCCGGCCAGCCGGCGCAAGAGGAAGCGCTCGATCAGCGCACCGAAGCCGCCGACGAGGATCGGCGCCAGCACCAGAGCACCCCAGTAGCCGATCCCGCCATAGGTCAGCAGGAAATAGGCTGCGAAGGCGCCCAGCATGTAGAGCGCGCCATGGGCGAAGTTGACGATGTTGAGGAAGTCGAAGATCACGGCAAGCCCCAGGGACAGGACCGCGTAGAAGGCCCCGTTGATCAGGCCGAGCAGAAGCTGCCCGAACAGGACCTGGGGCGGAAATCCGAAGATGTCGGCGAACATGGGGCGTCCTGTCCTTTCCGGCGAGGGAAGCGGCCCGGCCGCCCTGGCCGGGCGCCAGTCGATCACTTGGTCGGGCAGGTGCTTTCCGAGAGCGGGCCGTAGGCCTCTTCTCCCGGGATGGTGCGCAGGATTTCGTAGTAGTCCCACGGGCCGGTGCTTTCCGCCGGGGTCTTGACCTGGGCCAGGTACATGTCGTGGACCATCCGGCCGTCCGAGCGGATCACGCCGCCCTTGGCGAAGAAGTCGTTGATCGGCATCTCGCGCATCTTCAGCACGACCGGGTCGGTGGCGTCGGTGCCTGCGGCCTCGACGGCCTTGAAGTAATGGGCCAGCGCCGAATAGAGACCGGCCTGCACCATGGTCGGCATCTTGCCGGTCTTCTCGTTGAACCGCTTCGACCAGGCCCGGGTGTCGTCGTCCAGATCCCAGTAGAAGCCGGTGGTCAGCTGGATGCCCTGCGCGGTATCCAGCCCCAGCGCGTTGACGTCGCTGATGAACATCAAGAGCGCGGCCAGCTGCTGGCCGGCATCGATCAGGCCGAACTCCTTGGCCGCCTTGATCGCGTTGGTGGTGTCGGCCCCGGCATTGGCCAGACCGATCACCTTGGCGCCCGACCCCTGCGCCTGCAGCACGAAGGACGAGAAATCGGTCGCCGGGAACGGGTGCTTGACCGAGCCCAGAACCTTGCCGCCCGAGGCTTCGACCACCTTGGTCACGTCGGCTTCCAGCGCCTGGCCGAAGGCATAGTCGGCGGTCAGGAAGAACCAGGTGTCGCCGCCCTCGGCAACCACCGCCTTGCCGGTGCCGTTGGCCATCGCCTTGGTGCTGTAGGCATAGTGGATCCCGCTCGGGATGCACTTGTCGTTGGTCAGCGGCGACGAGGCCGCGCCGGTCACCAGCACCACCTTGTTCTGCTGCTTGGCAATCTCGAACACCGCGAGCGCGGTCGAGGTGGTCACCAGTTCGGCGAAGACGTCGACCTGCTGGCTGTCGCCCCATTCGCGCGCGGTGTTGGCGGCGATGTCGGCCTTGTTCTGGTGATCGGCGACCACCAGTTCGATCGGCATGCCGAGTACCTTGCCGCCCTGGTCGGCGATGGCCATTTCCGCCGCGGCGACGGCGCCGGGACCGGCGAGGTCGGAATAGGTGCCGGACATGTCGGTCAGGACGCCGATCTTGACCACCCCGTCACTGACCTCCTGGGCATGGGCGGCGGCGGCAAGGAAGGCAGCCGCGGATGCACCCGCAGCAAGTCTTGCAAGCAATTTCATGAGTTCCTCCTGTTGAATTCGTTATGTCCTGGTTCAGACGCTCAGGTATTCGTCGAAGACTGCCTGCTTTTCCTCAAGCTCCTCGCGGGCGACCGTGGCGACGATGTGGCCATGGTCCATGATCAGGTGGCGGTCGGCAAGCGGTGCGGCGAAGCGGAAATTCTGTTCGACCAGAATGATGGTGTATCCCCGCGCCTTCAGATCGGTCAGCACCTCGCCCAACTTGTCGACGATGACCGGGGCAAGCCCTTCGGTGATCTCGTCCAGCAGCAGGATGCTGGCGCCGGTCCGCAGGATTCGCGCCATCGCCAGCATCTGCTGCTCGCCCCCCGACAGGCGGGTGCCCTGGCTGCGGCGGCGTTCCTTCAGGTTCGGGAACATCGCGTAGATTTCCTCGACCGTCAGGCCGCCCGGCGCCACCCGCGGCGGCAGCATCAGGTTTTCCTCGACATTCAGGGACGAGAAGATGCCACGCTCCTCGGGGCAGTAGCCGACGCCCAGATGGGCGATGGCATGGGGCGGCACGCCCACCACCTGCTGGCCGTTGATCACGATCGACCCGGTGACCCGGGACAGGAGCCCCACCAGCGAGCGCAGCGTGGTGGTGCGCCCGGCGCCGTTGCGGCCCAGAAGCGTCACCAATTCGCCCTGGAAGACGGTGAAGTCGATGCCGTGCAGCGCGTGGCTTTCGCCATAGAAGGCGTGCAGGTCGTTGACCCTGATCGCCTCGATGTGCTCCGACGGGTGCTGCCCGCCGATGGATTCGTCGGCGGTCAGCATCAGGCCGCTTTCCCCATATAGGCTTCCTTGACCCGCGGGTCGGTCGAGACGGTGGCATAGTCGCCTTCGGTCAGCACGGCGCCCCGCTGCAGCACGGTGATCCGGTCGCACAGCGCCGAGACGACGCCGAGGTTGTGTTCCACCATCAGCACCGTGCGCCCCTCGGCGACCTTGCGGATCAGCTTGGTGATCCGGTCCACATCCTCGCGCCCCATGCCCTGGGTCGGTTCGTCCAGCAGCATCAGCTCCGGCTCGCAGGCCAGCGTGGTGGCGATCTCCAGCGCGCGCTTGCGGCCATAGGGCAGGTCCGCCACTTCGTCATTGGCGAAGCTGGACAGCCCGACCATGTCGAGCAGTTCCTCGGCGCGGGCATCGAGCACCTTCAGGCTCGCATCCGACCGCCAGAAATGGAAGGTCGATCCCAGCTGCGGCTGCAGCGCCACGCGCACGTTCTCGCGCGCGGTCATGTGCGGGAACACCGCCGAGATCTGGAACGACCGGATCACCCCCAGCCGTGCGATCTCGGCCGGCTGCGCGCGGGTGATGTCGCGGCCGTTGAAGCCGATCGTGCCCCGGGTCGGGATCAGGAACTTGGTCAGCAGGTTGAAGACCGTGGTCTTGCCCGCCCCGTTCGGCCCGATCAGGGCATGGATCGTGTGCCGCTTCACCGCGAGGTTGACCTTGTCAACCGCAGTGAAGCCCCTGAACTCCTTGGTCAGACCCTCGGTCTGAAGGATGAAGTCGCCCTGTTCGGCCATGCGTCCTCCCTGCCCGGCCCGATCGCTCTGTCTGGCCGTCTGTTACGTTGCCGGCTCTTTCGTTTTTGCGCGATCGCGCAGGATGAACTTCTGGATCTTGCCGGTCGAGGTCTTGGGCAGCGGCCCGAACACCACCTTACGGGGAATCTTGAAGTGCGCCATGTTCTCGCGGCAGAAGGCGATGATGTCCGCCTCGGTCACCTCCGCGCCGGGCTTCAGGTCGATGAAGGCACAGGGTGTCTCGCCCCACTTGTCGTCGGGACGGGCCACCACGGCCGCCTCGTTCACCGACGGATGACGATAGAGCACATCCTCGACCTCGACCGACGAGATGTTCTCGCCACCCGAAATGATGATGTCCTTCGAGCGGTCCTTCAGTTCCACATAGCCGTCGGGATGGGTGACCCCAAGGTCGCCCGAGGCGAACCAGCCGCCGCGGAAGCTCTTTTCGGTCGAGGACGGGTTCTTCAGGTAACCGCGCATCACGTTGTTGCCGCGCATGAAGATCTCGCCCATGGACACGCCGTCATGGGGTACCGGCTCCAGCGTGTCGGGATCGGCGACCATCAGCCCTTCCAGGGCTGTGTTCTTCACCCCCTGGCGTGCCTTGATCTTCGCCTTCGCCTCGACGTCGAGCCCGTCCCATTCGGATTTCCAGGCGCAGACCACCGAAGGCCCGTAAGTCTCGGTCAGACCGTAGACATGGGTGACCTCGACGCCCATGGCTTCCATGTTGCGGATCACCGCCGCGGGCGGCGAGGCGCCGGCGGTCATCACCTTCACCTCGTGGCTGAAGTCCTTCATCTCGGCCGGCGCGTTGGCCAGCATGTTCAGCACGATCGGCGCGCCGCAGAAATGGGTGACCTTCTCGTCGCGGATCAGCTGGAAGATCGGCTCGGCGCGGACCGCGCGCAGGCAGACACAGACCCCGGCATTCGCCGCCAGCGTCCAGGGGAAGCACCAGCCGTTGCAGTGGAACATCGGCAGCGTCCAGAGATACACCGAATGCTGCGGCATCCCCCAGGTGACGATGTTCGACAGCGCGTTCAGATAGGCGCCGCGGTGGTGGTAGACCACGCCCTTCGGATCGCCCGTGGTGCCCGAGGTATAGTTCAGGCTGATGGCGTCCCATTCGTCGCCCGGCAGCGACCACTGATAGTCGGCGGGGCATTCGTCCAGCAGGGCCTCGTAGGTCAGCGCGCCGATCCGGCTGCCGCCCTCGAAGGACTCGTCCACGATGTCGACCACCAGCCGCTCGCGGCCGGCCATCCGCACCGCCCGCTGCACAACTTCCGAGAATTCCGGGTCGACCAGCACGACCTTGGCTTCGCCGTGGTTCAGGATGAAGGCGATCGCCTCGGCGTCAAGCCGGGTGTTCACCGTGTTCAGCACCGCCCCCGACATCGGCACGCCGAAATGGGCCTCGAACATCTCGGGGATGTTGGCGGCAATCACCGCAACCGTATCACCCCGGACGATGCCGCGGGCCGACAGGGCGCCGGCAAGGCGGCGGCAGCGGTCATAGGTCTCGGCCCAGTTGCGACGAACCGGACCATGAACCACGGCCAGACGGTCGGGATAGATCGCAGCGGTCCGCTCGATGAAGCTCAGCGGCGACAACGGGACGAAGTTCGCGTCGCAGCGGTCAAGCCCCTGATCATAGATCGTGTGCATCGAACTCATCGCGTCTCCTCCTCCGCGTGCAGCCGGACCCTGCACAATGGCCTTTTCGCAAGATTGAACCGATTGTAGCGAATTGTAACGGGGTCTTTTCCGGGGCCAGTTTCCGTCTACTCTGACCCGAATACCGCCATCCAAGGCAAGAGCCTGGACACGAAGGCTGACACGATGCCTGCAGACCGGACGGACATTCACCCTCTCGTGCAGGCCGGGCTGGACCACATCAGCCAGGGGATCACGATCTTCGACCGCGACCTCAGGCTGGTGGCGTGGAACCGGCACTTCATCGAGTTGCTGCAGTTTCCCGAAAGCCTCGCCTTCACCGGCGCGGCGTTCGAAAGCTTCATCCGTCACAACGCGGAAAAGGGCGAATACGGCCCCGGCAACCCGCAGGAGCAGATCCTCCGCAGGGTCGAGGACGCGCGCCGCTTCGTCCCGCATACCTTCGAGCGGATCCGGCCCGACGGCACGATCATCCGCGTGGTCGGAATGCCCCTGCCGGCGGGCGGCTTCGTCACGCTCTACACCGACGTGACCGCCCAGAAGGAGCACGAGGCCGCGCTCGAACAGCGGATCCAGGCCCATACCGAGGCCCTGCGCCAGAGCGAGGCACGGTTGCGCCTGATCGCCAACGAACTGCCCGCCGGAATCGCCCATCTGGACCGCGACATGCGCTTCCTTTACGCGAACCGCCGCTTCGCCCGGGCCTATGGCCACAGCCCCGAGGACATCCTCGGCCTGCGCTGCGCCCAGATCCTTGCCCCCGAGACACTGGCGGCCTCGGGGCATTTCTTCGAACAGGCCCGCCGCGGCGCGGTGGTCGATTTCGAGATCCCCGTCGCCTTCCCGGACGGAAGGCGGAAGGACGTGCGCACCTTCCTGCGCCCCGAGCAGCCGTCCGAGGGCGAAGTGATCGGCTTCTACATCCTGTCGGTGGACGTGACCCGGCAGAAACAGGCCACCACCGCGCTGCTGCAAAGCCAGAAGATGGACGCGCTGGGGCGGCTGTCGTCGGGGATCTCGCACGACTTCAACAACCTGCTCACCGTCATCATCGGCAACCTGCTACCGCTGCGCGACCGGCTGCAGGACCGCGAATTGCGCGAGGACTATCTCGACCCCGCCATAGCGGCGGCGCGGCGCGGCTCGGACCTGACCCGGCGGCTGCTGACGCTGGCCCGGCGCCAGCCGCTGGACCCGCAGCCGATCCATGTGGAGGACGCCATCGGCGACCTGGTGAAGATCCTGCGCTCGTCCATCCCGGACACGATCGAGATCGAGATCGTCGCCTCGGCCCGCGGCCAGGCGCAGCCCGCCTTCGTCGACCCCGCACAGTTCGAGATGGCGCTCTTGAACCTTGCGGTGAACGCCCGGGATGCGATCGACGGCAGCGGGCAGATCCGCATTGCCAGCGATCACGTGGCGCTCGACCCGGAAGAGGCCGAGACGCTGAAGATCGCCAGCGGCGACTATGTGCGGGTGGTGGTGCAGGACAATGGCAGCGGCATCCCCGCCGACCGGCGCGAACGGATCTTCGAGCCCTTCTTCACCTCGAAGGCCGAGGGCGGCGGGTCGGGGCTGGGCCTGTCGATGGTCTATGGCTTCGTCAAGCAGTCGAACGGGGCGATCCGGGTCGACAGCGAGCCCGGCAAGGGCAGCCGCTTCACCCTGCTGCTGCCGGTCGCGCGCGAGGCGGTCGTGCCCCGCCTGCCCGACCGGCGTCCGGACGCGCCGCTGCTGCCCTTCGCGGCCGGCCGGATCGCGCTTCTGGTCGATGACAACGAGGAGGTGCGCAGTGTCCTGCGCCGGCAGCTCGTCGACCTTGGCTATCCGCTGGTGGAAGCCGGCTCGGCGGTCGAGGCGATCGACCTTCTGGACGGCATCGCCGAGATCGGTGTGGTGGTCAGCGACATCGCCATGCCGGGCGAGATGACCGGGGTCGAGCTTGGCCTTCACGTCCGCGAGGTGGCGCCCGACGTGGCGGTCGTGCTGATGACCGGCCACGGCGGCGCGGTCGAGGCCGCCGTAGCGGGGGCCGACTTCCCGGTCCTGCGCAAGCCCTTTGAACCGGCCGACCTTGCCGCCGCAATCCGCGCCGAACTTCGTCGCGCCGGCCCCGCCATTGGCCCGGCGGGCAAGGGATGAAACAGCGCATCTACCTGCTCGAGGACGATTCCGAAATCGCCGCGGTGATCCGGCGGGCACTGGAAACCCAAGGGTTCGGCGTCGAACGCTTCTCGCGCTGCGCCGCGCTGGAACAGGCGCTGCGCCAGCAGGAACCCGACCTTTGCCTCGTCGATCTGGGACTGCCCGATGGTGACGGGCTGGGGCTGGTGGGCGAGATGCTGCGGCGGCGGCGGATCCCCGCGATCATCGTCAGCGGCCGCAGCGAGGTGACGGACCGGATCATCGGGCTGGAAGTCGGCGCCGACGACTATATCAGCAAGCCGTTCGAACCGCGCGAACTGGTGGCGCGGGTCCGGGCCGTTCTGCGCCGCAAGGGCGGCAGTCGCGATCCCGCCCCGGCGGCGGCGCGGATCGCCCGGTTTGCCGGCTGGACGGCGAATTTCGACGCCTGCACCCTGATCGCCCCGGACGGCGAGGCGGTCGAACTGAGCGCGGCGGAAAACGACCTGCTGCACATCTTCGTGCAGTCCGCCGGCCGGGTTCTGAGCCGCCCGACCCTGCTCGACCTCAATTCGCAGAACGACCTGGCGCCGTTCGACCGGTCGATCGACGTGCGGGTCTCGCGGCTGCGCCGCAAGCTGCGCGAGGATCCGGGCGCGCCTGCGATGATCCGGACGGTCTATGGTGCCGGCTATGTTTTCGCGCCTCGGGTCGAATGGAAGACCCGGCCCGATTGATCATCAGCTCCAGCGCGGGCCGCTGCGGATCATGTCGCCCAGTTCGGCCAGCAGCGTGTCCGGGTCGATCGGCTTTTCCAGGATCCGGATCCCTGCCTGCTGGCATTGCCGGCGCAGGTCGGGCGAACGGTTCGCGGTGACGATCATGGCCGGAACGTGCCCCAACACCCGGTGGATACTCCTCAGCGCCTCCAGCCCGGTCTCCTGATTGTCCAGGTGATAATCGGCGGCGATGATGTCGGGGGCAATACCGATCTCCTCGAGCAGCGCCAGCGCCTCGGCGCCGCTGCCGGTGTCCAGCACGCTCAGCCCCCAGCGTTCCAGCTGCCGGGTCATTGCCAGCCGAACCTCGGCGTCGTTCTCGATCAGAAGCACGATGGCGCCTGCCAGGGCATTGGCCGCGTGTTCGCTGCGATAGGTCTGGGCGCGCACCGGGACCGGCGCCGCCCCGAACAGGGGCAGCGTGACCATGAAGCAGCTGCCGCGCCCGACCTCGGACTGCAGTTCGATCGGGTGGCCCAGAAGCGCGCAGGCCCGGTCCACGATGGCAAGCCCCAGACCCATCCCGTCGGACGGGCTGGCGGACCGGTTCAGGCGCTGGAATTCCTTGAATATGTTGGCCTGCTGGTCCTCGGGAATGCCGGGGCCGGTATCCCAGACCTCGACCCGAACCGCGCCCTTCAGCCGACGCGCGCCCACCAGCACCCGGCCCTGCTCGGTATAGCGGATCGCGTTGGCGATCAGGTTCTGCAGGATCCGGCGCAGATAGCTTGCGTCGCTGCGCACCGTGACGCCGGCCGGCAGGATGCGCAGGCGAAGCCCCTTGCGCGCGGCCAGGGGCGCGAATTCGTCGGCAAGCGTCTGCAGCGCGAGGTCCAGGGACACCGGCCCCACTTCCAGCGCGGCAAGACCCGCATCCAGCTTCGAGATGTCCAGCAGCGCGCCGAGGATCGACTCGACCGACCCCAGCGCGTTGCGCGCCCGCTTCAGGGTGTCGCTGGTCACCGGGTTCAATTCGGGACTGTCATCGACCGAGGACAGGAACAGCTTGGCTGCCGACAGCGGCTGCAGCAGGTCATGGCTGGCGGCCGCAACGAAGCGCGATTTCGAGGCATTGGCGCGCTCCGCCTCGGACAGCGCATCCTCCAGCGCCAGCGTGCGTTCGGTGACCCGCTGTTCCAGCGACTCGTTGGCCTCGTACATGGCGCGGATCGCGTTGCGTTCGGCCGTGACGTCGGTGAAGCTCATCACGAAGCCGCGGTCGGGGGTCTCCTGCGCATAGACGTCCAGCCACATCTCGCGACCGCGTTCCATCTCGAAGCGCAGCGCCGGACGCGGCCCGGCACTGGCCACCCAGTCGGCCAGCATGCTCTGGCGCGCCGGATCGGCCACGGCGTTGCGGTCGGCCACCAGTTCGCCCAGCCGCTCGAAGCGCATCCCCAACACCAGAAGGTTCACCGGCAGCGCCAGCAGCGCGCTCAGGCGCTGGTTCCAGCCCACCAGACGGCGGTCGGCGTCGAAGATCGCGACTCCCTGGTCGATGTGGTCGAGGGTCGCCCGGATGATCCGCGCCTGGTCGTCGAGCATGCGCTCGCGTTCCTTGCGCTCCAGCCGGATCATGTCGGTGACGTCGGTCTGCAGGATCACCGTGCCGCCGTCCATGGTGCGCTGCTCGCTGACTTGCAGCCAGCGGTCGCCCACCAGCGCCACGTTGAACACCACATGGTCGTCCCGGTGCCGGGCAACCCGGCGTTCCACCCATTGTTCGGAGGTCTCGCCCCGCGGCAGGAACATGTGCTCGCTCTGGCTGGCGCGGGTCACATATTCGCCGAAGGGCAGTCCGGGCTTCAGCGCCCGGCGCACGTCGGGCAGGTGCCGGGCGAAGCGGCTGTTGAACAGCACCAGCTTCTCGTCGGGATCGAACAGGGCGAAGCCTTCCTGGATCGTCTCGATCGCGTTGGCCAGGTCGCTGCGGGCGCGTTCGGCCTCACGGTTGGCCTGTGCCAGGCGCAGGTTCGATTCGTTCAAGAGGTCGAGAGTCTTTTCCAGATCCCGGGTGCGAGCGCGGACCTGTTCTTCCAGCAGGACGGCGCGCTGGAAATGGGCATAGCCCGCGCCGCGGTAATCGCCGGCCTGTTCCACCCGCGCCATCAGCGAATGGGCGATCCTCGACAGCTTGTCGCGCTGGCGCTCGACCGGATCGTTCGGATCAACGAGGGGCTGCGTCATGGGCCTTCATGGTACCGGGCGGATAGATCGCCACCCCGGTCAGGGTCTGGTTCACATGGCGCGAGTTGAACTGTTCGCCGTAGGAATTGAAACCGACGACACGGTGGCGCGAAAGGATGCCGCAGATGATGTGGTTGAGCTGCTTCTCCTCGACCTCGAGCCGGCGATGCAGGCAGTCGAAGCCAAGGATCGCGTCGGGCGTCCCGACCCGCCCCAGCGCCGACAGCTCGCTGTCCAGATGCGCGGCGATGTCGCTGGGTTCCGCCAGCCGCAGCACCAGCCCCTCGTCGATCGCCGAGAAGAACAGCAGGTTGCCGTGTTCGTCCATGCGCTGGATCGAGCGGACATGGTACTGCCCGCCCAGCCGGACCAGAACCGGATGCGAGGCGAAGGTCATCGCGTTCAGCTGCATGGGATCCTTGCCGAGGATCCGGGCGTATTCCCGCGCCGCAGGCTCGCAGTTGATCTCGAACACGGTGCGGGTCTCGGGATCGGCCGAGGTCACCACCATCCGCGTCTCGGTCGGCGACAGATGGTCCAGCGAGAACACCTTCACGTCGCAGGCGGTCCTGACCAGGGTGATCACCGCCGCGTTGGCCAGGACCTTGCCGCCGTGGAAGATATAGGTCTGGCGGAAATCGAACCCGTCCGCGGCGGACCCGCCAAACAGCGGGATCGGCCCCAGGGCGGTGGCCAGCGCGGCATTCAGGTCGTCCTCGCGGCGGGACAGGCCGTCGATCAGGGTCAGGCCGAATTCGGTCTTCCAGCCGGGGATGCTGCGCGCCAGATGCGCCCGGGTCGTGATGACCTCGAGCGCGAGCGCGTGCTGGTCATAGTCGCCCAGGTCAGGCACCAGAATCGAGGCACAGGCAAAGTGCTCGCGCGGGAAGGCCACGGCGACGATGCTGTCGGTCGCATAGCCGTCCGCGTTGATCTCGCCCGAGGTGGTGCAGCCGATCACCGTTACGGCGGGGAAGAAGGCATCGGCTTCTTCGGCGACCCGCCACGGGTTTGCTGCGGGCGAGACGAACAGGACCACCGTCGATCCCGGCGCCAGCGCCAGTTCAGCCGCCAGACGCGCGATCAGTCCAGGTTCGTGAACGCCGCCGCTGGCACTGCGCAGGTATTGCGATCCGCGCCACGGCGCGACGTCGGCGTCCGCAGGAACGCCTCGCTGGTCTCCTCCCACGACACCTCCCCGGGCCCGACTGGCGGGCCTCAGCCCCGGCCCTCCCCCTCCTGAAGGACCGACGCGAAATTGGCATGCTGGGCAAGAAGCACGGCCTGGGTCCGGCTCTGCACGCCCAGCTTGCGCATGATGGCGGTCACATGCGCCTTCACAGTGGTTTCCGCGATCGACAGGTCGAATGCAATCTGTTTGTTCAGCTTGCCCTCGCACAGCAACTGCAGGATCCGCGCCTGCTGCCACCTCGCGTTGGCTGTGCTTGGGGACGAAGCCCTGGGCCCCGGCCCGGAGCGCCGACGAGATCACCCGCGCGTCGGTCATCGAGGACACCACCACCACCGGGACACCGACCGCCGCCGCGCGCAGCCGGACCAGCCCGTCCAGCCCCTGCACATCCGGCAGGTTCAGGTCGAGCACGATCACATCCGGCCGGCCCCCGCGCCCGAGCATGTCCAGCGCTTCGTCCAGCGTGCCGGCGGTACTGACCTTCTCGATGCCGACCGTGTGGCGAAGGGTCATCGACAGCGCGTCGCAAAACAGTGGGTGATCGTCGATGATGATCGCCGAATGCAGTGTGTTCGGTGTCATCCGCGGAATTTCCATAAGCATGTCCTGCCGCCCCTGCGTGTCGCCTTCCGCAAGCTAGCAAATCGACGGGTATCATCATACTGTGCCAAAGTCGGATGCACACCACAGGTCTGCGTGAAGGGCGTCAGCCCTCGGCAGGGCCGGGCGGCGACAGTGTCGGACAGGATCCGCACCATGCTGTCCGGTGTCTCAGTCGGGTCGGGACTGCCCGGCCCGTCACGGCGGATCTCACCTGTCATCGCCGCGGCGACGCCGGCCTCGATCGACCCGGCATAGGGCGTGTGCAGCCCGTCAGCCATCCGACTTGAAATGGCAGGACACGGCGCCGAGCCAGTCCGCGATGCCGTGCCCCGGTTGCAGCCAGGATCGGCCACGGGCCGGACCGCGGCCTGATCGGCTTCGACCTCGGGCCAGAGCGCCGGGACGTCGGCGCAAAGATCCTCGGGACCATGCCGCGAGGCATGCGGCAAAGGCACG